>JAOMEV010000037.1 GCA_028346125.1 Bacteriovoracales bacterium | reverse complement strand
GTCTTCCACAAATAAAATGGTCTTACGGGGGTGGGGTTACTAATATCCATATAGATCTTTCTGGTAATAAAGAGGAAGACTTAAACATTAAATTATTAGGTGTTAATGAACTAACTAAAGATGATTTTATATTAAATGAATATAAGTTTGATATTACAAAGTTTTATCCAGTAAGTGATAATACTGATGGCGGGAGTGAAATAACTTTTGAAGGAGGGCCTTTTACATCCAATACTCTCATTAAAATTGGAGGACGAGCTTGCAATAGAACATATCAAGGGCCAGATACTTATCGATGTCGAGCTCCCATTTTTGATGATCAAGAAGATAACATTTCAGATGTAGATATTCTTATAACAGACGGAAGTAAGAAAAAATTAATTCCAATGGGATTTACCTATATCAGAGGAAGCCGCCTTTGGCTTGATGCTTTAGATGTCAATTCTCTTTATTCAGATTCAAATTGTTCTAAACCAACGATTAATAGTATTAAAAAAGAAGTTAAGTGTTGGGAAGATAGAAGTGGAAATAATAAAAATGCTAAGGCCGTTTCAGGTTTTCAATATCCTTTTTACAATGCGAACTCTGGGGATAGGCCCTTTGTTTATTTCCCATCTGCTGTTTTACGCTCTTCTGGACTTAATATCTCTCGCAGCGTAATGCCAGATAGTACTATTGTCATGGTCTTTAAAGAGTCTTTAGGAAAAAATGTCATTTCTTTCAAAGACGAAAATGATAATTATATGGGAATTGATAGTTCTAATATATTAATTCAGGATAGAAAAGAATTAACCAATGATGAAATTTTTTCATATGCAGATATCAATGGAGGAGGTTTAGAAAATGGAGATTTTATTGTTTTAAAAAATAGTAAAAAGGTTAAACCTGGTACCTTGCCCTTTGGTGGAGAGCTTAAAGGAAATATTCCTAAAAACCAAATGAATGAAGGAACTTGTAATGAAAAAACAATGTGTATTGAGCTTACCCGAAATAGAAACAATCAAAATGGACAAATAAATTACCAGATCCCCAATCTCAATATTACAGATCATTTTGAAGTAACATTTGAATATCAAGCAGGTTGGGGAAATGGTGCTGATGCAACCTATTTTTACTTTTTCAATAATGGTGTTCCGACAAGCGAAACTAACACCAAAAATGGATATATCATAGGCCTCTCAGAGTATCATGATAAACTGATGCTTAGGTATTCTGGTGAAAGTTTATTTAACACAGGACTTTCTAATATAGATGATAAAAAATGGCATAGTGTTAAAATAACTTACAATAATAAAACTATTAAAATTTCCATTGATGGTGAGCTAAAGAAGGAATTTAGAGATAACAAGTCTCGATCGAGAAGTGGAACTTATTTAGGGCTTGGAGCTCGTACAGGTGGACGTAATAATTATCACCGGGTAAGAAAGTTTAATTTAAAAAAGGTCGGTGCTGAATCAGAAGAACTCATTATTCACGACTTTTTTGAAACTTTTCAAATATCTTCTGAAAGTAAGAAGGTGAACCTTTTAGAAGGTGATAAAATTTCGTTGAGAAGAGTCGGCAAAAATGAAACAGGAGATATTTTAACTCTAAAGATTCCTCAAAAAACCATTAATAACTCTCTTTGGGGTAATGATAATGGAGGATATGACAGATTCGCTCTTATAGGATGGGATGATCACGATCGTGATACAGGAATTGGAACTGGTTTTAATTCTGGAGACTATGATAAAAGTTTTCATAAGATACCTCTTCTTGTAGAAACTCCAGGAACTAAGTCTTTTATGACAGTTTTCAGAAAAGGAACTAATAAAGAATCTTCAATCTTTATTAACGGACACAAAAAAACAAATTTTAAGGAGGTTCGTGGAAGCAATGGTCATGGGCATTTTGATATAGGCGGCATTGGAAATATGAATGACGTCTATTCGGGAAAAATGGAACTCAAAGAAATTCTTGTATTTGATAAGGCCATTCTTGGAAATGAAAGACAGCTTTTGGAACATTATCTCTCAAGAAAATGGGGCCATACCCTTGACTCCAATATAGAGACAACTTTTTCACCGCTTGAAGCAGGTGGTGGGGAAAATCTAGATATCAAAGGGATAGACTTTAAAGCTTCTGGTAACACCGTAAAAGTTGGAGAGGAAGAATGTGAAATTCTTTCAGAAAGTAAAACTAGAATTATTTGTAAAATTCCAACATTTACTTTTTCAGGGCCTATGCCTTCGGCCATTCAGCTTAATATTATTTTAAATGAGGGGAGTTTCGAAAAACAGATTTATTTCACGGAAAAATTAACTTATCTTCCTGAAGGGTCTTCAAAAAAAGTTGCAAGTCAACGTTCAACCATGGACCATTCTACCGCCCCTTCCACGAGAAGAAGGACAACTTCAAGGGCCGTGACTTCAGTAAAAGTTAATCAACCACCTATTTTAGCGAATTTACCGGATCAAGATTTAAGAGAGGGAGAAGAGTTTAATTATGATATTAATACTATTTTAGGCAATGATTTAGACAGTGATGGAGAAAATGTAAATTATGAATGTACACTTGTGGAAACTAACAAAAATTGCAGCACGATTGGTATTACACTCAATAAGAAAACAGGTGTTATGAAATGGAATCCAGATTTCAATCTTCTGGATAGTCAAAATATTGAAAAAAGGTTCGCGTTAAAGATAAAAGGCTATGACGTCTCTAATGATCCTAAGTTTAAATCTGAAAGTGACAATAAAGTTTTAAAAATTACTCTCAAAAACTCTAATAGGGTACCCAAGTTATCTGATTTAAAAAGTCATGTCGCTTATGTAAATAAAACTCATATCCAATTTGATTCAGTAGATTCGACTACTAATTCTGATAAGGATCAAGATGGGGATGTCATTAAATATACCTGCTTTTTTGATCAAATTAGAGATGGACTTGTATTTAATGACAAACAATGTAGTACCCTTTCGGGAGTAAGCTTTAATAAAAATACAGGTAGCTTTTCTTGGAAATTAGGTCCTGGTCAAAAAGGACTTTATGAATTTAAAATTACAGCTTCAGATGGAGGGAAAAGATTCCTTGATGGTAAAGAAATTGATTCAATAGATTCTAAAATATTTGTTGTTCAAACTCATGGAGTTAATGCACCACCAGTTTTAGAGGATCTTAAGTCCCAATCTCAATCAATTAAGGAAACGAAGGCCATAAAAGTTGTAAGTATTAAAGATCTCAATACTAAAACAACAAAAGATACTGATGGTGACCAATTAATTTACTCCTGCTTTTATGACCAATCTTTAGATAATGCTGTTTCCAATATTAAAAAATGTAATACCCTTAAGGGTCTGAAAATTGATACATCCAAAGGGGAAATTAATTGGACAACCTCACAAGGACAAAAAGGGAATTATGAATTTAAAATCACCGTTAATGACGGTGGACAAACTAATTCCAAACTCTTTACTATAAAGGTTCTAGATGGAACACCTCCTATAATATCTCAGAATTTACAGTTGATTTCTCCTAAGGTCGGTGAAATATCTCCAATCACGAACCCTATTATTAAAGGTGAAAAGCTTTTCAATGAAGAGGGATCTAAAATAGATATATTTTTAGAAAAAACATGCCAATCTACATCGATTGGATCAGGAAAAATACAAGATGGTTCTTTTGAAATTAAAAATATCAAATTTAGTGATGATGGTACGGACAATGGAAGGAAGGACTTCTTTGGTTTAATCACTGATGAGGGAGGAAATAAATCACCTTGTACTAATCTTTCTTTAAATTATAACCTTCGTATTGAACCTGAAATTGAGAGCTTTTCTCATCAAAGTGACCGTGGTTTGGGTGGCTCAATTCTTACGATTAACGGGAAAGGCTTTTCCAAAACTGGTAATAGTATAAAAATTGGGAATAGGCCTTGTTCAGTAAATAAAGAATCTAGGACTTCTGTTTCTTGTATAGTCCCTAGAGGACCAATGGGACCATTTGGAGTTTCGGTCGAAGACGTTGAAATATCTTTAGCTGGCACTAAAAAATTACTTCCAGGTTCTTTTACCTATACAGGGGATACTCTTCTTTGGTTAGACGCTAAAAAGAAAGATTCTCTCTTTAGTGATTTGAATTGCTCCCTTTCTTCTGCAACTGGATTAAATAAATCTGTGAAATGCTGGAAGGATAGAAGTGGAAAAAGTAATCATGCTAAATTTATAAGTGGTAATCCACCACTTTTAATTCCTGAGTCTAAGCCAGAAGAGAGTCACTTAACGTTTAAAAAATCTTTTCTAAGGGCCAATGGAGTTAATATTAGTCGAGAAACAACTCCAGATGTTACCGTGGTTTTTGTTTTTAAACCGCATGCCTCCCAAACCAATATGGCCCTTTGGGGAACTGATAATAATGGATGGGACCGTTTTGCTGGTCTTAATGTAAACGGGAAAAGTGGTGTATCTAACGGAATAACTGGTTTAGTTGATACTCTCACCTTAAAAAATGAGAATTTTAAATCTTATATAACGACCCTTAGGTCTGATAAAAATTTTAAATCAACATCTCATATTAATGGATGGCAAAGTGGAGAAGCCTTTACCGAAAATGTTGGAAATAGCTCCCATAGCTTTTTTGATATAGGTTCCATAGGACATGATCAAAATTTATATAAGGGTAATCTAGATGTTAAAGAAGTTTTAGTTTTTCCTAAGGCCCTTAATAATAGAGAGCGTATTTCCCTAGATTATTATTTAGCTAAAAAATGGGGACATAGATTAGAAAAGGTAAAACCATTGATATGGCCTGAAATGGTTAACAGTTTTGGAGGAGAAGAGCTTTCAATTTATGGTTCTTTCGCTCCTAAAGATAATAAAGTAAAAATTGGAGGGAAAGATTGCGAGGTACTAAGTGAGTTTGGTTCTCGTATTGTTTGCCGAATACCTGAAAACCCAGATGGAGCAGATAAAATTTCTCTCAAAGATATTGCGATTATTCATCCTGTTGAACAGGATCAACGTTTGGTAAAAGGATTAGCTTATATAGGCCGTCCTGGTCTTTGGTTTGATGCTGACGATCCTCGTAGTGTCAGCCCGGATACTTTAAATACTTCGGGGCTTATAGAATCGTGGCTCGATAAATCTGGTGAAAAAAGAAATGCCAGGTCGATAAATCCTCCAAAATTAATACCTCAGGATTTTGAAGGTAGGTCCGTTATTTCTTTTGATGGTTCTGATGATTATTTCAGTTTGGACGATGTGGAATGGCAAGATGTACTGGATACTGATAAAGGAGAATCAACTTTTTTCTTTTTAGGAAGGCCAACTGGTTATGGGGTGAGTCCTGAACATGGTAGAGGGTATAATGCTAATGGCATTTTAGGTGATAAAAAAGCATGGTTTGGTCTTTATTTTGATAAAGAAGGTTTTAGAACTGGAATTGATGGCCCCACTTGTAAACATTGTACGACTGCGCCTCGAGTGGGCGTTGCTTTAAATAATTTTTACCTTTCTACATTAAAGCAAGAAAATAAAGAAACTTCACTTCAAGTTGATGGAGTATCTTCTCCTATAGGTTTTGATAAGCGAAGTATTGGGAAATTAGATGCAAGAGGTAAAACGGACAAACTTTATTTAGGGAAAGGGCGAGACTCTTATAACCATAAGTATAAAGGAGATATTGGAGAAGTCCTTCTTTACAAAAGGAACCTTACAGATAAAGAAACATCCATTATTCAAAAAGCTCTTAAAAGAAAGTGGGGCCTCTCTGATTACCCAAGGCTTTCTTTAGTGAGTCCTAATATGGGTGCCGGAGAAGGTGGAGAAGAGATCATTTTAAAAGGGTCTAACTTTTCTGATTTTGGTAATATAGTCACTATTGGTGGTGTAAGTTGTGAAATTATTTCAGAAAGCAGTACTGAAATAATTTGCAAGGTTCCTGAAAACCCTGAGGGTGTAGATAAAGTCTCTAGTTTCAATGTCATTGTGAAAAAACCAGAAGGGAAACCAATAGAATTCACAAATGGGTTTACTTACGTTGGAAAATCAAAATTATGGCTTGATTCCGCAGACTCCAATAATATTTCAGTGGACAATGAGAGGGTAACAGAGTGGAGAGATAAAAGTGGAAATGAACATCACTTAAAACCTTTAAGTGGTTCTGTTACATTTAAAGGGGATCAAATTGGTAATTATGTTCAGTTTGGTGGAGGTTCTCTGACTTATGGAGGCGCTAGAAATATCATTCCTGAAGGGAGTAAAGAACATAGCCTTTTTGTTGTTTTAGAAAGTGATCCCTCAAGCACAAACAATAGCAACCCTCTTTCCTTTCAAAGAGACTTGTCGCTAGACGGTTATCGACTTGAAAAAAGCAGTGATCAGTCATGGAATGTTTATGGTTCAGCTATCCCGTCTATAAAAATGGATACTTTTCCTTTAAAAGATAATCATATTGTTGAAATTATGTCTGATCAGCAAGGCTTTGCTCTTGTCCAAAATAACAAAATGATCCAACAGGGTAAATATAAAGTTATTTCAAATAAATGTTGTGAAGACAAAAAGAGATGCCTTGATGGAAGTGACGGTGTTCTAAAATTTAGGGATTGTCATGAAGGAGAAGAGCAAGGATGGAAAATTGAGTATCAAGGACAGGGGATGTCAACAATTAAAAGTGTTGGCCAATTAGGAAAATGTTGGGAATTTAAAAATGGGAAAGTTGTTCTTGGCGATTGTAATGGCAGTGCGGAGCAAGCTTTCAAGCTTCATGGAAAAGACAACATGTTTTTTACTCCTAAGACAACGATGACTTATAAGGATCGTTGTACTAAGTACGAAAACACAACTTGTAAATCATACAAAAATGGAACATGCAAAACCTACAAAGATGGAACATGTAAAACCTATGTTAATGATACTTGTAAATCGTGGAAAAATACGAGTTGTAAAACTTATCGAAATACTAGCTGTCGTCAGTGGGAAAATACAACCTGTAAAAGCTATAAAAACGAAAGTACCAATAAATGTGCAATTCTTTATGAGCATAGCTACTACCGTGGAGCTCAATGGAAATTTTGTCCAGGTGAACCCATACCGAGTGGATGGGGAGATCAGGCGAGCTCTCTCTCGGTACCTTCTGGTGGAAAACTTAAAGTTTGCGAAAATCCGAATGAAGGAGGTACGTGTTGGACCTTTACGAGTAGTAATTCCTGGATTGGAAACTATCGCAACGATAAAATATCCTACGTTAGCTTTGAGATTGATGGATTTTCAATGACGAGCAATGATAAAGGAGGACGTTGTGAATCGTGGAGAAATACTAGTTGCAAAAAATATAAAAATACAACGTGTAAATCTTGGAAAAACTCGAGCTGTAAAAGGTATAGAAATACGAGTTGTAAAAGTTGGAAAAATACAAGTTGTAAAAAACATGAAAATACAACCTGTAAAATTTGGGGAAATTCCTATTGTGTAAATAAAAGTTGGGGGACTTGTAGAGAGTATAAAAGGGATTGTAAAGAATATAATAAAAAGTGTGTTTCATATAATAAGACATGTGCTACTTATAACCAAGTTTGTGATGAATACAATCAAACCTGTGCAAGTTATAACCAGACTTGTGATGAGTACAACCGAGAATGTACTTCTTATAAGAAGGTCTGTGATGTCTATAATAAGAAGTGTTCTGCTTACAATACAGAGTGCGCCACTTATAATCAGGCATGTACTGCTTATAACCAAAAATGTACAAGTTATAACCAAGTTTGCGATAGTTATAACCAGGTATGTACGGGGTATAATCAAAAATGTGTTCAAATAGTTCAAGATTTAATAGGTGAAAAGTGTTTAGACCCAGTAGGGACTTCATGCAATCAAAAATGTGGTGAAGGAAATATAATAGGAACGTCTTCTAGTTGTTCAGATAAATCTCAAAACCAGTGGAACTCTTATGAAACGAAGAGTACTGAATATGGTTCTACAGAAAATTACGGAAGTGGTGGTCTCAAAATTGGTCTAAGCTTCAATTTAGGAAAAAAGTCTCAAGGAGCACCTTATTGGAAAGGAAAAATAAGGGAAATTCTCATTTATGATAAGGCTTTAAACTTTTCTCAAAGGATGGGAATCAGAAATTCTCTGGCAAAAAAATGGAATATTAACTTTACTGAAATGACTCCAACCATAACTTCTTTTTTTCCTAAGGCGGCGTCTTCCAAAGGTGGCGCCGAAATCGAAATAAAAGGGACAAACTTTTCTCTTTCTGGGAATATTGTTAAAATAGGAGGCAAAGTTTGTCCCCTCATTTCTGAAAGCTCTAAGCTTATTAAGTGTCTTGTGCCAGAAAGTTCGTATGGAATAAATAAAATTTTGAAGGCAGATATTGAAGTCGTTAATAAGGACAAAAAGAAAACTATTGTGAGTAAAGGTCTTCTTTATATGGGAGATGTTCATTGGTGGTTAGATGCCCAGGATAATAGTTCCCTTGTTATAAATAACGATAATAAAGTAACTAAATGGAAAGATAAATCAGGAAATAGCATAGATGCTGTGGCAGAAAATAATGACTCCTATTATCCAACTAAAGTTATGGAAGATGACCGTTCTTTTATACAATTTGATGGAATAAAAAATTGGCTTAATATTAAGAGCAAACCCTTATTAGGTGTTGGGGTTAATAAAAATATTGATGTCTTTATCTTTTCCAAAAATGATTCAAGAAATTATAGTTCAATATTATCTTCTTATCCTGATAATAGTGCCAATAGGTTTAACATTCACCTTCCATGGGGAAATACTATTTACTGGGATTTTGGGAATATTAGACAGCAGGGTGGTCGATTAAAATTTAATACCAATATCTCAACTTATCATCCCTATCGTTGGAATTTTATTTCTGGACAGAATCCTTTAGGGAAAAAGATTTACAGAAATAATGAACTTATTGCACAGTTACCTAGTTCTAGAAATTTCAATCATAATAGTCTTATCAAAAGTTACATCATTGGAAATATACACAAAGAGTTAGATAAAAGTTGGAAAGGAAAACTTGGGGAAATTCTGATATGGAAAAGGGTTCTTGCTGATAATGAAAGAGATCTTATTAGAAAGTATATCGATAATAGATGGAAGTTAGAATTTAACCCCTCACCATCAAAAATCGAACTTGGAAGTGGTTTTAAATCACCATCAAAAAATGATTCGCCAAAAGTTAAAGTAACAGGGGTTGAAACTGGTAAAAAAGTAATTGTTTATAATGATCCTGGCTGCTTTGAAAAAGTTGGAGAAAATAATTCTAGCGATGGGCCAACAACTGTCTCTCTTTCATCACTTCCAGAAGGTTCCTATAGCTTCTATGCTAGGAGTGTAGATCAAAATGGTAAGGAATCACCTTGCTCTATCGAACCTCTCGTCTATGTTATTGATAAAACTGGCCCTGACTTTATCGATTTTAAACACACAGAATCTATTAAAGAAAAGAAAGTTAAAATAGACAGCTTCAACTGTTCTGATGAAGTTAAGGTTACAGGGTGGCAAATAACCCAAAGTGATAATATTCCTTCTACATGGCTAAATAATTCTCCGGGAACTTTTGATATCACTGGGGGGGCAGGGAAATACAAAATCTATGCCTGGTGTAAGGATGAAGCAGGAAATGTTTCCAAGAAAGAATCTTCTATTACATATAACTTGGCACCACAATTGATCACTCTTGCAAATGTAAAAGTGAAAGAAAACTCGCAAATGGCACAAATAGATGCCAATGACGTAAGCGGGGGAGATCAAACCTCTATTGGGGAGATGATTTCTTACCAGTGTTTTTATGATTTGATACCAGATAACAATGTCCAAAATATTTCTTCTTGCTCTTATCTTCCTGGAGTTGGATTTAGTCCTCTAACGGGAGTTTTAGATTGGAAACCAGATTTTAGCCAATCAGGTCCTTACGAAATAAAAATAATAGGAACTGCTGCAGGATTTAGTGATTCTAAGTTTTTTAATATCTCAGTGGAAGATAGAAATAGGCCACCTAAGTTAGCATCTATAGGAAATATAGTTGTTAATGAAAATACTACTATTAAACCAATTGATATCAACGATGAATCTGGAGGAGATAAAGATCAAGATGGAGAAGCACTGTCCTACACTTGCCTTTTGTCCAGAACAGACGATACAGTTTCAGCGGATTCTTCTAATACGTGTTCTAAAACAAAAAATTTAAACTTTGATAGCTCCAAAGGTCTCCTGAATTGGAAACCTCCTTTTGATGCAGCTGGGAGATGGTATTTTAAAATCACAGGCAATGATGGAAGGTCTCAACATAGTATCTTTTTTAATATCGAAGTGAATGATATTAATCTTTCTCCGGAGCTTAAGGTTATTGCTGATCAAGAACTCGATTCTGGAAATTCATTTTCTCTTGATTTGAATGATCTCCATACTTCTACCGATAAGGATAGGGATGGTGAGAATATCGCTTACACGTGTTATTTTGATAGTATTGTCGACAAAAAGGTAAGTGAGGCCACTGAATGTAAAGTCTCTGAAATGGATGGTCTGACCTTTGATCAAATGAAGGGGGTTTTAAAGTGGGATACAACTTTAAAAACTTTTGGAACATTTGAGTTTAAAGTAAGAGCTCAGGACCCTTCTCTTGGAAATTTTGACGAGAAAATTTTTACTGTAAAAGTTTCCGACAAGCTTGTGCCTGGGGTAGTTAGTTTAGATCCTGTTTCAAAAGAATTTTCTGCAGATTTTTCTATCGATATAACAGGTGGAACGGATGTTAATTTTAAAGAATTTAGATATTCCGTTAATGCACCCTCTCCAACTCAATGTGATCAAGGAAAACCTCTTCCAAAAGGAGGGAAAATAGAAATTACAGGCAAGAAAAAGCAAGTCGTTTCTGTTATTGCCTGTGATGAGGCCAAAAATGCTTCTCCATTAGTTTCTGAAACGTACCGTTATGTTTTTGATGATGATTCCCTTTTTGCTCACTATAAGTTTGATGAAAAATCAGGGGCCATAGTTTCTGATTCTACAGGTTTGAGCACCCATAAGGGTATCCTTAATGATTCTTCTAAATGGGTTGATGATGCAATAAGAGGAAGGGTCTTGGCCTTCGAGAATACTTTTGTAGAGTTTAAAGAAGAGGGAAAAAATAATTTTCTAACAAAACCTTTTTCAAAAAGAACCTTATCTATATGGGCCAAGCCTTCTTCTTTAAATAAATCCGGTAACCTTCAAATAATCTATGATGAAGGTGGTTCATGGAATGGTCTAGGCCTTGCTTTAGAAAAAGGAAAATTTATTGGAGGGATCCTTAATAATCCTAATGGTAATAGCGGAAAAACAATAAAGAAAGTTGAGTGGTCTTTTGAAAGTACTGGGATAAATAAATGGTATCATATTGTACTTTCTTACAATGGAGAAGATTCAGAAGGAAGCCTCTTGAAACTCTATGTTAATGGAAGTTTGAAGGATAAAGTCGAGACAGGATTTCGTTCTATTATTGAGCATTTTGGTTCTCAGGGGTTAACGGGATTAGGGAGATTAGGGAAGGCCAATGGGTCAACGATATTTTCTAAAACCGTCAATTCTTTTTCGGGAAGACTTGATGACCTTCGCTTTTATTCAAGTGAATTAGACTCCTCTTCCATTTCTTCTCTTAATAATGAATCTAAGGGAGGATTACCTAAACCGCCACAAGCACTTGGTATAGTTGAGCCTTCTCATATAAGACCAGGTTCTGTCCAGGTCATTGAAGTTAAGTACCTAGACAAAAATCAAGATAAGGCCTTTGCCTGTAGAATTGAGGATTTAGATGAAGATATGTTTACAATTGTTAGTGCTTGTAGATGTGATAATGAGGGAGTTTGTTCCTTTGAAGTGAAAGGAAAAGGTGAAGATAATTCAGATAACTTTAAATATTCTGTTAGAGATGCTGATGGGGAATCGGCTCTGGCCTCTTCCAGAATAAGTATTGACCAGACACCTCCAGAAAGGCCTGGTGAGTTTTTTCTTTCATCGAAAAATCCAGGCCCTTCAAATAATTTAAGACCTTATGTTGTTGTCAAAAAGCTGGATATTGGTGATTTGGCCATTCTATTTAATAATGACGAAACCTGTGGTGATGAAAATAAATTAGGGGAGGCCCAGGCTTCTTCAGGCCAAGTTGAAGTTCGTCCTTCTTTAGAAAAGTCTTTGAAGGTTCAAGGGAACTATACTTTTTTTGTGAAAGTTAAAGACATGGCCGGAAATGTTTCTCCTTGTTCAAGTCTTTCTGTTTCCTATGATTTGGATTTAACTCCTCCTCCTCCTCCAACAGGGCTTGTTTTACCTTCACTTGATGGAATAGAAAAAAGACCGGAAGTGAAGATTTTTGGATCCTCTAAAGGCTCAAAAGTTCTACTTTATAGAGGTGCCAAATGTGAGGTGAAAGTGGCCGAGAGAAGTGTTCAGGGCAGTGGTGAAATTATAACTTCTTCTGATTATAAGGAAGACCTTCCTCCTGGACTCCAGGAACTCCATGCAAAGGTTGTCAGTTCGGCAGGTAATACTTCTGTTTGCTCTACGGCCAAGGTTTCTTATGGCCGTTATATTTGGCCTAATGAAGTCTCTACTTCAAATAACCCGCTCGACCTTTTTATGTGGCTTAACCCTGTAGATGAATCAACAGTACAAATAAGTGGTGGCGGGACAAGAATTGATGCCATAAAAGATAAATCTGGAAATAATAATCATTTTGAGGCCGAAAATTCATTTATTTACAGAATGAATGGTGATGGGGTTAATGAAAGAAGCACTCTCTATAATAATTTACAGGGATATAGAAGGTTAACTTCAAATAAAAATAACTTTAGGTTCCTTCACGATAACTCCATTGATTATTCCATAGCAATTTTTGTTAAAAGTGAGTGCGAAAATTCCTACTGTGCTCTTTTAGGAAATCATTCTGGAACAAGTGGAAAGATAGGTATAGAACTTGGGATTGATCAAAGGCTTGCTACTTCAGCGAAGGGGCAGGTTTGGTTTTCTATTGCAAATGGAAACCGCTTTAATCTCTCTTTGAAAACTGAAAATGGTGCTATTGAAAAAGGTAAAGGCTCTGTTATTTTTGTTGAAGTTCAAAACGATAAGGCGAGACTTTTTGTTAATAACATTTTGAAAAAGACCCAAAGAAAATCAAATGATTCCTATTCTTCATCCTTGTCGAGTTATGACCTAAATTTGGGAGGGCATCCTAAAAGAGTGGTAGATGATCAATGTCAAAATTGCTCCGTAAGTGAGGCATGGCCATATAAAGGACATATTGGTGATGTCCTCATCTTTAAGAGCATCTTAACTAAAACTCAAAGAGATGAGCTGCACGATTACTTTGATAAAAAGTGGGGCGAAAATTAAAGGCCTAGATATTTTATCTAGGCCTAAAATATTACTGAATAAGCTTTTCTAGAGTTTTTTCAAGACCTTCGGGGCCAATAACAACTCTTTTATTGTTTAGAAAGAATGTTGGTGTTGAATGAATACCAGCAGCAGAAAGTTTCTCATTAGTTGCTAGGATGGCCTGTTTAGAGCTTTCACTTGTAAGGCATGATCTAAAGTCTTTTTCGTTGACTCCAACTTGCTTTGCAACCTTTAAGGCTTTATTGAAAGCACTTTCTTTGTCATCCTTTCCATTTGTCGCAAGTCTTTCGAAGGTCATATGGTGATATTTCCAAAATAGTCCTTCGCTTTGCTTATGTGCACAGTGAGCACCCCTAATGTAGGTACCGCTGTCTTGGTTGGGCCTTAGGGAAAAGTTGATTTGAACAAACTTTAGCTTGTTTTTAAATTTCTCAAGAACTGTCTTAACTTCTTTGTGGACAGTTTGGCAGTGTGGACAGAGATAATCAGAAGCTTCAACAAGTGTGTACTTTGCTTTTTCAGGGCCGGTACTCGGATGTCCCTTAAGACTGATATTAATTTTTGGTGCCGCTGGAGCTTTTGCCAAAATTTGGAGACGTCCAGTTTTTTCAAGGGCCTTAAGTTCTTTTTCAAACCATGAGAATAGCTTTTGATTTTTGAGATATCGGGAAAGGTTGGCCTTCATCGTTTCAAAGTTTGAATTAGGAGGCATTCTATTTTTATTTTTTTCGAAAAAGGCCTTTATTTCTGTGTCGGCCACTTTCATTTCCGGCATAAGGTCTTTCATTGGAGGGAGTTTACCTTCTTTATTAAGGTCTTTGGCCAAGGCAACTCTCAATGCAAACTCTTGGTAATAACGGAGAGATTTCAAATGACCTTCATTTTTGAGGTCAAAAATTGTGTGTTTGAGATTATCGGGTAGGTCTTGGAAGGTATAAGTTTTGTTGTCAATTTTTAGTATTTTTTCTTCTAAAGAGTTTTCTCCACCGGCCGTACAGGAGCCAATATTTTTTTCGTTATTTAGAGAGAATTTGTTCGGACCGACTGAGCCTGTTTTCCCAAGACCCCAACCAATGGCACCGCCAATAATTAAAGTAACAATAACTACGAGAGGCATTTTTTTGTTATCCATCTTCATTGTTCCTTATGCTATGCATTTCAGCTTTAATATTGGGGGGAATTTTATTTTAATTTTGTAAAACTGGCAAACAATTTCGCTCAAGTGCTTCCCTAAAAACAGTTGATTTTTCTTGGTTAAGGAAAGAAACAATTAAACCGAAGCACGTTTTATGGTAACGAGAGAAGAAGAAGAAGCGAAGCAAAAAAGAAGAAGAAGAAAGGCCATCGTAGAGCTTTATAAAACTCGCTTAGGTTCTCTAAAAAAGGCCATGGATCTCTCAAAAAAGGGGAAGTTGAAAGAAGCCCTTGAGGGATATATTGAGTATCTTAATATTTTAGGCCAATTTCATGAAGTCCCCGAAAAAAGCCTTTCACCCAGACACTTTGATCATAAGAAAGAATCGACCGAGCTTCTTTTAATAAGCCAGGTTTATTGGGATATGGCCAAAATCTACGACAAAAATCCCAAGCTTTATAAAGAATCCACTCGCTGCCTCAACCAGTTTGCTAAATTCACTGTTGGCTTTAAGTATCATTTTGTTAATTCTGAAATGTTAAGAAGATATATTAAGGCCAAAAGTTGCAATAACATGGAAGCTTTTAAAAAAGTTTATATGGAGATTCGTGAAAAGTCGGGGGCCTGCTACATTTCAAGTTATTGTTTTGGCGAGTTTCATCCTGTAACAAGGGATTTAAGGCGCTTTAAGGCCTTTTTGAAGTTTTCTCCAGAAGGAAGAAAATTAATCGGTTATTATTACCAAGTCTCACCACCTCTTGTTTCTTTTTGTCATGATAACCCGTTGTTAGGCGGCCTCCTTAGGTTAATCGCAAGGCCTTGGTTATGGTTTATTTCAAAGTTTCTTGGGTTCTTGTTTTAAGCTGTTGGCCTGGGCAAAGTCCTCCCCTTAAAGACCTTTTATTTTGCAATGAGTAAAATAGGATAAAAAAGATCAAGGGGTTTCAGAATGAGGCTATCTAAGAGTGAGGCCATAAGAAGAGAATATGTTAAACAAATGAGTACTCAAAGAAAGCGTAATCACGAACAGATGCGTGTAATGAAAAATGGCTATAAGCAACAGTTAACGGATATGCAAAAAAGTCGCGAAGATATCCTTAAGATTAGAAATCGTGAAAACTCACGCCAAATGGATGTAATTGTCGAAAATTATGAAGGCAGGATGGAGGAATTTACAAGAAAGAGTAGAGATGACCTCATGCACACTAGAGAAAGTAAAAATAAGTTCATAGAAAGACAAAAAGAAAGATTTGTTGAGGAAAAGAGGAAGACAAAGCTGGCCTTTAAAGATGAAATGGATGCTCTTAGAGATAATTATTTAAGAAAAAGTGATGTCAGAGAAAGAGAAATGACTGAGTTTGTCAAAAGGACGAACGAAAAAATGGCGGAAACTGAGTCCAGAATTGAAGAGGAGAAAGCTGATTTGGAAAGGTACTATGAAGGTAAAATAGTCAAACTTAAAGAAGGCTACGAAGAAGAAATCCGTTCTCTAAAAAAGGTCCTATCGTAAGTTCTTAAAATTCAAATAAATTCCAAATAGTTGAGACATTTATCCCACTTTAATGATATGCACCCAAGAAATAGGATATATAATTTAGGGATATGTCTATGAGTGTCAATGACAGAGTGAAGGTCTTAATTGAGGAATTTAACCAAATTTCAGATTGGGAAGACCGATATAAAAATATCATTCAACGTGGAAAACAACTAGCACCGATGAATGAAGACAAAAAAGTTGATAAAAACCTTGTAAAGGGTTGTCAGTCAAAAGTCTGGTTCCATGCTGAGATGAAGGAAGGTAAGATATACTTCCAAGGTGATTCCGATGCAGCGATCGTTAAAGGAATTGTGGCACTTTTACTCACCATTTATTCCGAAAGTAGCCCTGATGATATTTTGAATACCAAACCTGACTTTTTGGACGAAATAGGTCTAAAAGAACACCTTTCAATGAGTCGGGCCAATGGGCTGTCTTCTATGCTTAAGCAAATCTCCCTTTATGCAATTGTATTTAAAAGTCAATCTTAAGGAGCTCTCATGTCTTTAGTTCACCGTCCCCGTCGTAACAGAAAAAGTGAGTCTATGCGCTCTCTTGTTAGAGAAAACATCGTAACACCAAAGGACCTTGTAGCACCTCTTTTTGTCATCGAAGGAAAAGGAAAGCGTGAAGAGATTTTATCTATGCCAGGATATGCACGCCTAAGTTTGGATCTTATTGTAGAAGAGGCCAAGGCCCTTTGGGCATTGGGAATCCCCTGTGTTTCTTTATTCCCGGCCCTTTCGGATTCCGTAAAAGACTCTAAGGCCACTGAATCTACTAACCCTGATGGACTTTATCAAAGAACAATCCAGTCTCTAAAAGAGGCCATTCCTGAAATGCTTGTGATGACGGATGTTGCTTTAGATCCCTATTCAAGTGATGGGCATGATGGCTACGTCGATCCTAAAACAGGAGAAATATTAAATGATGAAAGTTTAGATATTTTGGCCAAAATGGCAGTTTCTCAGGCAAAAGCAGGAAGTGATATTATAGGTCCAAGCGATATGATGGATGGGCGAGTAGGTTTCATTAGGAATGCGCTTGATGAAGAAGGGTTTTCTCAAACTTCAATTATGTCCTATACGGCCAAGTATGCCTCCCATTTTTATGGACCTTTTAGAGAGGCCCTCGATTCCGCACCGAAATCGGGAGACAAGAAAACTTACCAAATGGATTATTCAAACTCTGAAGAAGCTGAAAGGGAAGCTTATTTGGATCAGAAAGAAGGTGCCGATATTCTAATGGTAAAGCCAGGCCTACCTTATCTTGATGTTATCTCTCGGTTAAAAAGAGTGAGCCACCTTCCAATTGCTGCCTATAACGTAAGTGGAGAATATTCCATGATCAAAGCTGCTTCTGAAAAAGGTTGGCTTGATGGTGAAAAGGTTATGGTAGAGTCTTTGACGGCCTTCAAAAGAGCAGGTGCTGATATGGTCCTAACTTATTTCGCCAAAGATATGGCAAAACTGTTACACTAATCTCAAGAGTAGAAGGTGCTTGCTTAGATACTGTCTCTAAGTGCGCGTCTTCTTCTTCTCATTGGATGCCTGGCAATTGCCTTTTTCTTCACATCGTTCACTTTAAAAAGACCTTTAAGCCCAAGGGCCAAGGTTAAGAGAAAGAAACCGAGGAAGAGGTAAGAAGGCCAAGGTAATACCATAAATTTCGCCCTTTGATTCTGCCATTTTTTGGTCTATATAGTCTTACTCAACTTTTCGTTAAAAACCTGAGCTTTTTTAGGGGTTTTTTTACTTTTTTTAAAGGCTCTTTAGATATCAAGAGATTAAGGCCCATTTTTCTCGGTTTCGGATGATCCTTACGGGCGTTAAAATCATAGGGTAGGGCCTAGGTTTATAAAGAATATTTATTTTTGGGGTTCGCATGATTTTTTCGCAAACATTAAGTCCTAAACAAAAAGCATTAGAAATTAATCTTGACCCCAGAATTTATGGGGCCTTCGCGGAAATTGGAGCAGGCCAGGAAACGGCCAGACACTTTTTCCAAGCAGGAGGAGCTGCAGGAACTATTGCTAAAACTATTTCTGCTTACGACATGGCAATGAGTGATGCTATCTATGGTAAGGAAGAAACTCACCGCTATGTTTGCGAGCCTCGTCTTATAAAAATGCTCAATAGAGAATTTAGCCTTATTGTGAAGAGACTACAAAGTACAAGACCTGATGATACTTGTTTTTTTGCTTTTTCGAATACTGTTGCGGCCAGGAGTTTTAAGGGACAGACTGATGGACAAGGTTGGTTAGGCGTCCGTTTTCAGGCATATCCGAAAGCCCCTCCAAGCGATGCTGTTATTCATATAAAAATGTTTGATAAGGAAAACCTTCAACAACAGGAAACGGTTGGACGAGTGGGAGTCAATCTTATTCATGCTTGTTTCAATTTTTGTCACGATCATGAAACTTTTGTAAAGGCCCTTATGGATGGCCTTTCAAGAGACAGGATTGAAGTTGACATGATTCGTATAGATGGGCCGGCCTTCAAAGGGGAAGACAGTCGTGTATGGAGTCTTGAGCTTGTAAAAAGAGGATTCACTGACGGAATTATGTTTGACTCTAAGGGTAATGTTCTTCAAGTCACTGATACTCTTTACAAAAAAAATATTCTGGTTTGTCGGGGTAGTTACAGACCACCAACTCTTGTTAATATAGATATGTTGGAGACTGGACTGAGAAATTTCTCTCATGATCTTCCTGATAGCGAAAAAAACTCAATATCTGTTCTTCCTGAAATTAGCATGACTAAATTCTTAGAAAGGGGAAGCTTCGACAACGAAGACTTTTTGGCCAGGGTCGAGTTACTGGCCTCTTTAGAGTATGGAGTTCTTATTACTAACCTCGATGCCTATCACGAGTTGAGTTCATACCTTGCTAGTTACACTAAAAAAAAGGTGGCCATTGTTTTAGGTGTTTATAACCTTGAAGATATTCTTGATGAGAATAAGTATGCTAAACATACGACAGGACTTCTTGGGGGACTAGGCTCTTTAATCGGGCATAATACACGGTTATTTGTTTACCCTGCTTCTGAAGAAGATCAAGGAAAAGGGGAGATGGATTCCCTTAAGACTTCAAATAATATTGCCATTAAGGATAATATAAAACCTCTTATGCAATTCTTTAAAAAGAACAATCTTATAAAAGATATTAAGGACTTTAAAAAAGATGCCACAGGAATTTGGTCAAGAACCGTTTTAAGAATGATCCAAAGTGGAGAAGAGGGGTGGGAGAAAATGGTTCCCGAAATTGTGGCAAAAACAGTGAAGGAAAAATCACTTTTTGGAATTCAATCTTAATTTTTTTTGATAGAAAATAAAAATATGATAAATTTAAATTAAGGACTAAGGAGATTTATCATGGCCGAAGATGTAAAAGATGTAAAAGAAGTAAAAGAAGTAAAAGAAGTAAAAGAATTAAAAGATGGAAGAGGGATTGAAGAGCTTAGAGATGTAATGGTTATTGAGGACGAAGCGGAAGTTGCTGAGACTCTGGAAATGTATCTTAAGAATATGGATTGCTTTAGAAATGTTGTTCACTCTTACGATGGAACAACCGCAATTAGCAAACTTGCCAATCAGGCATTTTCTCTAATTTTGATTGATCTAAATATTCCGCGTCGAAGTGGGCTAGATGTTTTAAAGTATATCGCTGACCACGAAGGCAACGATATCAAGGATGTGATCATGGTCTCAGGGGCCTTTGAGAAAAAGTCAATAACCAAGGCCATGCAATATGGGGCAAAACATTTTCTTGTTAAGCCTTTCGATGAGGAAGCTTTTAGAGAAAAGGTCGTTAAGGCCCTTGAAATGGAAATGTCTGACTTTCATTTCATAACCTAAAGGCGACTTTTTTTGGCCGATATGTCTATTCTTTTGATAAAAAACCTAAAGCCAAATTTGCTCAGGGTAATCATTAATTATCAATGACTATAGCGATATTTCTTCTTTTTCTACCTTCTCATTTATATTCCCACTTCTTGGCCTTGAGGTTGTCATAGGTTTTGCTGTTATTGTATTTGCTTTAGAAAGACCATAAAGGTGAGGCGGGATATCCTCTGCGAGAGAAGGATCAATATCTTTTTCAGCTTTTTCTTCATTAAAAAGGTGAAGCGTCTGAGTGGGAAAGGCAAACTCAACATCCATATCCTTTGCCAGTCTGATGATGTCAAGAAGCAGTCGATGTCTTTCTTGAAGCTCAGTAGACCAATCTGGCACCCGCCAGAAAACATAAACTAAAATATCGAGAGCGCTTGCTCCAAGTTCATTAAGATACACATGAAAGTAATCTTTCCTTGTCCAACGATGCTTACTAATAATTTGTCTGATTCCTTCACAGAAAGCTTCTATTTTTTCTGGAGGTGTTGAGTATTCAATAGATATTCTTGTCCTAAACCTTCGATATTGTCTTTGGCCAAAATTATCAATATTGAGATTGGTTAGCTGTCCATTAGGGACAGTGATAAGGGAGTCGTAAAAGGTTCTAATTCTAGTACTTCGAAGACCGACATCCTCAACTGTGCCTTCAGTCTCACCATCAATGACAACCCAGTCTCCAATGCTAAAAGGTCGATCAACTAAAACTGTAAGGGAGCCAAAAATATTAGAAAGAGTATCTTTGGCAGCAAGAGCAAAAGCGATACCCCCAATACCTAGACCAGCAATAATACTTTTCATATCAATTGTGAGGCTGTTTCCTATAAAAACGGCGCCAACGATAATAACGACAAAGCGAGTGGTCTTTCTTATAAGAGGAATAAGGATATCATCAAATTTACTTTTAGTTTCCAGCGCCCACTTTTCAAGATAAAGGCTGATAATGTCTACAATATGGAAGCAGAAGGCCACGATAGCTATAGTAAAGGTCACATAGCAACCTCTTAAAAGGATATTGGCGGTTTTTTCAGGAAAGTTGAGGACACCTATGCCCGCAATATTGATACCAAAAAAGACAACGCAACTTAAAGGAAAAAGAAGCTTTTTCTTTTTCTCCTCTGGCAAAACCAGAGCGTGTTTTTGAATAAAATTAAATAAAATATCCGTCAGGTAATTTCGGACAATTTTTACGGCCAATAAAGCTAAGGCCAAAAAAGCTAAAAGACCAAGCCAATTATCCATCCAGTCAGGTGTATGCTTATCAATCTCCCTAATCCATTTCAAAGGAGAAGTTTGAGCGAAGGATTCTTCAATGAAAAGGAACAAAATAAAAAAGTATTTTTTCTTCATGGTCTTGTCTCTGGTTAAACAATCTCTTTTTTCAAAAACTAAAGGCCTTGTCATCTTTTTTCTTCTTTTTTCTCAAAAGACGAGGGTAGCCCGACTTTCTATATCTTCTTGAAATTATTCTAAAAAGGTTAAGCTCTGATTCTTTATTAACTTCTTTAGCTTCATCTTTTCTAGTGGAAAGCTCACTAGGAGTTCGTTTTCTCTTCTTGCGAACCTTTATTGTGCCTTCCAGCATAGTCGCGTCAATCTCAGCATCTTCTAAATCTTTATCGCTATCGACAAAGCCCTCAAGAACAAATTTACCCATCTTTTTTTTCTTTTTTCGGGGAGCAGCTTTTTTGGCGGTGGGGACCCTTTTGACCACTTTCTCAACTCCCTCACCACCTTTCTTTGGAGTTTGTTTTTTTTCAGTTTCCTGAGTTTCCATAAAAGAAGCAAAACTTGATTCTGCTTTTTGTCTATAGCTCAAAGGACCCTGCTGAAAGGAATTAAGGAGTCCAGCTGCATGAGTGTCGATGCTTTTAGTTTTGCGATTTTGTTTTTTTCTCATTTTATCAATACGTGCTTTTTGAGATTTAAGTTTTTTTCTAAGGGACGCCGCATTTTTTCGAAGAGCGACTTTTTCGACCTGTGCTTTTTCAGTGTCTCCAGCGAGACTAAAATTTACGGCCCTCACAAAACTTCTTTTTGGAGGAACAAATTTACCTTCTAGGTTTTTGAATGTGGGAAACTCGAACTGCTTACACGTTTTAGATTCTTGGCAATCACATTTAAGGTCTGGCTTACCCTTGCCTGTCGTACTTTTTTGAAGACAGGTTTTGGTAACAAATTTTTTCTCTTCGTTGTTTCCTTTCTCAATAGTCACGATACTTTGAAGATCTGACTTTGCTTGGCTGTAAAGGTTCCAAAGTTGATCTTTATTTTTACGAGTCAGATCATAGGCCTTCATAAATTCAGCGAGAATGTTTGGATCAAAAAGTCCATTCATCATTGTTTGAAGATAAACAACTCTTGTCTCAACTAAAGAAAATCCAGATTTTTGAGAATCCTTTAATGTATCTAAAACCAGTGCATCTTGATCCATATCTAAAAGAGAAGAGGGATCATAACTTTGTGCCATCCAAAAATCTTTCTTCATTTCCAAAAATTTGGGAAATTCACCTTCAGCTTTGGGGTCTGATCCAGAGGCCACAACATGGGCCGGGGTAAAAATCGAACTTATAAATTCATTTATTCCTTTTTTAAAAGAACTCGCTTGTTTTTTTGAGGGTTCATATTTTTCTGCATCGGCATAATTACAGGTAAGTCGAGTATGATTTCTTCCTTTAAGAAGTTCATTATACCAATTATCCCTGTAGAGTACGGCCTTAACGAGATCAACAGCAAAAACTACGGCCAAAGCAAAAAGAACCAAGGCGACAACTATTCCAAAAAAAGTATTATAAGCAATAATAGCTGCCGTTAGAGTTCCGGCAAGTTTCCAGGCCGTTTTTGTAACCCACTCTTTTCCTTTTTCATAGTTTCCTCTTGCAGTCCCAACAAGCTCAACCTTTTCTGTAAGTTCATCTGTTGCTGCAATAAGGGCCTCTTGAAAAAGGGCCGTAGAGTCTTGTCTCCCAGTATATCTTTTTTGAACGGCATCTGAAAGAATACTATATTGTTCATAGGCCTTCGTAAGGGCCTCTACTTGGAGGTCTTCTGAGTCTGTAGCTATATCACCTGTTTCTATTTGACACTCACTGGCCTTTTTAAAATTTCGAACTCGGTTTATTTGGTCAACAACGTAAGTCGCAGCAGCTCCAACAAAAAGGTGATAACTTTTGGAATCATTCTCACCATAAGGTTTGCAATCGAGGTGATTGAGGGCAGAAGCCGCCGTTGACATAATTTCTATATTATTGAGAGCAAGCCCTAATGCTTTAAAATTAAGGGCATCATCCTGGGCCAAGGCCTTATCCTGAATGAGTACTTCTGCCATTGCGGCTTCATAAAGTTGAAAATCGGAAAGATTTCCACTTGTTATTTGTTCTTCTAGTACAATTTTTTTCTTTTCTATAGTGAGCTCTTTTTCAACATTCTTTTGTTCTTGTTTAAGCTCATCCAGTTTTTTTTGTTCCGCTTTAAGTTTTTCACTGAGACTAACTAACTGGTCTCCCTCAGAACCGCTTGTCTTTTGTCCTTCACTTAATTTTTCTGACTCTTTATCAAGTCCTTCTTGTTTCTCTTCAATTATTTTTTTTTGATTTTCTATGGTCTCATTTTTTTGAGCAATGTCAGGGTTGTCATCTTTAATTTTTGAGGAAAGCTCTTTAAGTTCTTCTTCAAGCGTTTTAAGTTTATCCTGTTCATTTTCAAGTTGGTCTTTTAATTCTTCATTACCAGACTTTTTTCCACTGGACTCAACTTTTTTGGCGTCTTCTAGACTCATATCCTCTGAAAGACTTGATGTGTCAGTGGTGTTTAACTTGGCCTCCAAATCAGAAATGACTTTTTTTTGGTTATCTATTTCAGAAATTTTAACTGTAAATTCATTACCGTGTGTTTTGAGAGCGGTATCCCTTTCTTGAGTAAGTTCATCAAGTTTTTCTTTTTCCTTTTCAAGATCTGAGGTCAGTTCGCTTATTTTTTCCTGCTGTTTGATATCATCCCCTGATGATTTTTTCCCACTTATTTTTGCTCTCAAATCTTTAATTATTTTCTCTTGGTTTTTAATGGCCGAGGTATTTTGTTCGGCCTTTTTCTTAACTGTTTCCAGCCGAGCTTCTCGTGACTTACTTTCGGTGTCTTTTCTATCAATACAGGCCAGATTACTTTGGGCATAGGCCAAATTAAATTCTGCAAAATGAAACGTTAAAAGACCTAAACTACAGGCCAAAGACGTCAATTTAGAAAGGGTTTTCATAGCTTTATTCTAAGGTATAAAAAGTTTTGAAGAAGGCCCCATTTTTTTACCCCTCAATCACCTTTTATCTTTGATCAGTGGCATAATGGGTAGAGGGAGGCCTTTCATGATAAGAATTTATTTTTTTGGACTTTTTATCCTTTTTTCCCAATCATCTTACTCACAAACTTGTGACACAGAAATAGAGACTCATTGTGAGAATGGGACCATTCCTCTTAGGGAATGTTTAAAGACCAAAATGATGGATTTTTCAGAAGGATGTCGTCTAAAGCTAATGGAACCTGTACAAAAAGAAGTAGGGGCCAATGATTCGTGTGTCCAGGACTTTCAAAATAATTGTGGCCCGGATGAATCTGTTGAAGATTGTTTAAAAAATAGAGGAGGACAATTGCTTCCTTTTTGTCGTGAGCAATTCACAGGAGATGGAACCCCAACTCTTTTTAGTAATCCTCTTGTTAAAAAAATTATGGACAACTGCATGGGAGATATTAAAAAGCTATGCCCATTTGATGCTAAGGTTATTGGGAAAGACCCAACAAAGGCCATTGGAGATTACCAAAATTGCGTGGTAAAAAGTTTGAGTAAAGTTGGTAAAAAGTGTAAGGATATTTTTAAACCGTCTAAAAAGAAAAAAGATGTTCAAGTTCTTGAATAAAAAAGGGCCCTTTTTTGGGCCCCAACATTGATCACTACTTTCTTGTAATTTTAATAATGTAAGGATCTGGACTCTGTTTGGTTGTTATATAAAGTATTTGTCTTGTATCATCCCACTTTTTTTCCCAATCTGATTCAGTTTCATGGAAAACCTTTACATCGAACCCTTTAGGATAATGCCTTTTCGGAACAAAAATTTCAGTTGGGCCTTTAACTCCTTGTTTGGTTTTGAAACGAAGTTGAAAATCACCAGTATGCATATCGTAAGTAAAACCCTTGGGGTCTCCTGCAATAGCACGAGGATAAGTTCTAACAAGCAAATTCACTTTCGGATTTTCTTCTAGCTTTTTAGTTACGATACTCCAACCTTTACCTACTTTATTACTTGGAGCATTTGAATACCATGTCCATCCGGCCCCCATATAATCGAGCATATTAAAGGTCTCTTCTAAATAATTTTTAAAACCATGAACCGAGTCATTACCACCAATCTCACCAGCGATTAAAGGAACTCCTCCGAGTCTTTTTATTTCCATAGTTCTATTAATAGACCACCTGGAAACACTTCTCCGGTCAACCGCTCCATAAGGAATATCTTCGTGGATAAGTAATGGATAGATATGAGGGGCATAAACAATGCGAGCTGGTCCTGGTCTTGGGTCCTTAATTTTAGGAAGGAAGGAAGGCATTCCAAAATTGACACCAAAAGAGCGGGGTTCAATAAAAAGGTACTTTTCCTTATCAACTTTTCTAATCCCTTTAATAACTCTATTATAAAAATCTTTGAGTCTCTTTGCTTCAAAAAAAGGAGAGATATCTCCTGAGTGAGGCTCATTCATAAGGTCATAACCAATGACCATAGGGTTATTTTTAAATCTCTTGGCCACTCTTTGCCAGGCCTTGACGTAGTGGTCTTGAAGGTATTTATGTTTTGTATATCGCCAAAAGTTATCATAGGCATTCACAACTGCAGGGTTGGCAGCATTTAGCCACCACATTTTCTTTAAAGAAGGGTGAAGCTTTGTTAAATTGGTGTTTCTGTATTTAGAAACGATCCCAGTTTCAGTGGCCCATTTAGGTGCACCATTTCCGCCTCTTACTCCATAACCATAAATATCCTGATGCATATCCAAAAAGACATAGGCACCATTATCTGTATACCACTTAACTCTCTTTGCTACTGCATCCAAGTATTTATCATTATAAACAC
>JAOMEV010000036.1 GCA_028346125.1 Bacteriovoracales bacterium | reverse complement strand
TCACTACCCTTTCGTTCGTGTTAGAATATGTTTATGATTGCCTGTTTATTTAAGTACTTACTTAATCTAAGTACGCCATTGATTATTATTGGTTGCCTTTCAGCCAAAGGCCCTTGGTCCTTTTTGACAATTTTATATGTTTTTGCGTTTATTCCCTTGCTTGAAATAATTCTTAAACCTGACACTTTAAACTTGGACTCATTGGCTGAAAATAAGTTTAAGGATCACCCTCTTTTTGATCTTCTCATTTACCTTATCGTCCCTTTACAAATCTATTGCGTTTATTTTTTCTTGGAAACAATTACGACTTCAAATTTAAGTTCGTTTGAACTAGTGGGTCTTACGGTCTCTTTTGGCATTGGATGTGGAGTTCTTGGAATCAATGTTGGCCATGAGCTTGGCCATAGAAAAAAATGGTATGAACAAGTTCTTTCCATTATTTTGCTCGGAAGTAGTCTCTATATGCATTTTTTTATAGAACACAATAAAGGTCATCACAAACATGTTGCTTCCCCTAAAGACCCTGCTTCTGCGGCAAAGGGAGAAAACCTTTATAAGTTTTGGTTTAAAACCGTCGTGGGTAGCTATATATCTGCATGGAATATTCAAAAGGTTGAGCTTCAAAGGAGGGATGTCCTCTTTTTTTCTTTTGCAAATTTAATGCTCATATTTCACTTTTTACAGTTTTCTTTGCTAATAGTCGTTTATCATTTTTATGGACTAAAGGCCTTGATATGCTTTGCCATTGCGGCCTTAATTGGTATCTTATTGCTAGAGACTGTTAATTATATAGAGCACTACGGTCTTAGAAGACAAAAAACTCAAAGTGGTTACTCCAAAGTTTTGCCATGCCATTCTTGGAATTCTGATCACCCGATAGGAAGAATTCTTTTATTTGAGGTATCCAGGCATTCAGATCACCATTACCAAGCACAAAGAAAATACCAAGTCCTGAGACATTTTGATAATTCACCTCAAATGCCTTACGGGTACCCAGCGATGATTCTCATCGCCTGTGTTCCTTTTTTATGGTTTAAAATTATGCATAGGCATATGGAATCTATTGAAAAAGGGCAAGACTCTAACTAGTGAACATTTGAAGAGAATATAAACTGAGGTTTTCCTCTTGTGGTCATAGTTTCATGCACTTGAACTTTAAAGACATCCTCCAAAAGCCCTTTCGAGAGGCATTCTTCAGGTTTACCCTCAGCGTAGAGTTTTCCTTCATTAACAACAAAGAGATAGTCACCGTAAAGAGAGGCGAGATTCAGATCATGGAGAACCATCATAACTGTGAGTTTTTTTTCCAGATTTAATACTTTAAGAAGATCAAGAATTTCAAATTGGTAATGGAGGTCGAGATAAGTTGTTGGCTCATCTAAAAGAATAACATCAGTTTCCTGAGCGAGTGCCATTGCAAGCCAGGCCCTTTGTCTTTGTCCTCCAGAAAGCTGGTGAAGAAAACGTTTTTTAAGACTCTCAAGCTTCGTGAGGGCGAGGGCCCTCTCGACAGCATCAGTATCTTTTTTTGTATTTCTGGAAAAAGCGCCCTGGTGGGGATGCCTTCCAAAAAAAACGAGATCTCTAACAGTAATATCCTCCGGGCTTGAAGGAGATTGTGGCATAAGGGAAAGCTTTTGAGCTATCTCTTTGGAAGAACTTCTATTTATATCTTTTCCATCTAAGAGAATATTTCCCTTATTTGGTTTTAAAATCCTAGCAAGCGTTTTTAAAAGAGTTGATTTCCCACTACCATTAGGTCCTATGATGACAGAGATTTTCTCGTAGGGAACTTCAAGGGAAATATCTCTTAGTATTTTCTTTGGCCCAAATTTCAAATCTATGTTTTGTCCTGTCAGGTTTACCATGCACCACCTCTTCTTTTTTCAAGATGACTTTTTCTCATTAAAATAAAGAAAAAGGCGGGAGCTCCCAAAAAACAGGTGACAACGCCTACAGGAATCTCCAATGGAGAAAATAAACTCCTCCCAAGCCCATCGGCCCAAAGAAGAAGAAGAATACTAATAAGACATGAAATCGGCAAAATCCTTTGGACTTTATTCTCCGTTAAATTTCTGGCCATCTGAGGAGCTAAAAGCGCGACAAAACCCACAGGGCCTGTTAAAGAGACCGCTAAAGAGGAGCAAAGCACGGCCAAAATAAGAAGAATAAATTTTAAAAAAGAAAGGCTTTCTCCCAGACCAATAATCGTTTCATCATCAAAAATAAGAACGTTTATTTTTTTAATAAAAAAATAAGGCATCACAACAAGGCATAAAGAAAAAAGAAGAGGCCATTTGAGTTCTTCCATTCCTTTCCCCCAAAAGCTTCCCGCAAGCCATGTTAAAGCGGTTTGAATTTCAAGGGACTTCAGGCTTATGAGAAGCTGTATAAGTGAGGAAAATAAAATATGAATAGCAACACCTATAATTGCCAATTTTGTGGAGGAAATATTTTTTCGTGAAGACAAAAAATAAATAAGGAGCCCACAAAAGAGTCCCCCCATAAAAACAGAAAAAGGTAAAAGCCAACTAGGAAGAAAAGAAAAATAAAGAATAAAAAAGATTCCCATAAAAGAACCTACAGAATTGACACCGAGGATATCTGGAGAACCCAAGGGGTTTTTTGTCAAAGACTGAAAAAGAACACCTGCAGTGGCCAGAAGAGGTCCTACAACCCAGCAAAGTACTATTCTAGGAAGTCGAAGTTCACTCAGAACAAAATTATTTGATTGCCCATTAAAAAAATAAAAAATATCCCCCCAACTAAACTGTTCAACACCACCAGCTTTAAAACTTAAAAAAGTTGAAAGAACCAACGGTCCTAAAAGAAGAATAAGGGTCAAAGGAAAAGACTTAAGCATGGGCCAAATTCTCTTTTATCGATAAGTACAAAAAGTAGGCCCCCCCCCAGAAGTCCTGAGAGGATTCCTACCGGTGTCTCATAGGGAAATTGAATATAGCGGGAAAACCAATCTGCGTAAATAAGAAAGACGCCTCCAAAAAGGGTCCCCAAAGGGAGAAGCATTTTCATCCTTTCTCCAAAAAGTTTTCTTGCGAGGTGTGGCACGATAAGACCTAAAAAGGCCAAGGGCCCACAAATTGCCACAACACTTGAAACCAAAAAGAGGCTTAAGACAAGACATAAAAGTCGTGTCTTTTGAGGATGGTGTCCCAAACTAAGCACCATTTCATCCCCTAGTTTGAGAGACTCAAGAGGCCTAATGAGAAAAAGAGAGGATAAAAAACAAAGTGAAAAAGGCACTGCGAGCCATTGTAAATCATTCCAGCTCTTGCCATCAACACCTCCTAAAAGCCAATAAATCAGGCTCTGGGTATTGTTTTCATCTAAAATAACGACAAGGTTGGTTAAAGAAGACATCATCATTCCCAAACAAACACCAACAAGAATAATTCTACCCGGGAACTTTTTTGCATCAACAAAGTGACCCATAAAAAAAAGAAGGATCGCTCCAAAAAGTGAACCAATAAGAGAGGCCCCTAAAAGAGAGGCGCCTTTGGAGACTTTATCAAAAACCAAATAAGTACAGACAAAAAATGAAGCACAGCTGTTAAGACCTAAAACACTTGGTGAAGAAAGAGGGTTTCTTGTAGAACTTTGAATTAAAAGCCCTGCTAAAGTCATAGAACAGCCTGCAAAAAAAGAGACCAAGACCCTTGGAACTCTAATCTGCTGGTAAATGACCTCTTCCATACCAGTCATATTATTAAAATTAAAAGAGAGGGGATGCCCCCAAAATAGTTCACCATAAAAACCAAAAATAAGGAATAAAAAAAGCAATACTTTAATCATAGAAGGTCTTTTAAAATCAATTCACTTGCTAAAAGACCTCTGGCCCTGGTCCAAAGATTTTGTTCAACAAAATAGAGCTGTTTATTTTTTGAGATTTTAAGAAGCTTCCAAAGAGGTGATTTCATCCATTGATCAAGTAAAACAACTGGTTTACTTCTGGCAATAATTAAAACGTCAGGATTTATTTTAAGAAGCTGTTCCATACCTATCTTTTCTGAAGTTTTTTTAAAAGAGTTTTCCATAAGAACGTATTCAAGGCCCACATGTTTAAAAAGAGAAGGTACAAAACCTTTTATAGTATGGATGTGAACACCTTTTTCCCAACTAACTCCAAAAAGGATCTTCTGCCCCTTCCATTTTTGAAATGTACTCTTAAAGTTATCGAGGATCTCCTTATGCTTTTTCATTCTTTTTTTAAAATTTTGTTCCATACCCAAAACAGAAGCAATTTTTTCAAAGGCCTCAATTTGAGAAAAGTAATCTTCTCCCAGACTTGGTAAAAATAGGGTGTCAGCTATTTTACTCAGCTGTTTTTTTGCGTGGAGATGCCTTTTTTGATCGGCCAAAATGAGAGTTGGCTTCAATCCTGCCATTAACTCCAAGTTGGGCTGTTTTCTTGTTCCAACACTTTTATAGGGTGCCATTTTTTTTCTTAAAGGAGCAAGAATACGTTTTGGGTCTCCGTCATCTGAAATCCCGACTGGACTTACACCCAAACCGACGAGGGCCTCGACAAATGAAAGCTCTAGAGAAATAACCCTTGGAGAAGAAAATAAGTTAAAAGATATTGTAAAAAAAAGTATAAGGCAGAGTGACCTCATGCAAGCACCTCTGATTTTAAAGTTGGAAAATGATAAAACGTTTTGGAGTTTCTTTGTATTTGAGCTTCATCGTGAGTGACCCAAATAATAAAACGTTCCTTTTTTTTAAGTATTAACTCTTCCGCTCTTTTTTTCATTTCTTCATCCATAGAAGAAGTCGGCTCATCGAGTAGTAAACCTTTAGGATGAAGAAGGAGAGAGCGGATAATTTTTAAAAGTTGTTTTTCTCCCCCAGAAAGGTGAGGAACCCTTTTTTTAAGAAAATCTTCTTTTAAATGAAGATCTTTAAGAAAAGAATTGAGTTCTTCTAGGTCCAAATGTTTTTTTTTGTTTAGATTAAAAGAAAAGGGGACCTTAATGTAATCGAGAACAGTTCCTTGAAATGGGGTAGGAAATTGATTTAAAAAATGAACCTCCGAACGAAAATGGGGTACATCTGCTCCATCAACTTCTTTGTCTCCCCAAAAAATTTTCCCTTCCTGAAAATCAGTTAAAAGACAAAGGGATTTTAAAAAGAGGGTTTTTCCTGAACCTGATTTCCCTTTAATAAAAATAAGATCTCCTGCCTTTATCTCTAAAGAGAGATCTTTAAAAATATATTCAAGTTCATCAAAAGTTTTTGATAAATTTAGAGCTTTTAAGTTCATAAGATTTCCTCCATAAGTTCTCCATCAAAACGATGAAAACTATTTAAGAACCTTACAAAGCTGATCAGTGCGACCATTAAAGTAGAAAGGTAAGAAGTTGAGCAAATAATTAAAAGAATGGCCATCTGGTAAAGTGAAGCTTGAGTCGGAGAATTTCCTGCAAGTAATTGTCCTGTCATCATACCTGGTATGCTCACAAGCCCAACAACCATCATAGAATTAAGAATAGGTGTCATTCCTGTTTGGATTGAATCTACAAGCAAAGATCGACAGGCCTCAAAGCGTGTTGCTCCTAAAGAAAGACTTTCTTCAATTTCATTTTTTTTAAGGGCCAAATGATCTGTGAGCTTATCCATTGTTAGGGAAACCCCAGTGAGACTGTTTCCCAAAATCATTCCAATCAGAGGAATAGACCTTGTAATATCAAACCAAGGATCCTGCGGTATCGAAATAAAAAGTGTGTAAGAGCCAGTCAAAAAAGAAGAAAAAAAGATCGAAGCATAAGTCACCCAAAAAAGCCCTTTATGCCTTCTTGATACTCTTTTCATGGCCGTCTGGCTAGCAACGAGCGCCATAAACATAAAAACAAAAAAGAAGACCCAAGGACCATTTTGAGTAAAAAGCCAGGTTAAGACATAACCAAGAAGGGCCAGTTGAAGACAAGACCTGACCGTTGCCAAAATAATTTTTTTTTCGAGTGCCAACCCTAAAAAAAGAGATATCCCACTACAAAGAACAATAAGTCCTAAGGAATACAAAATATTAATAAAGGTTAGTTCACCCATAAAAAAACTTCTTAATAAATTTTAGAAAGGAATCTAAAAATATCTTTTAGAGAACTCCCCTCCTGATACTTTAAAAGAAGCTCATCTGAAAGAGTTTTTCTCTCCCTGATTCTCTTTTTTACTTTTTCCAAGGAAGAAAGGTCAAAGCCAAATTTTTCGAGGGACAAAGGTGCTCTTTTAACTATTTGCTCAAGTCTTTTTCGAAGCTTATCTGAACGAAGGCCCCTCTTTGACGCTTCTCCCATTTCATAAATGAGTGTTGCTTTATCACTTCTTCCCTTTAAGTCTTTATCAAAAAGAACAGTTAGGAAAAGAATATAAAAACTATGGAAATCTTCTATGTAAGGAGTCATTTCAAAAATTTTAAACTCGAACCTATTTTCCTCATCTTCATGAAGTTCGATAGGAGGCGCTATGACACTTCTCTTATAAGTTCTTAAAGAAAGAAGCTCATTATCTCCATAAACACAGGGTTTATTTTTATAAAATGGTGAACCAGTACTTAAACAGGCCAGAGCAGGTGAATAATAATTAACCTTTTCCAGAAAATCATCCTGATCAAAATCTTGAAGCTCTTCTAAAGGTACACTGACATTGATATCTGGCCCATAAGTTGTCATGACTTCCATGGCCCATTGCCAGTAATCATACCTTCTTTTGTTTTGGGGCCCTCTAAAATAGTCTTCTTGTGGATGATGGGAAAGAGAAACTGCCAAAAGATTGTTCTTTTTAAGCTCATTTTGCATTCTTTCAAAGAGGATCTTATAGGAATTAAGACAATCTTCAATGCTTGAAAAAACAGGTGTTCTAATTTCCACTCCTTTTGGGAGAAGATCCTTAATTTTGAAATCTTTGTCTGTAACATGGTAACCTTCAATAACATAGGGCCCTACTTTTGTTGAAGGCTCCTCTAAAGAAAGTAGGTCAAGCCTTCCTCCCAAGTCCTCAAAAGGTATATTCTCAAGAATTCCATTAAGCTTTTTAAAAGTAAGATCTTTATACCAAAGAGGGTCAAAAGTTTTGTTGTTGACCAAAAAAAATTCGGCCTCAAGTCCAAATTGAAATTTATGTCCATTTGGAGACGCGGAGGGAAATTTTTTTTTACCCTGAATATAATGACTGTCTGTTCCAATAAAGATACTCATCTTAAACTCCTAAAAGAAATCACCTCTAGGCTTTTCGTATCACTCAAACTTTTGTTTGGAAAGACAAACTTTTTATTTTAAACATATTTTTGATGAGAGTTAAAAAGGCCCTCAGAAAGAGGGCCCATTTTCTTAGGATTTGAAATCTACAACAAACTTTTTTACATCTTCGTAGTCGTCCTTATCAATCTTAAAAATCCATCGTGAATTATTAAGATTAAACTTTGTAACGGCTTTTTGGGCCTTTAAGATATCTGCGACACCGGCCAGCTTTTTCTTGTCATCATCTTCACTAATGATAATTTTTTCTGGAAGATTTTCAAGCTTGCTTGAAACTTTAAGATAATAATCATCTTTAAGCTTAGAATAACGAAGATTATAAATCATTCTATTTTTGGCCTTAATTTCAAGGCCCAAGTCAAACTTCAAAGATTCAAGTTCCTTGTGGTCAATAGGCCTGAAGTCATTAAATCTTACTGGCTGAGTCTTGCTAATAAATTCAAGAATCTTTTTCTTTTTTTCTTTATTAAGAGGAACTTCAGATCCTGAATTCTTGAAAAAGACATCTTCTCCTTTTTTGACAAAAATAAGCTTTTTACCAGCTGTGGCCAAAGAAACCTCTGAAAAATCTTTTTCATCTAAATCGATAAGGTCACTTTCTATATAAGCATCTTTCTCACCACTTATGTAAAGGGCCTTATCAGAAAGATAAACTGGGTCCTTATCGGCAAAACGAATAAAGTTTCCATTAAACCTTTTCTTTTTTCCAACAAGAAAGTCAAAAGTCTTACTACCAGTTCTGTCAAAACCACTCACTCGAATCTGCGATTTATCTTCTGTTAGCTCGAACTTTTTATGAGAACTTCTTTTTTCCGTTACCTTTTGGGTCACCTGGATATTAGAAATCTTATAAAGAAGGTCATTAATTTTCTCATTAGAGGCAGGATAAGAATAATGATCCTCTAAAACAAAATTTTCTCCTTCTTTTAAAAGACTTACTTTTCTACCCTTAGACTCTTTGATAACAAGCTTAGCAACCTTAGCAACATCGAAACCTGCAATAAAATCACTTCCAGAAGCAAGACCTGTTCCTCTTCTATGCTCTTCAATGTAGGTAAACACTGAAAACACCACAAGTAATAATGTTACTATGGATAAATTTTTTATCTTTTTTTCCATTTTCGTTCTCCCTTAAGAATCTTTTTTAATACCTTTCTTTCGCTTGAAATGAAAAAAGATACCAAATATAAAAAGAAGTGAAGGCATAAATAAAGTGTTTAGATACTGCAAATTAGAACCTAACTCTTCAATTTTTTCTCTTCCTTTTCTTTTCACGTCTCTTAACTCTCCCTTAAGAAGAGCAATTCTTTTTGTTAATTCTTTTTTCTTTTTAATACCTTCATTTTGGATAAGACCTATATTGCCCTCATTAACCATCCTGCCCAGCTGCTCAAGCTCTTTTTCAAACTTCTCTATACTTGTATTAATTTCTGCAACTTTTTTAGCAGTTGTGGCCTCCGATTCAAATTCAATCTTATTAACCACATCAAAGGCCCTATTAAATCTTCCCTTTGATCTGACCTCCATAAGTTCCTTTGATCCTGATAATTGCTCTAAAGAGTTCAGTACCAATGTGGAATTATCATTATTAAGGCTCACACCAAAAATTGTTGTTTTAAAAGAAAATTGGTCGTGAATAAAATCCACATCAGAAAAGACAATGATGGCCGTTTCCTTTGAAGACTTCTTTAAACCTGTTAAAAGGACTTCTTTTTCCTTTTTATCTTTACCCTTTCTCTTTATTTGAACACCCTCAGGAAAAGCACTCTCAAATTTACCAACAATTTTATAACCCAGTTGAACAGACTTATTTCCTTCCTTAAAATCATCCCAAAGAAACTTAGGGTCGCTTAACTTCCAAGTTGAAAATTTATAAGAGTTTCCTTTTTCTGTCGTAGAAAGAAGTGGATAAATTTTCTTTTCTTTTTGCTCTTTATCTAGAACGATCAGACTTCCAGGGTAAAGAAAAGTCATACTTCCCAATTTGTAGGAAATGGCATCTTTGTGAGTATTGGTACACCTTTGATCACACTCTAAAAGAGGAAGCAATCTTTGTGGCTGCATCCTGGCATTCATCCGACCAATTCCACTGAGGTATCTATCGCCGGCCAACTTGCCTTCTTCCAGCTCAACACCCCATTTCGCCATAAGCTTTTTGAGATTTGATTTTTTTTCGCCTCCAGGCCTTCCTCTAGATAAAACATTATCCACAATAGAGTAAGGGTCTACGAAAAGAAGAACTTTTCCTCCACCTAAAACGTACTGATCAATTGCCCAAAGAGTCTGTTCAGGTAGTTTTTTTGGATGAGCAATTAGAAGGATATCAAGCCCTGAAATTTTTTCTGTATCATCTTCTACTTTTGATACATTATAAAATTCCTTCATAAGCTTAGTTATAATCCACGACTCCTTGGTAGGCTTCCCTTGCATTTTCATGAGTTGGGCCATGTAAGGAGTTAGCTTTTCATTCAAAAGTGGTAACGAAGAAAGGATTCCTACTTTCTTCTTTCTTGGGTTAATCACCGAATAAATGAGCCTTGTGAGATCATACTCCAAGTTCTCTTGCTGGCCTGGATCAAAGAATTCAATCACCTTTTCTGTTCCAACATTATTTTCAACAACAAGTCCAAAAAAGTACTTTTCTGTTTCAGTTAGTTGAAATTTTTTAAGTCCAAAAGTGGTGGCATCTTCTTCTTCTTTCGTATCAGGTCTTGGATCGATCACCTCGAGCTTCAAGTTATTCCGTGAGTGAGCAACATACTCCTCTAAAAGGTCTCGAACATAGAAAAAGTAATTATTAAATGTCCTTAAACCTTCGGTCCCCTTATTCGCGGAAGTTTTTGAATAATACAACTTTAAAGTAAGTGGTGTATTTAGCTTTCCTAGGATCGTTTTAGACCCATCAGAAAGTGTGTAAAGCTTTTCTTCAGTCATGTCGACCTTAACTCTTTTTAACCACGATGTTCCGATATAAACCGTTAAAACCATGATCAGAGCGCTTAAGGTGACAATGATATAATTTCCAGTTTGTCTTTTCATAATCCTCTCCTTAAGAAGCTTTTTTCTCATCTAAAATTGCCTCACATCCGTAGAGCCAGGCCAATATAATAACTGCAAAAAACCAAAGATCACCTAATCTCACAACTCCGCGACCCATAGTTTCAAAGTGATTTATGATACTAAGAGACTCAAAAAGATTAAGAAAATAGCGGTGGAAAAAAGTTGAGAGGAATTCCAAAATTGGAGGTGACCCGGCCATTGTTAATAAATAACAAAAGACAACTGTGCAAATAAAGCTGATCACCTGGTTTTTCGTAAGGGCCGAAAAAAAGCAGCCTATGGCCAAATAAGCTCCCCCTAATAAAAAGGCGCCTAAATAACCAACCAGGATAACAAAAATATCGGGGTCTCCCAAATATAGAACTGTCAAAACGATAGGAAAAGTGCAAAGGAGGTTAAAACCTATAAACGCCCACGAGGCCAAAAATTTACCCAATACCGCTTCTCTTACAGTAACAGGTAAAGTGAGCAATAGCTCAATAGTTCCCGACTTTCTTTCCTCTGCCCACAACCTCATTGAAACTGCAGGGACAAGAAAAAGAAAAAGCCAAGGAATATACCTGAAAAACGAACTCAAATCAGCTTGTCTTAAAACAAAAAAGCTTCCTTTTCCTGACTCAAAAGTTACGTATCCAATTGAAAAAAGAAAAATAACACAAAAAACGTAACCTAAAGGTGTTGCAAAATAAGACTTTAATTCTTTTTTAAAAATTGTCTTCACTGAATGACTTATCATAACGTAACTCCTTCGACCTTGGCCCCAGTGGTAATGGCCCTAAAGACATCATCAACTCTTCCAAGAGAGGACTTTTCTTTCAATTCATGAGGTTCTCCATCAAAGAGCTTTTTTCCTGATGAAATAATGATGGCCCTGGTACAAACAGCTTCAACTTCTTCCAAGATATGAGTTGAAAGAATAATACATTTATCCTTGGCCAGTGATTTAATAAGACTTCTTACATCATGCTTCTGATTGGGATCTAAACCATCAGTAGGCTCATCTAAAACAAGAACCTCAGGATCATGAATAAGCGCCTGGGCCATGGAAACTCTTCTTTTATAACCCTTTGAGAGTGTTTCGATTCCTTGAAATTGAACCTCTTTAATGGCGCAAATCTTTAAAACATTCTCAACAGCATCCATTTCCTTGTTTTTATCGATCTCACGGAGCTGCGCAGCATAATGTAAAAACTCATCAACTGTTAGGTCATCATAAAGAGGGGCATTTTCTGGCATATAGCCAATCTTTTTTCTTACTTCAATAGGCTCATCTAAGATCGATTTTCCAAAAATTGTAGCGTCACCTTCCGTTGGGGCAAGAAAGCAAGTAAGCATTTTCATCGTTGTCGATTTTCCAGCTCCGTTAGGTCCAAGAAAACCTAAAACTTCTCCCTGCTTAACCTCGAACGAAATGCTACGAACGGCCTTAATTTCTTCAAAAGACTTAGAGAGTTCTGTCACTCTAATCATAGAACCTCCTATTTAAATTGTTTAATTTCTATTAAATTTTAAAAAACTAGAATGACTCTGAGAAGACTTAAATGAAATTTTTTGTGAAAAAAAAACCCCTCTCTTAAAGAGAGGGGTAGTCAGATATGAAATACTAAATTACCAAGACCTTAAGTTTAATTATCGACACCTTCTCCACTGTAAGTGGTAGATAAGCCCTGCGTTAAAATCAGCACTGTCTACTGTAGAAAGAGCTTCAGCTCTTCCTCTGTTAGACCTGACCATCATGCTTGTATTAACTCTAAGATTAACGTCTTGTCCACAAGCAGACCATGTATTGGCGATAAGACCTAACTGGTTAGAAAGAGTAAAGTCATCATCTAGAGAACCTCTAAAAGTTTTTTTGTATTTTGGGCCACGTCTTCCAGCAAAGAAATACTCGGCCGAAAATCTAGACATTGCTCCGCGAGGAAGAGAATTGTAGCCTCTATAATCAACATCTACGATAGAAACACTGAACCCTTGAGGAACATGAACAGGAATAGCAATGTTACATGATTTTCTTGCGATTCTTTTCCCTGAAAATCCACCCGCTTCAACAATAAACTCGTCAAAAATGATAGAAAGGGCCTTGTTGTCTGGACTAAGCGTAACTGAAGCAGAACCGCTTGGACAACCATTACCACCATACCCTGGGTGACCTAATTGGATGTCATCGGCCTTTACAGTTCCCATTAGCGCAACAGCAACAATAGCAGAAAGTAATTTAATTGATTTTTTCATAAGTTTCCTCCTTTACCTTGATTCAGGTCTTGGTAGGCCTACCTTAAAGGGCCAGGACCCCTTTTAAAAGGCATTTTAATGGTTTTGAGGAAATATATGCGCCGTGGTTATTTTTCTTAATAAAATGGTGGAGTTATTTATTTTCTGTTGTTAAAAAAATCAACAACTCATTAAAAATCAAGACAAAATGTCACTGGGCCATGGTTCTGAATTGAAACTTCCATAAACTCGCCAAAAACACCCTTTTCCACATGAACTTTTTCACTTAACTTCAAGCAAAAGCTTTCGAAAAGATCTTCAGCCGGAGAAGGCGGCATAGACTGATCAAACCCGGGCCGGTTACCTTTTTCTCCTCGCCAAGAGAGAGTAAACTGGCTTATGGCCAAAATTTGACCTTTTTCAATGTCCAAAATCCCCCTATTCATCTTTCCCGTTTCTGGGTCTTCAAAACATCTTATTTTTAATATTTTTTGAGAGGCCTTTTCTATAATTTCTGGCCTATCTGCTTTTTCAAAACAGACCAAAAGAGCGAGTCCAGGGCCAATTTTGCCCACAATTTTTTCTTTAACTCTTACATCTGCCCCAGAAACTCTTTGAATCACAATTCTCAAAATTAACTCCACAGATAAAAAACTTGGCCTCTTTCTAAAAACTTTGCCCATGACTATAATAAATATTGATGAAAAAATATAAACTTTTCTTCTTTGTTTTATTACTGTCCTTCCCTCCGAGGTCCTTTTGTGGAAGCTCAGACTTTCTTTGGGAGATTTCTGCGGGGTATCATAACCTTGCCTACGAAGAATTAACAAACTCCCTAGATCTAAAGTTCAAGGAAAATACAGGCACATTGAACCTTGGCTTTAAATACATGATTTTTTCCAACTGGCTTTTCCTTACTTCAGATTTAAGGGCCGTGGGACCAATTACTCATACTAGTAAAGTTGGGTATGAGGCCCTCTTTGCTCATAGTGAATCAGCTTTGTGCTGGGAGGTCCCTGCTGACCCTCTTACCATTATTTTTTCGGCCCGTTATCTCCACTCAGGAATGCAGGTCAAGCCAATAAATGGATTTGGGTATAAGGAAATTAAAGGAGTAAAATACTCCGCTGAAATTTATTTGTCTAAATTTAACAAACATTTTAACTTCTTCTTCAGATATCCTTTTAAAACCGACTTAACTTATAGGTTTCAAAAAGAATATACTGTTGGGTCGGTCCTTTTTATTACTCCAACAGAACACGATAACCCAATGGTCCCTTATTATTTTAGAAAGGGTTCTTTTATTAGATATTCACTCACCTCCATTGAAGACTTTGTTAAAGAAGATTCTAAACACAGAAAGTTTTTGTATTCTTACGCTGAGATTGGTTGGAGTTGGTAAACTGACTAAATCAATCCAGTTCTATTTATAATATAAAGCATTTCAAAAAAAATGACGTAAAGGGTACATATGGGTATTTTTTAAAAAGAAAAATAAAATGCAGAAAAAGGCTCAATCATACGACATTCTTATCATCTACAAGGACAAACTCCTAGGAGATCTCTTTTCCGTTCTCATTAATTTTTATACCGGCCTAGAAACTCACACAGTAGCAAGCCTTGGTAATGCTGAAAAAATTCTAAGAGACCAAAAAAGTTTAAAGCTTGTCGTAATTGACTTTAATGGATTTAAAGATGCATCGGTTAAATTGGTATTTGAATGCATAAGAAAAAAGTTTCTTATTTTTACAAATGATTTCATTCCGCGAATAACCAAAGACCCTCAAATATATAAAGAGTTTGGTGGACTAGAAAAATACTCTGGTGAAAAAGAGCGTCTAGTAAATAATTTTCAAAAGGCAATCACCCAATACTTTGAAAAAGAAATTAATGAAAATTCAAATCAATACCTTTCCTTACCCTTAATACTTCTCCTCCACTTTAAAAACCTTGGAGGAAATATCTTTATTCGTCTTGTAAGTGGTCGCTACTTAAAAATGTTTAGGAAAGAAGATACTATTACAGAAGAAGACATTCATAAACTTGCAAAAAGACAAGTCTCATTTCTCTATATCGAAAAGAGTAATGCACATGACATCATCAAAATTATTTTAAAAAATGAAGAGGCAGTCACAAAGGCCCTTTCAAATAGACAAGTTCTTAACTTCGTCACGCCTGATCAAATGAAAAAGAAAATGGAGCGTATTGATAAAGTCATGCCTCTCAAAAATGACGAAGTAAAAGCGATGGAGTTAAATATTCAAGAAGCGCTTAAAACTATCGAACAGATTCCCAAATTTTCCAAATTTATAAAGTTTTTTAAAATAGACCCTAAGGAAAGTGAGTACTTTTCAAGCCACATTCAGCTCACATGCCGTTTGACCTGTGGATTGGCAAAGCAAATGGGGATGGGAAACCTTCAAACTATTAAAAAATTTGTTTTTGCGGCCTATCTCCACGATATTTCTTTGGTAAAAAATCCCAAACTCGCAGAAGTCAATACACAGACTAAGTTCAATAAAATGAAAAGTTCTCTTAATAAAGAAGAGATTGATCTTCTTCTAAGCCATCACCAAGACTCCGCTGATATTTCAGTCAAATTTCAAGGCGTACCTCTAGAAGTTGATACCATTATAAAACAGCATCATGAAATAAATGATGGTATTTGTGCAAGTAAACCAGTTGCAGAAGTTTCTCTTTTTAGCGCCATCTTTATTATTTGCCATGATTTGGCAGATTACATTTTTTTTAACAATAAATGGACGGTTAATGACTTTATCTTAGAAAAGAAAGGCGATTATACAAAGGGCAGCCTCCTTAGAGTTTACGAGGAAATGGACAAACAAGAAGAAGATTAAAAAGAAGGAGATAAAATGGAAACTGGACTTAAATTAGTACTAGTTGATGATCAAGAAGATATTCTAGAAACACTAGAAATTAAAATTCCTGACGTCTGTGATTATGAAATTGAGATGTTCACATTTACAAATTTACAAGACGCTACAGATTTTATTTTTGAAAACCCTATTCATGCTGTTATTACAGATATCCACCTTGGAGAAGAGTTAGGCATCGATATTTTTGAATACTGTAGTTATCTCAATAAAGGTATTCAAGTTATCGCTCTCTCTGGTGATACAAGTAAGGGAACTATTGAAAAATGCTTTAATGCCGGAGTCGAGTATTTTCTCAATAAGCCTTTTCAAGATGAACAAATCAAAGAATCTCTTGATAAAGTCTACAATCACTTTAAGTATTGGAGAAAGATTATTGATGAATCCCTTTAGGGAGAATCTGGTTGGCAAGAAGGGTCTGCTAACTTGAAGGATTCAAGCTCAAGACAGGAATCATTAATTTTTGATATAAGGGGAAGCCCACTAAAATTGACTCCAAACTTTTTTCCATTATAAACCTGTGGGACAAGAAAAAGGTCGGCTGCTGTCAGGCCATTTCCTAAACAAAATTTTCCAGCAAGCGGACCTAAGACTTTCTCCAAAGCGTCTAACCCCTTCTGAATCCAAAACCTAGACCAATCAACTTTCTCTTCATCGTTAAGATTATATCGTCTTTTTACCTCATGCATCACGGCCAAGTTTTGAATAGGTTGGATGCCTGAGTTGATAATTTCACAAACTTGAATACATTTGGCCATTTCTGCGGCGTTTTTTGGAAATAATGGACGTTCACTCCACCTATCTTCAATATACAGGAGAATTGCCATGGATTGGCCCAATTTGAGTTCCCCATCTATAAAAAAAGGGACTTCCCCTTTGGGATTTAGAGAAAGGTAATCATCTTTACGCTGTTCGCCACCATCTTTGACTAAATGAATGGGACGGTAATCATAATCAATGCCTTTATGATGAAGAGCAATTCTCACACGATAAGAACAAGAGCTTCTAAAGTAGCTGTACAAGATAGGTTTAATTGATTTCCCCTCTGATCTAGTTTATAAAGTATCAAATCATTAAGAAAGAAGAGGGTATTATGAAACTTGGTACGCTAAAGAGCAACGTTAAAGATGGTGAATTGGTTGTTGTAAGCCGCGATAATAAGAAGGCCGTTAGGGTTCCTTCCTTGGCCCAAAACTTACAACAGGCCCTAGAAAATTGGACTGACTGTGCACCGAGGCTCAAGGAAGTCTACGATCAAATCAACCGAAATGAAATTGAAACCTTTGATGTTAATGAAGAGAGCTTTCACTCACCTCTTCCAAGGGCCTACCAATGGCTAGATGGTTCCGCCTATATTCGACATATTGTCCTCGTAAGAAAGGCCAGAGGTGCCGAGCCTCCTGCTAACCTTAAGACAACTCCTCTTATGTACCAAGGGGGAAGTGACCAATTTTTAGCACCAAGAGACCCAGTTCCTCATATTGCAGAAAATCATGGGCTTGATTTTGAAGGGGAAGTGGCCGTCATTCTTGATCATGTTCCTATGGGGACTAAGGCCAAGGATGCAGAAAAATACATACGACTTATCATCCTCGTTAACGATGTTTCATTAAGAGGTCTTATTCCAGGTGAACTGGCCATGGGCTTTGGTTTTATGCAAAGTAAGCCCTCTTCTGCTTTTTCTCCTTTTGCCTTAACACCTGAAGAACTTGGAAGTGCTTGGAAAGATGGAAGGGTTCATCTTCCTCTATTATCTGAATACAATGGCGAATGGTTTGGTCATCCTGATGCAGGAGACATGCATTTTTCTTTTCATGAGCTTATCGAGCATGCCGCGAGAACAAGAGACCTTGCAGCGGGTACAATTATAGGCAGTGGAACAGTTTCCAATGAGGATGAATCGAAAGGAAGCTCCTGTCTTGCAGAAAAAAGAATGCTTGAAAAAATCAGTTCAGGTGAAATTACAACACCTTTCATGAAACCTGGAGACACTATTAAAATTGAAATGAAAGATGACCAGGGTCAAAATCTCTTTGGTACTCTTTTTCAAAAAGTTGTCCAATCAGAGGTCACGGAAGGTTAGGCCTTTTTCTCTCCAGGCCCTTTAAGATATCAAACGTTATACGTTGAGGGAGATAGTTTCTAAACTTGACTCCCTTAACTGTTTGATAAATATTGCCTTTCGCAGCAGCAGGTCCCCGATCAAACTCATTTACTGGCCCATTTCTTTTTGGAGCAAAGTCTATAATCACATCAGTTTCCAGACCTCTTAGAGAGTTCATCGCTTTTTCTTTAGAAAAGACCACTTTCCATTCGTAGTGGAGCCCTGTTTTTTTCTTTAGAGCACTTACTAATTGTCTTGCTTTAAAATAAACGGCCTTTTCTTTTTTGGCGACAACCCATAGTTTAATGGGGTTTTTAGGTGTGCCAAGTTTGGACCTTCTAAGTTCCAGGTAAGTAAAAGTGCACCATATGAGAGTAAATATAAAGATGGCCTTGAGAGATGTCATTGCCTTCTCCAGGTCGTTTACACCAGGAAAAGGTAGAACCCCCTAACCCTGGTGAAGTTTTTCCTGCAGCTTCTCGATAACCTCGTCTTCTATTTTAGGAACCAAGGCCTTAGGTTTTCCTTGGAGCTTCCCGCCATTTTGAAAAAGTTCATCGATGACTTTCCATTCTCCTCGGTAAATTTTTTGCTGATCTTCTTTATTTAGACCTTCTGAAAAGAAAGAGAGTATTTTTCCGCTTAATCCAGGGAGGAAAGGTTCTAAAACAACACCTAAAATCAAGATTTGAATTCCAGACTGAGCAATTGTGTATGCCGCTTTTTCTGGATCTGTTTTATACTGGGCCCAAGGCTCTTGATCAGAAAAATAGGTATTTGCCAATTGTCCCATAGACATAACTTGTTCTAGTGCTCTTCTAATTTGTTTTTGTTCTAGAAACTCATGGAGTTTTTCCAAGCTCGATTGAAATTCTTTAGCATGACTTGTTTCAGAAAAGCCCACAAAGTGTTTGGATTCAATTCCCTCTGGCCAATTCTTTTTCCAAAATTTTAGACATCTATTAACAAGGTTTCCAATATTATTGGCCAATTCTCCGTTGACCTTAAGGCCAAACTCTTTCCAAGTAAAACTTGAATCACTTGTTTCAGGAAGAATTGAAAGAAGATAATATCTTAAAGCATCTACGCCAAATTGATCTAGGGCCTCTTTAATATCTACATACCAACCACTTGATTTTGAAAATTGTTTTCCTTCAAGATTCAAAAACTGGTTCGCAGGAACATCCGCTGGAGGTTTAATTCTCCCTGACCCCATACCCATGACGGGGAAAATCACGGTATGGAAAATGATGTTATCCTTTCCAACAAAATGAGTGATTTCAGTTTCGCTATTATTCCACCAGTCTTCTAAATAATCTTCTTCGCTTCCTGTTTCTTTTAAAAATTGTTTCGTATTACTAACGTAGCCAATTGGAGCATCAAACCAGACATAAAGTTTTTTTCCCTTTGCCTCAGGTAAAGGAACATCAATTCCCCATTCTAAATCTCTGGTAATGGCCCGATCATGAAGTCCCTTTTCTGTTAATGATTCAACGAAGGGATAAACAGTTTTTCTCCAATTGTTTTTTTTGGTCTTAAGCCAATCTCTAAAATGATCATGAAACTTGGATTGGAGAAGGTACCATTGTGTTACTGTCACTTCTTTTGTATTTTGGGCCCCACAAATTTTACAAACAGGATCAATGAGTTTGGTCGGATCAATGAGGATACCGCAATTTGGACACTCATCACCTCGAGCGTGTTCATAATCACACTCGTAACACTTCCCTTCAACAAATCTATCAGGGAGGTGGTTACTGCAACTTTGACAAAAAAGTTGTTGGGTATCCTTTGGGCCGATAAGGCCTTTTTCGTTAAGAGCATCAAACCATTTTAAGACTTCTTCATGGTGATAAGAAGCTGATGTTTGACCAAAAAAATCGAATTCAACGTTAAAAAGATCAAAAAGTTTTTTGTGTTCTTTATGCCAGCTGTCGACATACTCTTTACAAGATTGCCCCGCTTTTTGAGCTCCCATAATAATCGCAACGCCATGTTCATCTGATCCGCAAATATGTATGACCTTTTGTCCCATCATTTTTTTATGTCTGGTGAAAACATCAGCCGGAATATACGCACCTACAAGGTGCCCAAAGTGAATTGGACCATTTGCATAAGGAAGTGCCGAAGTAACAAGAAACCTTTTCATAATTCGCCTATTTAGAAACGTTGCATTAAAACCAAATCAGCGCTTAGCATACCACGTCGCCTTCCCTTCTTCTAACCCTTTATTCATTGGCGGCTCCAAAAAATTAAAGTAGTGTTGGCCATGATTTCATTAAACAAACTAAACCCCGAGCAAAAAAAAGCTGCGAAAACTATTGAAGGCCCTCTTTTGATTCTCGCAGGGGCGGGCAGTGGAAAAACAGGAACAATTACTTGCCGGATTGCTCATATGGTTGAAAACCTAGGTATTCCAGGTAAGAGCATTCTTGGAGTAAGCTTTACCAATAAAGCTGCAACTGAAATGAAAGAAAGAGTAAAAGGACTTTTAGGCCACCAAAAGTCGAAACATATTACTCTTTGTACTTTTCATTCTTTGGGAATCAAAATTCTAAAAAATGAAATAGAAAAGCTCGGGTATTACAAAAACTTCACAATTTATGATACAGGAGATCAAATCGCTCTTGTCCGTGAAGCCCTAAGAAACTTTCGCTCCTCAAAGCAGTTTGACTTCAAACAGGTTTTATCCAAAATTGGTTATTTAAAAAATTCAGGTGTAAGTGCAGAAGAGTTTGGCAATTCACAATTTTTTGACCCTGAAGACGCTTACGACGATGCTACAGAATATACTTACCGTTATTACCAAGAAAAATTAAAATTTTTTAATGCCATCGACTTTGATGATATCCTTTTTCTTACTCTCAAGCTCTTTAAGCAAAACCCAGACCTCGCGGGTGTTTACTCTGAAAAATACCGGTACATCATGATTGATGAATACCAAGACACAAACCCCCTTCAATTCCAAATTGTCATGCAACTGACCTCAAGACACCAAAATTTATGTGTTGTTGGGGATGATGATCAGTCGATCTACTCTTTTCGAGGAGCCGACATAAGAAATATCCTTGATTTTGAAAAAAAATTCCCTAATGCCACTATAATAAAATTAGAACAAAACTATCGTTCAACAATGCCTATTTTGGCCTTGGCCAATGCTGTAATTAAGGAAAGTAAGCACAGAAGAGAAAAAACTCTTTGGAGCCAACAAGAGTCTGATGTTATGCCCCTCTTGTGGTCTATGGCCGACCCCGACCATGAATCTCAAATTTTGGCAGAAGAAATAGCCAGATATCAGTCTGAAGGAAAATCTCTCTCTGACGTCGCTGTTCTCTATAGAAGCCATAATCTTAATGGACCTCTCGAAGACCAGCTTCGCATAATGCAAATTCCCTACAAAATTGTCGGCGGTCAAAAGTTTTATGAAAAAAAAGAGGTAAAGGACCTCATGAGTTACCTGTTTGTTATTTTAAACACCTGGGATGAACTTTCTTTAAGAAGAATACTTAATGTCCCCTCCAGGGGAATTGGTCCATCAACTCTACAAAAATATCTTGAAAAATCAAAAGAGATGAAACTATCACTGTTTCAAACATTGGAGAAGTACCCCGCCCTTGACCCAAAACGAACACATCTTATTTCTTCTTTTTGCTCTCTTATTCGATCTTTTCAAAGATCCTTTCGTCAAAATACTTTAGACTCCTCTCTTAAAGAATTAGTAGAAAAAATTAACTACAACTCCTTTATTGAAAAGCAATATGAAAAAACACCCAAGCAAATAGAACGCAGAAAAAATGATGTTTTAAACTTTATAGAGTCAGCGCAAAGGTTTTCTAAACGAGGCCTAGAGGACGGGAACCTTAAAAACTTTGTTGAAAAACTGCTCCTTCAAGACTCCCAAAGCAACAAAGAAAGTCCGGAAGAGGAAGAGTCTAAACCGGTTAATGAAGTTTCTCTTATGACACTCCATTCCTCTAAAGGACTTGAGTTTGATATTGTTTATTTAATCGGTATTGAGGAAGAAACACTCCCCCACAAAAAAATTATCCAGGAGGGTGGAGACATTAATGAGGAAAGGAGGCTTTGTTATGTTGGCATTACCAGGGCCAGAAAAAAACTTATTATGACCTTTTGCAAAGAAAGGGTTCTCTATGGCAAAAAGAAGCCCCGATTTCCCTCTCGCTTTATCTCACCTCTTAAAGAAACAAAACTTTACGTTGAACAAGATAGGACAACTTTTGGGCACCTCAATGAAGAGGAAGCCGAAAATTACAAAAAAGATTTCTTTTCCAATTTACTTAAGGATCTCTAAGAGAAATATTTTCTTTTTTCTTCTATTTCGCTAAAATCAAAATAAAACACCTTTTAAAAGTTAATAAAAATGAAAAGACCCTTTTTACTCTCTCTATTTTTTCTATTTTCAACTTTAGGGCCTGCTTCTGAAAAAAAACTCGGCCTCTTCCAATCGAAGCTTTTTCAACTAACTTCGTCTGGAAGTTTCCAAGAATGGCTTATTCATCCTTCATACTCAAAAAAAGAGTTCTCAAATAAAACACTGTTCCTTTTTTCCAAATCAAATGGTTTTTTTGACTTCTATAATCATTTAAGGACAAAGGATTCCCAAAAAATTACCACTGCAATAAGTAATTCGGTTGGAGCACCTAACACTCTAATGTACAAAATAGAAGGTGTTTATAAAAAGGGACTTTTCAATCACTCCTTTTCCTATAACTCTGGGCAATTTTTATTCATTGATCCTTCGAATTCGCAGGTGCTTGATGGACTTTTTTATAGCTCCATCGGAGGTAAATTATCCTCAAAACTTGTTTTTCCAAGTTTAAAAGTAGTTGTTGTTCCCAAGATAACTTATGGACTACGCAAATCATTAGACCAAACATTTTCTTCCGCGGAGCTTGTTCTCAACCAACCTGATCAAACCCTTGGAAAAAGGCCTTGGAAAGTTTTTTCTGAGCTAAATATCCTTACAAATATTAACCTAAAAATTCTAGATTTATCTCTTAACCTTCAGTCATTTCCTCTTCTCAATAAAGATTTTATTTTTTGGGATTTCAGTACAGGCCTCCAATCCAAAAAAATACCTCTTTTCAAAAAAGGGACTTCATTTGACTTTTTTGTTAATTTCTCACCCTACGTTGGTGGTGATTATGAAAAGAAAAGAACCCTGAGATATGGAAGCTCTCTTTATTTAAATAGAAAAATTAGATTAAACATTTTTCTTTTAGAAAACTCTAAAATCGGGCTCCATTTGGCATGGAAATCAAACAATTTATCAGCTTCTATCCACTCCTATGAAATGCTCTACTCAAATAGTTATTCAATCAAAAAAAATGGTGTTGACTTTAAATATCGGTTTTAAATGCCGATAGTTCTTTATGTCTTTATTTTTAACATTGCTTTTTGCACTAACACCATCGATGACATACTCGTCTCCATGCAAAAAGTTTGCAGAGAAAATTTATTTCTTGAAACCAAAAAACTTTCACAGACTATGCCTGATGAATGAATTTAGTCGTGCTCCCGCCAAGTTTGTTTTTGAATGCAAAAAAAATCCAAAAAAATATTTTTTCAGAAACAAAAAGTTAATGTTTTCTGAAATAGGAAATCAGACTCTATGTACTGATAAATTCATTTTACTAACTTGTAAAAAAAATAAGGGTTTTTATAAAGGACCTAAGTATAACGAATGCTTGAGAGTAGAAAAAAAATACAAGGAACAAAGATTTTAGAAAAAATGAGGCCTTCCTGGCCCAAAACTCGTTCATCATGAACAAGCAAAAAAAAAACGTTTCCCTTCCTTGGGCCAAAAACCTACTGTAATAAGTTTACCACGTTTTTTTTAAACCAAGCCAATGATACTTTATCTTTTTTTTTATTTTTTTGAGAAAGATTTAAAACCTTTCCTGAAATAATAAGTGTAGATTTTGTTATAAAGGGAACAAGGCTTACAGTAGCATCGATCCAAGTATTTCTTAAGGACAGTCCAAGAAATTTAACGCTTGAGCAATCCATATTTTTATCCTCTAAAATTTGATCTAAGTAGATCACTTCAGCATTCCCTCTATATGAAAAACTCGATAAAATTTTATGCTCAAACTGAAAGTTTTTTTTAGTTTTAAAATCTTTACTTTCCACAAAGTTGCCCAAAAAAACTTTCCCTTCACACACTCCAGGGTTTACTTTTAAAGAAGTGCTACAAGAATAAAGTACGAAAGTTAAAATCAAAAATAAAACCCGGCCAAAAATCATAATTTTAAAGCTCTTTTTATTTACCTTTGATCACCAAAACTTCCATGTCCAATAATTCTATATCTTTTTGGAATATACATTCCTAAAGAAGCAAAAACTTTTAACTTATCTATCGTTGTTTGAAACTCTTCAATAATGAATCTATTGATTTTTTGAAAACCGACTTTTCCAAATTCTTCATCAAGAAAAACGTCGTGATTTTTTGGATAGAGTCCCCATAAATAGAACTCTTTTTTACCTTTGATAAGACTGGTCTTATCAGTACTTTTTTTCGTATTGCCCACGAAGATAGGAATCTTCCCGTTCGATTGATAGTTAATTGATGTACAGCCATTGGTAAGTAACAACAATAACAACACCTTTGCCAAGATATCTCCAAATTTGTGGAACATTTTCATTCTCGAATGAAGTCACTACCATTGTCAACTCATTCATAGTTGATGTATCTGCCTCTAAATCGAAGAGTTTGAAAAAGTTAGAAATTTTATAAATTACTCGCCAATAAAATTGGCCGGACGTTTTTCCTTGAAGGCCTTCAATGCCTCAAAATGGTCTTGTGTTCTTTGAGAAATACCCTGATAGGCCGCCATAAGGTCTAAACACGAAGAGAGGTCCCCCTTAAGTCCATGTTTTAATGCCCTTTTAGTCATGGAGAGAGCAACAGGTCCATTAGAAAGTATTTTTGAAACCAAGCTTTCTGTTTCTTCAATAAGGTTGTCACTATTTTCGACAAAATAGTTTAAGAGCCCCATTTCGTACGCAGTTTTCCCTTGATAAAGATCTCCAGTCAGAAACATTTCCATGGCCTTTGAATAACCAACAACTCTAGAAAGAAAAAAAACTCCTCCATCACCTGGTACGAGAGAAAGCTTTGAAAATGTCACACCAAATTTACTTTTCTCAGAACCTATTCTTAAATCACACATTGTGGCCAAATCACAACCTGCACCGATTGCAGGGCCATTTACCATCGCAATTAAAGGGGTATGAAGTTCTTCTATCGTTTTAGGGATCGTCTGGATACCATGAACATAATTGAGCCGTAATTCGTTAGGCTCACCCTTAAACATTCCCTCTTTCATTTCCATGGCCTTAATATCTCCACCGGAACTAAAGCTTGTTCCTTCACCATAGAGAACGATGACCTTAATTTTAGAATCATGATCTGAATAACGTAATACATCGACTAATGATTTCACCATCTCATTACTATATGCGTTACGAGTTTGGGGGTTATCGAGGCCAATCCATAAAGAAGAGTCTAGATTGCTTTCACCTTTTCTTATTTTAAGGTGAGGAAAATTTTGATCATAAAAGCTCATCATCTATTCCTAAGAATTATTTTCTTTTTTGTAGGCCATAAAAAACTTAGAAGGTCCCTCTTTTTTAACTTTGTCTAAAATAAAGGAAGAGGCCTTTATAAGTTCACTTAAATTTATTCCTGTCGAAATACCCATCGATTCGAATAGGTAAACAAGTTCTTCTGTGGCACAATTTCCGGAAGCACCCTTCGCATATGGACAACCACCTAATCCACCAGCAGAGGAATCAAACACAGTTATCCCCATTTCCAAAGAGGCCAAAATATTGGCCAAGGCCATACCTCTCGTATCATGCATATGCATGGCCAAAGATTTTATATCGAAGTCTTTTCTCAACTCCCTCAATACTGAAGTAACCTCTAAAGGGTTTCCATGCCCGATTGTGTCCCCAAGGGAAACCTCATAAACACCCTTATCTAAGTAAAAAGAGAGAACCTTTTTTAATTTTTCAAGAGACTTCGTTTTTCCCTCATATGGGCAACCAAAGACGGTCGAAATATAGCCTCTTACCTTCATACCTAAATTAAGGGCCTCTTCAATAACCGGATCTAATCTTTCGAGAGATTCCTCAACGGTAGCATTAATATTTTTTTTATTAAAAGTGTCTGAGGTTGAACTAAAAACAGCAATTTCTTTAGCCCCTGAAGAGTTTGCTATCTCTAATCCTTTTAAGTTCGGAACCAGACAAGGTAAATGAAGATTTTTAAATTGATTTTCTTTTTGAAGGGCCAGCATCACTTCTTTAGAATCAGTCATCTGTGGAATCTTGTCATGCCTTACAAAACTTGTGGCCTCAATACTTTTAAGTCCTGCTTTGGCCAAAAGAAGAATAAATTTTATTTTGTCTTGAGTACTAACAATTGTTTTTTCATTTTGAAGTCCATCTCTAGGGCCGACTTCAACAATTTTTACTTTTTCTGGAAGGGCCTTTAACATATCTTTCTCACTCTTTTTTGGCCTCCAATTCTAAAAGTTCAATATCGCCACCAACAAGATCACCCTGATTAAAAAAAACTTTTAGAACCTTGCCTTCACAATTTGATCTAATCGTATGCTCCATTTTCATGGCCTCAAGGATTATCAACGGGTCATTCTTTTTAACCTCATCTCCTTCTTTCACCAAAACTTTAACAATTTGCCCTGGCATGGGAGAAAGCATATGACCGGCTTCGTCACCCTTCTTTCTTACTCTTCCTTTAAGAGGCATTTCAATAAAGAAGTCCTTACCCTTTGAAACAAAATGCCACTTTGAAGTGCTTTCAGATATCCGAAGTCCAAATATTTCACAGTTAGAATTTCTTTTATCTTTAAGATAAATTTTACCACAATTTTCTGACTGAAGTTCAAATTGATAGTTTTTTTTATTGATTTCAAATTGAACTGTATTGCCCGATCGGACTACACCATCAATTTCATACTTTTGGTTATTAATTAAAAGGCTTTTTTTCATTTTATCCTCAAACGTTTCTAAAATTAGTCAGATTTTCCCAGGATGAAGATCCCCCAATTAAGCTTTGAGTGCTCGAATGCTTTTTAACATCAGATTCTAAAAAATGCCCTGCCAAGACGAGGGCCAGTTCTTCATCATTCATTTCCTCACCCTTGAGTTCCTCAGAATAATTGGCCACAAAGTGGGTATAAGTTTCACCTTTAAAAAAACTGGAATGAGATAAAATTCTTTTCAAATAT
>JAOMEV010000035.1 GCA_028346125.1 Bacteriovoracales bacterium | reverse complement strand
AAGTTTTCTCTTCTCTAAAAAAACTATCTATTTCTTTTTTTATTGAAAAAAAGACAGATTTAATTCTATCTTTCGTACCATACAAAAGAGTTTCATCCTTCAAAAATTCGAAGTAAAATGTCTGCTCTTTTAAAATATTCTTTATTTCAATATCTCGGTCTTGATCTTCCAATTCATTTTTCAAATTTTCAGACACTAAAAATATCTTCTCTTCTCTTTCTTTAAAGGTCGAAAAGTTAAAACAAATATTATTCAAAATCTGTGGGGATGCTCTTAAAATCCAGGAAAGTGGAGACAAACAACCTAATTCCCAAACCTTTTGAGCATATTCTAAATTTTGTACTCTCATACCTTGGAACCGATGATCATCATATCTTAGACTCTCACCTTCTTCAGTCTCTGTTTCATCCAAATAATCTGCCAGCGCCAAAATTTCATTCCTAGACTGGTACAAAACCCTGGGATTAAGAAAAGCCTCCCTCAACCACAAATTGGATGCTGTTATTTTCTTAGGAGCTTTCCCATCGAGGACATCAACAAAAAGTTTTCTCACTGGGCCGTTGATTGCTCCAGGGACAATCTCAACAACTTTTTCCTTTTCTTTTACCTTTTTAAACTTTCTTTTTCTTTCACCCATAAGAACTCTCCAGACCGTACGAACCAACTAGGAAATTCTCTCACAAGAACAAACATAATTTTCTTTTTATGGGTAAAATTGTTAATTTAGAGGTAGTTAAGAAATTTTCTACTTCAAAATATCAAAAGAAGATTAACAAAAAAAATAAAAATAACCATTTTATGAGTCATCAAGTATATTAATTGCGTCCAAGATATAAAAAGTGTTATAATAACGCCCAGTCTCAAACGAAAATGATTGGATTACTCAAAGGTGTTCTTAATGAGAGTTCTACAAATCTTAACTTTGTGCATTTTCTTTACTTCCTGCGGTATGCAAAGCATTCCTACCGCGCTAAATGAAGTAGAGGCCCAATGGGCAGAAGTTCAAAATCAATACAAAAGAAGGTCAGACCTTATTCCTAACCTCGTGAATGTTGTTAAAGGCTATGCCTCACATGAGAAAGAAACCCTCACTGCTGTAATTAGTGCTAGGGCCCAAGCAACAAAAATTAACCTTCATGTGGACCAACTCACCCCTCAAACGATGAAGCAATTTCAAAAGGCCCAAGCCGGCCTCTCGAGTGCACTCTCAAAGCTTATGATGGTCTCAGAGAGATACCCCAACCTCAAAGCAAATCAAAACTTCAGGGATCTCCAACACCAGTTGGAAGGTACAGAAAACAGAATTACTGTCTCCCGCAATCGTTATATCCAGTCCATCAAACAATTCAATAACCTTATAACTGTCCCACCCACAAGCTGGTATAACTCCTTTTTTTTGAAGCACTCTAAAAAGCCTCAATTTAAAGTCGAAAACTTAGAAAAAGTCCAAAATGCACCCAAGGTTGAATTCTAATGATGAAAAGGACCATTATTTTTCTTTATATACTTTTCTTGTCGCAACTATCATTTGCAAAAGAAATACCTTCTTTAACAGGGCCTGTTATCGATGAGGCCGGGATTCTTTCACCTACAACAAAAGCAGCTTTTGAAAGAATTCTTAGAGGCTTTAAAAAACAATATGGACCTCAAATTCAGCTTTATATTGTTAAGTCTTTAGAAGATGAAAGTCTCGAGGGCTACAGTATTAAAGTTGTAGATAAATGGAAGCTAGGCGATGAAAAAAAGGATGATGGCCTCCTTTTTATGATCTCTATGAAAGAGAAAAAAATGAGACTTGAGGTCGGCCAGGGCCTCGAAGGAACCCTTACAGATATGAAAGCAGGGCGAATCGTTGACCACCTGCGGTCTCATTTTAAAAAGGGCGAATATGAAAAGGGAATATATGTTGGCCTTAATTTTATAATCAAAGTCTTGGGGGGTGATATAAAGAATATTCCCCAAGTTAGAAAAAAGCATAAAGGCCAAAATTTTGGCCCATTTTTAATCTTCGCTCTATTTATTTTATTTTCTCTTTTTAGAAGAGGCCATGGCACGGCCTTTTTGCTTGGGAGTAGCTATAATTCTTTTGGAGGGGGAGGATTCTCAAGCGGTGGAGGAGACTTCGGAGGCTGGAGCGGTGGCGGCGGAGGCTTTTCTGGTGGAGGGGCCAGCGGTAGTTGGTAAACAAAGGTGTAATTATGGAATTATTAAGAGAAGACAAAATTAAGATAGAACAGGCAATAAAGACAGTTGAATCCACAACATCAGGAGAAATTGTTCCTGCTATTTTTACCCAAAGTGACTTTTATCCCGCATCGCACTTTAGGTTGGCCATTACCATTGGAATTCTCATACCAACATTAAGTCTCCTTACAGAGTGGCCTGAAGGACCAGGTTCTATTTTATGGCTTCAACTTCCCGGTCTTGTCCTTGGTTACTACCTGGCCTATATTCCAACTCTAAAAAGGTGGTTTTCCACCAAAAAGGAAATTGCTGAAGAAGTTCATCAACGAGCATTACAGGCCTTCTTTGAAAACAACCTCCATACAACAAAAGACAGAACGGGCATTCTAATTATGGTTTCGGCCCTGGAGCACCGCGTCGAGATTTTAGCGGACAAAGGAATAAATGATAAAGTTGAGGTGGAAACCTGGAATAAAATTTTAACACCTTTCATTGACCAAATTAAAAATGATCAGCTTATTGATGGCCTTGTAGACACAATTGTTGAATGTGGAAAAGTTTTAACTGAGTACTTTCCAATAAAAAGTGATGATCGAAACGAACTCTCAAATAAAATCGTTACAGACAAAAGCTAAAAATTGTATCTTTTTAATTCTCGTTTTTTTAAGTAGCATACTAAATGAAACCAAGAATAGGAGAACTTACAGATGGTAAGCTATAAGAACTTTTTCCTTTTTCTAATGCTTATTTCTCCAACTTTTTTAATGGCCCAAAAGGACAATTCTCTCAAAGAGAAAAATCATTTTAACCTCAAACTTATTGATAAAACTCCTCGAAGTGAAATAAAAAAAATTAAGACTTCGATAAAATACCCTCTTAATTACAAAACTGCCTTTAATAACCTTGAAAAAGAGATCAAAACAAATAAATCAAACACATCACTTTTTAACTATACTTTGCTCTCTGAGGAAAACAGAGGGACGGCTGATCTTTCAGAAGAAAATATAAAGCTAATAATGAACCAAAACTTGGAAAAATCAACCTTGATCCTCTCCCAGAATGAGCTTGATAAACCCTACTGGCCGAAACTTGCTTCTCACACTCATTTTCTTTTTAGACTTTCCTACAATATGGATGGTTTTCAGGCCCTTTTTAAATTTGTTATCAAAAGAGACTCTGGTAAGGTCGCTATAGAAGAAATAGCTGACTAGGGACCGGCTATGTTATTTTATCGATCGCTTTGATGAGGTCTTCCAAGGAAGATATTTTCCCATCCGCAGCAGTTTGGACGACTTCAAGATTTAACGTTTTGGATATCAAAATGGCCCGCATCCCTTTCTCTTTGGCCCCAATAATGTCTTTGCTTTCTCTATCGCCTACGTGAACAACCTCCGAAGGGCCCAATTCTAAGCATTCAAGAGCATGATCAAATATAATGGGACTTGGTTTTGAAGCTCCGACTTCGTCAGAAAATGAAAAAGAAGTAAAATATTTCAACATATTATTTTTTTTAAGAATTTCTCGGATTCCCTTGCCCGGAGTATAAATAGTATCACTTATCAAGCAAAGCTTATAACGTTGGCCTAAGGCCCTTAAAGTATCTTCACAACCTTTTTTAGACTGTGGGGATATATCCACTTCCATATTTTCGAATTCATCTATGAGGTTGGCCAGTCTTTTGGAATCCATATCAACGTTCAATAAATTCATTATTTTTTTTAAACGTACTTCAACGGAAACAGTTAGGCACTCATCATCCCACTTTTTCTTAAACCAAGAATCAACGTCCTTAAAGGCCTTTGTTAAATGATCATAAGGTACCTCCTCTTCCTTGACCAGATTCCAAATACTTTCCAGCTTTTGGGCCTTTTTAGTAGGAAGCCCTAAAGACCTTCTTTCAATTTCATCTGAATCATCAACAAATAATGTGTCCCAAAAATCAAAAGAAATTCCTTTAATCATCTCTTCTCTCTGTTGGTGAAAATAAAATTATAAAGCTTGATTTAATATCAAATCAAGCAGATTTGGGAGGAAGATGGCCATCATGAACTAAATCCTCAAAAAGCGTGACTTTAGGGAGGCTTCTCTCCATAAAAAGAGTTATCGAGTTTGAGATGCAGTCAGAACATATTGGCATTTTTTTTACGCCACTATCCATAGATTGTTGGTTATACTTTTCCTCCAATTCTTCATTGAATTGAAGCTTCACAATTCCCACTTTTTTTGACATGCAACAGGAGCAAACCCCACTGTCCTCTTTCATCATTATCTCAAGGTTGAAGATATCTTACTATTTTACACCACTATTGTTAAAATTTCTGGAAAAAATTCAAAATATATTATTTCAACAACATAAAACTTTTATAATGAATAAGTTTTATTTACCTACTTAAGAGCGACACCTTTTTTTGGCGTAGAAAATTTGAAATCATCCGATTCTGTAGCTTATGACTGATAGGAAATTTGAGCTTAAAGAAACGTATCTTTCAAAGTTTCGTTTCCCTTATTACTGGGAAACCTCTCTCCTTTTTATCTTTATTATTACTGTCTTTTCAAACATTTACTGGGGGCATATAGGTGAACTGAGTCTTCCTCTTGCTGGTTCCTACCACGAAGTGTTTGTAGAGAAACAATACTGGAAGGCATGGACTACTACTCTCATCCACGCAGATATGGACCATGTACTATCGAACTGCTCCATGCTGCTCTTTTGGGGCGCCTTAAGCACTGGACATTATGGGCCCTATTTTTACCCTCTTATTTCCTTTTTAATTAATGGACTTATAACCCTTTTTGTAATTTCCTTCCATGAAGCCCACATTATAGTTTTGGGAGCTTCGGGACTTGTTTATTTCTTAGGTGGACATTGGATTACGTTATACATTTTCATAGATAAAAAAATTTCACTTCCTAAAAGAATATTTAAAGGCATAGGCGTAGGCCTTGTCCTTTTTTCTCCCTCCTCAATGGCCCAAAATATTAGCTACCTTTCTCATTACCTTGGACTCCTTGGAGGTATTATCTTTGGATTTGTACATTACTACTCAAGAAATAAATCTTTCCAAGAAAAGGAAAAGTGGATAGAAACTTTTGAAGATGACACCCAAGATGAAGATGATTTAAATAAAGATAATTTATTTCACTAAATACCATAATTTTTATTTAATTATTCCAGTTCTTTTTTACCCGGTTAGGCCTTACCAGTTAAAAAATCCTTTTCAATTAAAATTTTTTTGATATATTGCACCAGTTTTTTATTAACCTTGTCAAGAATGAAAAATGAATAAAATATTTATTTGCCTGCTTCTTATGTTCTCATGCACTTTAGCCAACGCTAAAATTCGTAAAAAAGTCTCAACTGAAAAAAAATACCCCGTCTATAGTTTTATTTTAAAACTAAAGCCTAAAATGAGTAGAAAGCTTGCTTGGAGATATTCCAGAAGCTTTCGACGATATAGTAAAAGGTATGGCCTAGACCCTTATCTTCTTGTCTCAATAGCCATGCAAGAAAGTGGTATTATTCTAGATAAAGTAAGAGTTGTTACCGGCTACATTTACTTAGACGAAAAATATATTCCTATGGAAATTGAAACAGATTTCTGTATGATGCAAATCCACTATAGAAATGTCGAAAAAATGAACCTCGACCTATCAAAGCTTCAGTCAAATTACGATTATTGTATTGCAACTGGAGCAAGAATTTTGGCATCATTTAAGAGATTTAGCAAAAGTGATGTAAACTGGTGGTCACGTTATAATGCAAGAAGCCCTCATAAAAGAAGAATTTACGAGTCTCTTATAAATCGATACTATGGTCTACGTCCTTAAGGGAGAGATCGGTGATGTCGCTTGATTTAAAAAAAATTTACGAATACCAAAGAAAATTTGCTGACGATAGAGATTGGAAACAGTTTCATAATCCAAAAAATCTCGCTATGGCCCTTTCAGTAGAGGCCAGTGAGCTTTTGGAGATTTTTCAGTGGCTAACTCCTGAGCAATCTCAAAGTATAAAAAAAGATGACCCCCTTATGGAGTCTATTTCTGACGAAGTCTCTGATACTTTATACTACCTTTTAAGAATTGCAGATATTCTAAACATTGACCTTGAACAGGCCCTCTACAAAAAAATGAAAAAAAATGAAGAAAAATACCCAATTGAAAAATCTAAGGGCATAGCAAAGAAATACAACCAGCTCTAAAAACCTTTTCCATAAAATATAGAAAGCTCTTCATTATCAAGCTTAAGTTTAAAATCTTTATACCTTACACGAAATTCTTTCGTGAAAATCATTACCGCCGCACCACTTAACCTTTTGGCAACATTCTCAGAAATAATAATTCCACTAACCATATTTTTTAGTTTGTTTTCGAACTGATATTTAAACTTTTTTTTGATTTTTTTTACTTTTTTAACAGACCCAAGGGCCTTCAGGCTCGCACTGAGAGGGCTGGACTTTTTCTCTTTCTCTACTGAGTATGAAACATTTCCTGCTACAAGTGTAAAATAAAAGACAAGGAAATAAAAAACCCTTAACATGCGTTTTTCCTTGAGTATAAAATTTTGATCGATGGTATAAATATCGGACTAACCCTCTTAAATTTAATAGCTAAAAGACTCTCTAATAATCTCATAACTATTAATTTTGTACTAATGTGTTATTTTTTCTGGGAATAGTTTTCTCTAAACTCATGAAAGTACTTAAAATCACTTAATATTAAAGGGAGCCCTTTTTTATCCTCAGTAATCATCCCATACTCTGTAATACCTTCCTCATACTCTTGAAGGATTAAATGAGTCGTTTTTATTTCATCAGCGCCCAATTCTCCATTTTTTACTTTAGAGCTATCTCTCTTATATGATTTGGACCATGGTACAACTAGAATTTTGTCTATTTCCGTTTTTTTCTCTCTCATAATAAAAATACTCCTTTTACTTATTTTTCTAATAAATTATAAAACTTTAAAAAAATAAGTGGTAATTTTTTTCTAAATATAAAAGCTGCCCTTATATTTATTTTTTTTGGAAAGAGATATTTTTATAACGAATAATTTTGGTCAACTGACTAATTTGAGCAACTAAAGTTAGAAAGTGGCCTACTTTATTTTTGGAAAATATATTTTTTACTATTGGGTATGTTGGTAATACATTGTCAGTTATTTCTTCAACTTCCAATATCTCAAAATTAAATTTACTGGCCAAATCTTTATATTTTTGAAAACGACATAATTGAATATTTCCATAAAAAGGTATTCCTGGCCCTTTAAAAAAGGGATTCATCGAACCTGGCAATTGAAAGGAAATAACAAAGTCAGAAATAGCAAAATAACCCCCAGGCTTCAAAACTCTCTGAACTTCTCTAAAAAACTCGTCCCTATCTGGAAAATGAAAGATACACTCCACCGCTAGCACAACATCAAAATAATTGTCCTTAAAAGGTAATTTACTTGCACTTCCTTGTACAAAATCTATTTGGTTTTCTCCTTCGGCCTTAACTATTTTCTTTGCACGGTTTATCTGTCTTTGATCAATATTTAATCCAAACATCTTTAAGGATGAAAATACTTCATTCAAACTAGAAAGTGTTCCTCCAAAACCACACCCCACATCAAGCACAAAATCATTTTCTTTGATTTTTCCCAAGGACCATACTTTTTCACACAAAAGCTCAGTCGCTCTTCTAAAGTCTTCGTAAGTACCTTCTGCTTTTTTAGGGTCCTCCCAATATCCCCAATGAATATGCTTACCAAAAACTGTTTCCATATCTTCATTTTGATCTTCCAATTCTGCCAGAATTTCATCAAAGTATGGCAAATTAACTCTTCGGTTGCTCATAAAAAATTCCATTATTTTTTAGTTAGCTTTGCCAGACGATTGGTTCTTTATCTTTAAACCACTTATTAAAAAAAGGCGTTAGATCTTTTTCAATGTTGTGCCTCTTAAGCTTTAAGGTCGGAGTCAGTTTTCCATTATCAACAGTCCATGGCTCATTTAAAATAACAATCTTTTCAACTCTCTCATGCTTCAAGAGACCTTTATTGATAAACTCTTTTTGCTTAAAAAATGAATCGCAAAGAAAATTCTTTTCCATTTTCTTCCCTTCTTCTGAAAGGACAATAAGGGCGATTGGTTGAGGCAAACCTGCACCGACAAGACAAATCATATCCACAAGTGGATTCTGAGAAAACTTTAGCTCAATTGGGTTTGGTGAAATATAAAGACCCTTTGAGGTTTTAAAATTTTCTTTAACTCTTCCAACAATTTCCAAGCGGCCATGATCATTTATGACACCCATATCTCCAGTACGAAAAAAGTTCTTATCAAAACTTTCTTGTGTTTTTTCTGGTTCTTTAAAGTAAGACTTCATATTAGTCGGGCTGCTAATCAGAACTTCTCCCTCTTCCGTCAACTTTAGATTCACGTGGGGAAAAGGCATACCAACAGATCCAAAATATTCTCTCTCAAGGTTGATAACTCCATAGGCTAAGTTTTCTGTCATTCCATAAACTTCAATGATTTTAATACCCAAAACATCAAACCACTCTAAAACTTCCCTAGAAATGGGAGCCGCACCAGTGAAAGCATACTCAACTCGAGACAGTCCTACTGCTTTTTTAATAAGGTTTTTGAAAACTCCAGAAATAAGAGGAAACTTTAAAAGTTTCTTTAGTTTTTCCTCACCAAACTTTAAGGTCACCTTCTTAACTATTGTACTCCAAACAAAGGGGACGGCCAAAAATACGGTCGGCTGTATCTCTTTAAGGTTTTCCATAAACCTTTCTTTCGACTCTATAAAAGAAACCACTCCATTTGAGTAAAGACAGCCGATTTCAACCAGTACTCTTTCTGCGACATGTGCGAGCGGTAAGTAAGAAAAAAATTGATCTTTTCCAGATAATGGAATTACTTTTAAAGCATTTTGAGCTGCAAAACTAACTCCTTCAAAAGAATGAACTACACCCTTTGGCCATCCCGTGGTCCCCGAAGTATAAATAATTGTGGCCACATCATCCTGGGGCCTTATTGGAGATTCCTTTAAAGGTTCATACTTTTCCAATATGTCATCCCAAGCAACAAATACATCAGCAGTATGAATCGGAAAGGTCACTTTCAAAATGTCATCAGATAGGCTCTCTCTCACATCGTCCCAATAATCCACCCTCCCGACAAAAACCATTTTTGCCTCACTATGCTCTATTATGTGCTTAAGTGTCGGCCCATCAATCATTGGATAAATGGGAACTGAAATATGACCGCTCATCCAAATGGCCAAATCGGCCATCATCCAGTGACAAGCATTTTTGGAATAAATAACAATTTTGCTGCTTGGAGGGTAATTCTGGGACTTAATGAAGGCGGCCATTTTTCTAACTTCAGTGGCAACTTCCTTCCATGTATACTCTTGCCATTGGCCACCACCAAGAGGTTGTCTCATGTATGTCTTATTTGGAGTTTCTTTCTCCCATCTGTAAAGCATCTCTAAAGGAGATTTTAGTGCCACCATAATTTTCCTTATTTTGCCCTTCCTCTATTGTATTCTATAAGAGGAAATCTTTCCTCGTTCTTTTCACTTTCCTCTTCTTTGCTCAATTATTGTTAACCTTTAAATAAAGATTCTTCCCCTATGCAACTATTTTAAATAAAATTTGTTTTAAATCGTTTTAAAGCAGGAAAATGAATAAAAAGCTGCCCTCAATTAATTAATTCTTTCGTCAATTTGTCGATAATTCTCAATAGGAAACTTAATTTTAACAGGTAAAATATGGCGCTAAAGAAGCCGGCCCCAAAAAGTAAGGCCACCGTTTCAAAAAAGCCTGGTATGAAGAAACTAAGGCAAGGAGAGCTACTCTTTAGAGAGGGTGATCATGCCAAGTGTCTCTACATAATCAAAGAAGGTCAAATCAGGCTTTTTCGACCCAAAGGCAAGGGGTTTGTGGAAATTGCAATCCTAAGGAAAGGTGAAGTCATCGGTGAGATGGCCTATTTTGATACTCAATCGAGTCGACGAAGTTGCTCAGCTTCGGCTCTTTCTTCGTTACAAATCATTGAAATACCTTTTGATTCTTTGGATAAGGCGCTCAAAGGACTCAACCCTTGGTTTAAAACAATCGTTATCACCCTCGCAGACAGACTTAGAAAAACAAACAACCAGTTAAAAGAACTTGAAACCAACTCCGTTGGTTACGCAGGAAGAGGAAAAGTGGCCAAATACACATTTTTTTCCAACACCGACATTGTTAAGGGACTAGGTCTTCTTTTCACAACTTTTAAAACATTCGCTAATTTTGTAAGAGGCGACTATAAGCTCAAGAAGAGTTCTCTAGAATTTCAAATGACAGAAATACATGCTTACCCGGAAATAAAATTAGAAGAGCTCATCAGAATTTTAGCAGGTCTAAAGTATCTCGAATTAAAAAAGGAAGAAAGTGGGGATGACCTTATTATTGCCTACAAGATGACCGAGATTCATGAAGCCGTTGTCTTTTTTAACAAACAGCGAAGAGTCGATGATCAAAAAAAATTAAAAATACCAGAAAAAACAGCGAAGTTCTTGACCAAGGTGCTCAAACAGTTGGACACCGCAACAGTTGATAGCAAAGGCAAGGCAAAGGCCAACCTCAGTATTATTTTGGAAGGGTTTAAAAACCAAAAGCTTCCTATTCATATCGATGACTTCACTGCAGCGGTTGATGCAGGGTTTGCCGATGAAATCGTGTTTGAAAAAGGCAGCGAAATGTTCTCTGTCATCAATGTCCCTTATCTTGAAGCGGCACTTCCCTCAGTAATGCTTAGGAATGCTTTCGACAAGATTAATAGAGAAAAAGCCGATGAAGGTTGATTGTCCATTCCTAAAAAATTAGTTAGTATCTCTCTTCCAAAATGAAGAGAGGCCAAAAGTATGTCTAAAGTTCAGAAACTTGAAAATCTCATTTTAAAGCACAAAGCACTGTATTATCAGGGAAGGCCTGAAATAACAGACCAAGAATATGACAACCTTGAAGAGGAGCTTAAAGGCCTTGATCCTGAGAGCTACACACTTGGCCTCGTGGGAACTAGCATAAAGTCAGGCTCAAAAATAAGGCATAGCACAAAGATGCTCTCACTAGACAAAACCTATTCCCTAGAAGATCTAAAAAAGTGGATTGATGAACGCAGTGTGGTTAGTACGCCCAAAATTGATGGGATGTCTGGCTCACTCATCTATAAAGACGGTCAGCTCCTCATGGCCAAGACGAGAGGTGACGGTAGTTACGGAGAAGACATTACAGAAAAAGTAGCGTGGATGACCTCTGTTCCAAAAACAATAAAGGAAAAAAGTGACTTGGAAATACGAGGTGAGATTTTTTGCCTTCAGGAAAATTTTATAATCATCAAAAAAGAGATGGAAAAGCTTGGGCTTGAAGTCCCCTCCTCCCAAAGAAACATTGTTGCTGGTCTTATTTCCAGGAAAGAAAATATTCCTCTTTGCAAACACCTTTCCTTTAAGGCCTTTGAAATCTTAAGTGACTCGTTAACGCCCAAATTAGAGTCAGAAAAAATCGCTATTCTTAAAAAGCTTAATTTTGATCTCCCCAAGTTCGAAGTTCATGAAAACTTTGAAACAGTAGAAAAAGAAATTCTTTGGGTTAGGGACTTTATGGAAACAGGGGATTATCTTGTAGACGGCCTCGTTTTTTCTTTTAATGACCTTGCCCTTCATACATCCCTAGGGGAGACTTCTCATCACCCTCGCTACAAAATGGCCTTTAAGTTTCAAGGAGAAGTGAAAAAAACATTTATCAAAGAAGTGAACTGGAATGTCTCAAGAAATGGGGTATTAACACCTGTCGCCAAAATCGAACCCACAGAGTTGTCTGGTGCAACAATCAGTAATGTCACTCTCCATAATTACGGGGTTGTAAAAGAATTCAAGCTTAAAGAGGGAGACCAGATTGAAATTACAAGAAGTGGAGAGGTCATTCCCAAGTTCCTGGCCGTCATCAAATCCAGAAAAGGAGAAATTCAACTCCCCAACAAATGCCCCTCCTGTAAAGGAAAAGTTGAAATTAAGGATATTCGTATTATTTGCCCCAACAAAGAATGCCCATCACAGGTAAAAGAAGGAATTCTTAACTTTATCCAAAAAATAAACATTGATGACCTTAGCTCCAAAAGGCTGGAGGAAATGATCAAATCAGGACTTGTTAAAAAGATACCTGACCTTTACAAGCTTAGCTTTGAAGACCTTATGAAGTTAGAAAAAACAAAAGAAAAAATGGCCACCAAACTTCTCTCCAACATAAATAAAACCAAGAAAACTGATCTTACGACACTTTTATCTTCCTTGGGTCTGTCAGGCGGGGCCTACAACAAATGTGAAAAGATAGTTTTGGCGGGTTTTAATACTCTTGAAAAATTAAAAAAAATGACCCATGAAGACCTCTGCGCTATCGAAGGCTTTGCAGAAAAATCCTCGACAGAGCTTCTTAACTCACTAAATTCTAAATGGGATATACTTGATGAACTTATCTCTTTGGGACTTGAACTTGAGTCCCCTAAGGAATTAAAATCTAAGATGGCCGGAAAAACTATTTGCATTACAGGCACTCTTTCCGAAAAAAGAAATGTTATAGAAGACAGACTTAGAAAAGAAGGCGCTAAAATAGTAAACGCTGTCACTAAAAAAACGAATTATCTTTTAACGAACGACCCAAATGCAAACTCCAGCAAATTAAAAAAGGCCCATCAGCTGGGGACAACTGTTATTTGCGAAGATGAGTTAAAAAATTTAATAAAAGAATAAATCAGGAGAAATACTTTGTTCCGAAAAATGACCCACCAACTTGTCTACATACTTCTCAGACTTCTTTACTCAACTTACAGGCTTAAGTTTTCAGGCCTTGAAAACTTGGAAAAGGCCAAACAAATGCACCCCAATGGAAGCTTTATTTTTGCACTATGGCATGAGCATTTTTTGGCAGGTATTTTTAGTATCAGAGGATTCTCTCCCTGCGCAATGGTCAGCCCTTCAAAAGATGGTGATTTCGTTGCCCACCTTGTCACAAAACTTGGCTATAGTGTTGCGAGGGGAAGCTCATCAAGAGGTGGTAGACAGGCCAGAAATGATGCCGTTAGGGCCCTTGAAACAGGTCAGGTTGCTGCCATTACCGTTGATGGTCCCAGAGGTCCCAGAAATAGGTGTAAGGCCGGTGTTATACACCTTTCTCAAACAACAAAAACCCCTATCCTTCCCATATCCCCTATAACTCAAAGCCCCAAAGTTTTTAACAAATCCTGGGATAAAAACAAATTTCCCAGGCCCTTTTCAAAGATCGTCCTAAGGTTTGGTGAAGTCGTTTACGTCCCCGAAAAACCAACAGCAGAGGAATTTAATAGTTTTCGAGAAAAGCTTGATGAGGGCCTTATATCAACAGAAAAGGTGGCCACAAAAGACCTAGAAGATTGGAAAAAATTATCTAAAACACATTCCTAAAAAAAAAAGGGCCCTTAAAAAGGCCCTTTTTTTTTTAGGAAAAGTAGGCCCAAGGAAGGCCAAGCTTATTTACTAATTACCAAGAAGGAGACTTACACGTTCTTAAAGGTAGCATAAAAATCTAAATCAACTCCAATATTCCTAGAACATGGACCAAAAAATATCTAACAATTCTTGAACAAATCAGTCCGCGAATACTAAGCTTTTTGCTCAACCTTACTGACTTAACATTGAATTGACTTAAGCTACTAAAACTTTACATAAAGATAACTTTACTAAATTTTTCATACGCCCTAATCTTTTTTCAACAAAAAAACTTTATGGAGGCAAAATGAAAAGCATTAAGAAACTTCTTTTACTCGTTCTTATTTTTTCCGTTGGAAATAGCTACGCAATTGGGAAAAACAACAAAATTCAACAAGCCAGAGAGATCATGCAAGAAGGTGAAGTCGCTGCAACTGACACTTGTCTTGACGAATATCTTCAGGCCCAAAAGCAACTTAAGTATATGCTTGGCCTAGGAACATTTGCTAGAGGTACTGGTACAGCTGCTTCTGGTGCTGTTGCTGCTGGAACATGGGCAGGAGCTGGTGCTTTAGTTGGTGGAGCTAGTGTTGGAACTGCAGCAACTGTTGCTGGTTCAGCTGCTGTAGTTGGTGCTGTTACAGGTGCCGTTGTTGCTGTTCCTGCGGTTGCCGCTTACGGAACTTACTCAATGACAAAACTTCTTCAAACTAATTACATCATCAAGACTATTGTTGATGCTCATAGAGGAAGAGGGAAGTCTCTTAACAAATTCACAAAAAAATTCTTAAGAAGAAACAAAGATGCTAGAGGTTACATGACAAGAGAAGCAATGAGAGAAATGATCCTTGACCTTGATAGCAGTGGTGCTCTTTGTGATGGTTCACTTAAAAAGCAAAGAAGAATCAAAAAGCTTAGAACTCCAAAAGCTCGTCATCAGCTAGCACTTAAAAGAGATATCTACAGATACATTAAATCAACTCTTTAAGAAGCTTAAAGGGGGAAGTTTCCTTCCCCCTCATTTTTTCCTCAAACCTTCCTTTAATTTCAAGACTTTATAATAAAAATCCTGTATAAAGCCTCCCAGTTAGAAGGGTATATTTTTCAAAAGATACCCAAACCATTGCAAAGAGCACAAAAAAGTGGTCTACAGTAGGAAACCCTGATAACTAAACGTAATTTGGTTTTAGAAATAAATTTTATTTAGTGGTCCAAAAATAGCCACTCCTAAGGAGCTCCTTTGAAATTTGAAGAATTAAAAATTAATGAACAAGTCTTAGGGGCCATTCGTGAAAAAGGTTTTGAAAACCTTTTTGAAATTCAGGAAAAGTCCATCCCACTTCTTTTAGAAAACGAAATAGACTTCGTAGGCCAGGCCCAAACGGGTACAGGAAAAACTGCGGCCTTCGTCTTACCTCTTCTTGAAAAAATTGGAGTTAGCTTCAATCATATACAAGGACTGATCTTGGCGCCAACGAGAGAGCTCGCGACTCAGATCAACGATGAAATTAAACAATTTACAAAATATACAGATATAAAATCCCTTCCTGTTTACGGAGGTGTCCCTATAAGAGATCAAATCAGGGACCTAAGGAAAAAGAAACCTCATATAGTTGTAGGTACACCAGGAAGAATCCTGGATCTTGTCTCACGAGGACAACTCCATTTGGATAAAACACAATACGCTATCTGTGACGAATGTGATGAAATGCTTAATAAAGGTTTCATTGAAGATGTTCAAGAAATCCTTGGACTTCTTTCTGGAAATAGAAAGATCTGGATGTTTTCGGCCACGATGCCAAAACCTGTCCTTAATATGATCAATGAATATCTCAAGAGCCCACAAATTGTTTCAGTTAAAAAGGCCTCTCTGAGTAGTCAAAATATTGAGCAGGGCCATTTTTTAATACCCAGAAAAAATATGATCAAGGCACTTTGCTCCCTATTCGATTCTATCGAAAACTTTTATGGAATCATTTTCTGTAAAACTAAAATTGAGGCTAAAGTTGTTTCTGAAGAATTAACAGACTGGGGAATCTCTTGCAGCGCTCTTCACGGAGATATGGCCCAAGACCAAAGAACTCACACAATGAGCCGCTTCAAGAAAAAAGAGATTAGCCTACTCGTCTGTACAGATGTTGCGGCCAGAGGAATTGACGTTAATGACCTTACTCATGTTATTAACTACGGCCTTCCTCAGGATTTTGAGTCCTATGTCCACAGAATTGGAAGAACAGGTAGAGCTGGTCAAAAAGGAACGGCCTATACTTTTGTTTCACCAGATGAAAAATACAGACTGTCTCGACTTGAAAAATTTATTAAGCTTCCTATTGAAAAAAAGAGACTCCCTAAAGTTAATACAATCAAGCAGAGTCTTTTAAAAAGAGAGCTCGTTAAGATCTACGATTATGAAGAGCTTGAAAAATCAAAAGACCAGGACCTTTACGATATCTTCAGAGAACAAACAAAAGATGAAGATTACGAGGCCCTTCTTAAAAAAATGTATAACTATATTTCTCAAAATATCTTTTCAAATTATAAAACTGAAGAGAGCTTGGACCTTGGTGAACAAAGAGGGCCTAAAACTTCAGACTCCAGAAACCAAAAAGTTAATGGAGAAGATCACGTCAGGTTTTTTGTGAACCTTGGTAAAAATGACGGCGTCAATATTAAATCATTTCTTGAAAACATCGCTGGTGGACTTTCAATAAAAAGAAAGGAACTAAAAAATGTCGTTTTAAAAGACGAGTTTTCTTTTATAGAAGTTCATAAGAATTACAAAACGATGTTTCTTAAAGGGAAAAAGATCTTTTTTAAGAAAAAACAAATCCGTTTTGAAGTAGCGAAAGCTCCGTCAAGAAGAGTTCGAACACATTAAAATCGATAAAGCAGGTTTGAAAAGTGGGTACTTTCCTCGTCAAAGAAGGATTTACTCTCCAAGAGCCTGCTTGAAATAAAAGTAAAATCCTTTTTTAAAATCTGTTGGTAAGTCCTCCGACTTCTTTTCAAAGCAAAGCTATCTGTAAAACGATGCTCTTTAACCTGGTTATCCAATTCTTTATCCGTGGGAACAGTCAGGTAGAGGTACCTCACCCTCTGGGCCATCAAGGGAACCACTTTTTTAAGATTACTCGTTGAAATATATTGAAAAACTGAATTACAAAGACCCAGATCAAATTTACCCTTATTTTTCAAAAGCCAGGTCAAAACCCCTACCCTTTTTAAAGTAAGCTGATTTTCACTTTTCTTACTCCATGTCTCCATTTCTAAAAAAGGTCTCAAAGATGGCTCGATCCCCAAAGACTTTCTAGGTCTAAAGGCCTCCAGGGCCCCTCTAAGCATGTGTCCCTGACCAAACCCGAAGTCCACAAGAGATTTGATTTCAATAAGCTCCAAATCGAAAAGAGATTTCAGATAATTCATATGTTCTTCGACATTACCGATACAATCCATGGTTTCAGGCTCATCGTAGTTTAAATCCCAGTACTGATCAGGAAAGCCCTCTTCTCCCATTTCTGAAATATCTTTTTTCTTCATTAATCTCTCCTTTGAACTTTTTTAAAATCTGTGATAGCTACAGTACTTAACGCACTTCAAAAGATAACTATGAAAAACCTTATTGTAATTTTATGCCTCACCCTTTCTCAAAACGTTTACTCTACGTTATTAACTTTTTCCAAGCAAAAATGTGAAACGGATAAAATTCAAAACAACCTTATTGTAAATTGCCAATTGAGCGTTTCCCTTGAAGGCCTTCAAGACAACCTTTTTCTAAAAGAACAGGAAGTCGAGGGTGAGGCCGGTGGTGACTTCATTGAGCAAACGATAAGTCCACTTAATGGCCTTCCCAACCTATACCATAACCCTTTTCCCTTTCCTTTGAGATTATCGAAGCTCAAAGACAATGTCATGACCATGATTGACTTAACAAAACCCCATCATGAAGGTTTTCTTAGGTGGTCTATCCCTATCACCATTACGACAGAAGACGGCCAAATGATTCACCAAACGGAGATCATCCAGGAGTTCATTTTAAATGATGGAATTCTCATCTTAAAAAAAGGTGGACTAGAACTTATTCGTGTTCCCCTTAAAACTGATTCATTTTTGAATATATAAAAAAGAAAAGGCATATAAAAAGAGGGTAATTAAAAAACCCCGTTAATTTAACTAAAAACTTGAAGTCTTTATTATCTTCTCCCGCATACCAAACGGCCTCATCTCCTTTTGTTTTTTCTCCCACAATTTTATAAAAGCCGTACGCATAATAGGTTTCCAAAAGAACTGATAAAAAAAGTGAAAGGTGAAAAACTAAGAGGGCCCAAGAAAAATGATCAGAAAGCCCTTTATAGCAGTAGATCGAAGTCACAATAAATAAAAGAGCACAAGTGATGTCATGAGAAATACCTAAAGGTGGTGTCCAGTTTTTAGTCACAAACATCATAAAAAGCTCAATAACTCCCCTTATCCACATCCAAAGGGAGAAAATAACCCAAATGGTCGTGTAGGGAGAAATCGGATGATAGAAATAGAGATAGGGAAGAAGAAAGAACCAAACATAAAGTGTGTAAAAAAGCCAAATCGCTTTGGCCAGTGATATCTTCCCTCCTAACTTTGCTTTGTTGTTTTGCCTCCAGTAAAAATAAAGGGAGGCAAAAACAAAAATGAGACTAAAGTAGAGAAATATCACCACTTCCCTTTCATCAAATAGCCATCTTTAACTTTTTGAAAGGATTTTGATTCCCTGATTTCGGCCATTGTTTTCCAAACTTTTTCCGCAAAATTTTTATCTCTTTTAACAAATTGATGAGAAAGAAGGAGAAAATAATCTTTTTTGGCCAAAGGAATTTTGCTTTGCTTAAGGTTATGTTTTTTCATGAGGCGATGCCCATCATTTTCATGGGCCGCTACTCCAAAGACCCTATTTTTACTAACCATCTGAAACGCCTGCTCTATTTTGTTCACTTCTCTGGTCGGTACTTTAAGGTCTTTAAGGTCACTCACGATTGAATAACCCCTAACAGCAGCAATACTCCCATTAAATCGTTTGAACTTTTTACCATCCCAGACTTTCGGTGCCCGCTTCCTAGAGTATAAATAATACGAACTTGCTGAGATTCTCCAACGAGAATGAAGCTTTCCTCTAAAAAATGGATAAACACCAAACTCTTTTCGAAACTCTTTATAACTGGCCGAGGCCACCGCATCTACACGGCCAGCTTTCAAAGAAGAAAGACACCTCTTAAAAGGCCTCCTTTTAATTTTTGTTCGAAGATTTATTTTTTTCTCCATAAATTTAAGCATTTCTAAATAAAGCCCAGGAAGCTTTCCTTTTTTCCCCTTTTCCTGATAAAGGGGAAAGACTCCCTTGGGTTCCATACAAACAGTAAAGCTTTTTCCAAAGGCCTGGGAACTTAAAAAAAACATAAATAATAGTATTTTGAATTTCATAAATAAAACCTCATCTTCTAATATGTGACAAAAATTTCTTTTCTAACTGCTTAAATATTCCAACTATACAAAATGTTAGGCACAGATAAATAACTCCCGCTGTGAAGAAGGCCTCAACAGGGCCATAATAACGAGAGTTTACAATCCTTGCAGCTCCAGTAATATCAATAATCGTTATGAGGCTACAAATAGAGCTTCCATGGAGCATAAAAATGACCTCATTACCGTAGGAAGGAATAGATTTCCTTAAGGCAATCGGAAGAATAATACGTCTAAGCCGAGTTAATGGTCCCATTCCACAGGCCTTAGCTGCTTCTATTTGCCCTAGTGGAAGGCGCTCAATCGCTCCTCTAAAAATTTCAGTAGTGTAGGCCGCTGTATTGAGAGAAAAGGATAAAAGTCCAACTTTGTAAGCATCCTTAAAAAAACTCCACAGAATAGTTTCTTTCACAATTGAGAACTGAGCAAGCCCATAATAAAAGAGATACACCTGAACGAGAAGAGGTGTTCCTCTAAAAAAATAAGTAAAGCTGTAAGTAGGCCATTTTAAAAAAGGGTTTGAAGAGGCCCTCATAACTGATAGAGGTAGGGCCATAAAAAAACCAAAGAATAGTGCAAGAGGTACAAGTTGTATTGTAACAACAAAACCTTCCAAAAAGAGCTTCCAATTGTCAAAAATGATCGAAAAGCTCACCGACCTTCCTCCCGATGACCTACATTATAACGGTCTTCAAGCCTAGACTGAATAAAATTAGAAACACTTGTAATCGCAAGATATATAAGAGCACAGGCAACCCAAAAATTAAAAGGTTTGTGAGTTGATCCTCCTGCTAAATCAGACATTCTCACGACGTCTTCCAAGCCTATAACCGAAACAAGGGCCGTAGATTTCACTAAAACCAACCAATTATTTCCAAAGCTAGGAAGAGCATGACGAGTCATTTGAGGGAACATAATTCTTGAAAAGATCGTCCAACTATCCATACCACAGGCCTTAGCGGCTTCAGCTTGGCCGACAGGTACAGCTAAAAAGGCCCCTCTAAATGTTTCTGCTAAGTAAGCTCCATAGATTAAACCAATGGTCATTGAGCCTGCTATAAAAGGGTTGATATCAATATAACCATCATAACCTAACTCTTGAACAACTCTATTAACTAAAACCTGACCTCCAAAAAAAATCAAGAGCATCATAACAAGATCTGGAATCCCTCTTATAACCGTTGTATAAATGCCTCCGATAATTTCAAGAGACCTTACTTTGGAAAGCTTCATAGTGGCCGTTATAAGGCCTAAAATTGTCGCAATTAAAAGGGAGACTACAGAGAGAGTGACTGTAATAAAGGCCCCTTCCAAAAGGCTGGGGCCATAACCATGAAGGAAATTAAACATTCTTTTTATTTTCCATAAATGTCAAATTTAAAGTATTTTTTCTGGATCTTGTCGTAAGTTCCATTGGCCCTAATCGCTTTGATGGCCTTATTGAATCTTCCAGCAAGCTCAGTGTCTTCTTTTCTTATAGCAATCCCTGCACCTTCTCCAAAATACTTCTTCTCTGTAAGGTCCGGTCCAACGAACTCATAAGCGTCTCCACCTGGCTTTTTCAAAAAGCCATCATCTAAAGCAATACTATCGGCCAAAAGGAGATCTATACGACCAGCTTTCATATCAAGATAGGCCTCATCCTGCTTTCCATATCTTTTTATAGTGACATCTTTTCCATAAACGCCCGTAATATAATTGTCATGAATAGTGGCACTTTGAACACCAACTGACTTCCCTTTCATCCCAGCTTTTGTAATTTCAATTCCTGAGCCTTTTTTTCTGACAAATTTAGCTGGCGTAATATAGTACTTAATTGTGAAAGCAACTTTCTTCTTTCTTTTTTCGGTAATACTCATAGAAGCAATAATGGCATCGTACTTTTTAGCAAGAAGAGCAGGAATAATCCCATCCCAATCTTGTTTAACAAGAGTACACTCAGCGCCCATTTCCTTACAAAGAGCATAAGAAATGTCGATATCAAACCCCTTCATTTTTCCATCTTTACCAACTTCACTAAAAGGAGGGTAGGCCCCTTCGACACCAATACGAACTTTGTCAGCGGACTTCTTAGAGCCTGCCCAACCATTTGAGACAAAACTTGCCCCAAGAATCATAACCAAAAACAATAACTTAAACTGTCTTTTCATTTTAACTCCTTTTAAAAGTTATTATGTAAGTAAACTCGATAGAAAATGATAAAGCCTTTCTGTTTGTGGATTTTCCAAAATAACTTTAGGAGCTCCCTGCTCTTCAATTTTTCCTTGATGAAAAAAAGCGACATGAGAGGAGGCCTCTTTTGCAAAATCCATTTCGTGAGTAACCACAAGCATTGTTCGACCTTCTTCAGCTAACTTTTTCATAACCCTTAAAACTTCTCCAACAAGTTCTGGATCAAGGGCCGACGTTGGCTCGTCAAACAAAATAACATCCGGGTCCATCGCCAAGGCCCTAGCAATGGCAACTCTTTGTTGTTCTCCCCCACTAAGCTGAGAAGGGTAATGCCCCCTCCTTTTATAAACCCCTACTTTTTCTAAAAGCTCCAAAGACTTCTCTAAAGCCTCCTTCTTTGGCCTTTTAAGGACTTGGACCTGGGCCTCCATTGTGTTTTCTAAGGCCGTCATGTGCTCCCAGAGATTAAAGTTTTGGAAGACCATTCCCATGTGGGACCTAAATCTTTCCAATTGCCCACTATCCTTGGGTCTAAGCTCACCATTTTTCATTCTTACGGTTTGGAGCTCTTCGCCCCTTAGGTAAAACTGTCCTTTGTTTGGACTCTCCAAAAAGTTTAGACATCTAAGAAAAGTGCTTTTTCCAGATCCGGACGATCCTATAATCGAAATAACTTCGCCCTGTTTGGCCTCAAGGGAGATACCTTTGAGAACTTCTACTTCTCCAAAACTTTTGTGAATTCCTTCCACTTTAAGTACTGGACTTGAATCATCGGCCAAAACTAATCCTTGTTGCCTAAAAACTTACTATTTATAAATGTAATTTAATTGATTAGATTATGAAAGCCATTCCTTAAAATCACACTGAACTTAAATGAAAACCATTGAAAAAAAACTCTTTTAGTTCATTATTTTCTTATTTTTCCCTATAATAGCTTTTATGGAAGATAAGAAGTTAGCTTCTTATATTGATCACACTCTACTTTCTTCTACCGCTACAAAGGAAGATATTAAAAGAATTTGCTCTGAGGCCAAGAAATATGGCTTTGCTACAGTTTGTATTAACCCTGGAAATATCTCCCTCGCGGCAGAGGAACTTGATGGTTCACCTGTAAAAATTTGCACGGTCATTGGTTTTCCACTAGGCGCTTCTACAACAAAAATGAAGGCCTTCGAAACAAGAGATGCTCTTGATAATGGCGCCCAAGAAATTGATATGGTTATTAATATTGGAAAACTAAAATCAAAGGATTATCAATATGTCCTTAGTGATATAGAAGAAGTTGTGAAAACGGCCGCGCCCCATATAGTAAAAGTCATAATTGAAACATCTCTCCTCAACCAGGAAGAAAAAATTATTGCATGTTCTCTATCTAAGGTGGCAGGCGCCCATTTTGTTAAAACTTCTACCGGCTTTTCCGGGGGCGGAGCCCTCGTGAAAGATGTTGAACTTATGAAAAAAGTTGTTGGCCCTGAAATCGAAGTAAAGGCCTCCGGTGGAATTAGAAGTCGAAAAGATGCTGAAAAGATGATTGCAGCTGGTGCCACACGCTTAGGAACTTCTGGTGGGCCAGCAATTATAGAAGGCCATCAAACAAAAAAAGATTACTAAAAAGACTTTATTTATGCCTAGGCTAGTAGTTTTCAAGGGTTTACGCCCTCTTCTATTTTTCAAATTTCTCTTAAGAAACCGGCCTTAACTTCTTAAATTAACGAACCTCTTTAATTGTCACCAATTTAAAGTGGAAAAATTCGGCTTTTCAAAACTACTTAGCTTACAATTATAACACTTCAGGAGAAGCTATGGACGCTGTTACAAGTTTGGAACAAGATACTTACGACCTTTCATTTGTTAGTGATCTCTGCAGGGAAATTAGCCTCAAAAGGATAAAAAGGCATTCTTTTATAGATATCATTACCAAAGGTGAAAAAGAAAGAAGTATTGAACCTGATGAAGAGTCACACTGGATTTCAGTTATCTTTCTAAAAAGTCGCGAATTAAGGTTTAGCTTTAAAGCACAATTCATTACAGATGATGCTCGACAATTTGCCGCAAATGCATACGGTGAAAAGCTAGCTAAAGAAGGCCTAAGTCAAAGACTCATTGATGAGTTCATCAAAGAGTTTTGTAACCTCATGGGTGGAGGAGTCAAGGAACACTTCGAAAAGAGTGGACTTGTAACCCAGATAAGCCTTCCTCTTTTAACAAGGGGTCGGGACGATGTCTTTTTCTGCCCTGACCATCCAGAACAATATGAAGAGCTTTTTCAGGACAGCTGGGAGTTGAAGCTTGGAGACAAGTCTATTATTTGCCAGGCCATTTTTGAAGTCTACAATAAAGAATCTCTTGCAAAAATTTGTCATAAGGTCATCGACCTAGATAGTGAAGATGAAGATCACGTCGAGTTTTTCTAAATTACTTATTGGGCCCTATCTACTTTAAGATCTCTAACTTCGTTATCCTCAACGTTATAAAAAATTTCTATGGGACGACAACAAACCTCAGAATCTTCAATATAACTTTGTCCTCCATGATAAAGTTCAAAAACCATTGAAATGTTTGAAAAGCAGTAAGGGCACTGGAAAAAAACTTCTGATTCACCTTCCATAATTTCTCTTACAAATCGTGAAATTGCTTCCAATTTGTGAATGTCGGAATAACTTTATGGCCATCAAAATTTAAAATATATTCAGAATATTTTGAATATTTTTCAACCATCTTTTTCAATTTATTTTTTGCTATCGGACAGCTTAAATTTTTTATCCCATCGAAAGGAATGGCCTTAATTCTCTCCCGAACTTTTTTAACCATTATTTCTTCTCTAAAAAGACTGCAATTGATGGATTCATCAAAAGATTCATCTATATAGTTTTTCCAGTCAATCGACTTTCCTTGGACCCATTTATTATTTTTACAAAGGACATATGGACCTAAAGGCCTGCCTAAAATATCTTCATTCTTATTGAGTATATGATTCCAAAATCGCATCCCATTGAAATTGGCAGCAAGGTCACCATAAGACATAACGCCTGTTCCGTAGGCCCCCCAATTAAAATACTCCATATAAAGGCCAAACTTAAGCGCCTTTTTTATACTTTTCTTTTTAAGATAATAAGTATCAAAGTATTGAAACCCATACCCAAAGAAGTGTTCCAATTTATCAACCCCTATTCTCACATCATGAACTTTGATGACCTCCCCAAAGACTTCTGGAATAACAAGATGGAGTTCTCTCATAGCAGGTGAATCTAGAAGGTTCCAATCTTGATAAATTGAATCCTCAAGTGCCAAATTATACTTTGATATTTCAGAGCTTTTCTCAACCCATTTTAATAACTTTGATCCTTTTACGAGAACATTAAAATCTTTTTGGAGTTCACTATAGAGTTTACTTTCTTTACAACCTTTTTCTTTTTGATTAATGAGTTCAATGCGCTCTTTTAAAAGCAGATTCGTCATTTGATTAAGTTTAAACCTGCTGTCTTCTAAAGATATTGAACGCTTTGTAAAATTATCAACTTCGCTGGCGTGCAGATCAAAAATAAAAGCAAAAGCAAAAATAAAAATTCGCAAAACAAACACCTTTGAATGTGAAACTAATTAGTTATCGGACCCCAGAAATTTAAATAAACTAATTAGTTATTATTTTTCTGGGGTGATACTATTTTGCTTTTGTAAATAGCTGACTAGAATTATTTATGTTCGGATAACACTTCGGTTACTTTTATTGAGACTTCTCTTTCTTACACGGATATTTTTAGGAGTTACTTCTACCCATTCATCATTGTCAATCCAATCCATTGCCCATTCCAAGGTTCTTCTTTGAATTGGAGGCAAGACTATATTGACGTCTTTCCCTGCAGTTCTCATACTACTTAGATGCTTCTCGCGCACGCAATTTACATTAGCGTCATTGGTCTTCGAGTGCTCTCCTATAACCTGGCCCTCATAAACACTTTCACCTGGCTTAATGAATTGTTTACCCGAAGAAAGGAGGTTAAAAAGGGCATAAGGTGTCGATTTTCCTTGCCTGTCGGAAATAATTGCCCCATTTTGTCTGGCCAACATGTCGCCACTGTATGCTCTGTAACCAATGAAACGAGAAGACATCAATCCCTCACCCTTGGTATCTGTTAAAAACTTCGAACGGTACCCAATAAGCCCACGGGATGGAATTTCAAACTCCAGCCTAGTCCTTGTGTCACCAATTGGGACTAACCCTTCCATCTTACCTTTTCTTACCGAAAGGGCCTCTGTAATAGTACCAACATCTTCATTAGGAACGTCAAGAACGACAAGTTCATAAGGTTCGTTCCTCTTTCCCTCTATCTCTTTATAAAGAACTTTTGGTCTTGCTACCATAAGTTCAAAACCAGCTCTTCTTACCTGCTCAAAAACAATTGCAAGTTGAAGCTCACCTCGCCCTTTAAGCTCAAACTCTTTAGGGTCATCAGTGGAATTATATTTAAGAGCAACGTTATTCCGGCAGGCATCTTCTAAAAACTCTTCTAACTTTCGACTTGTAAGATAGTCTCCATCTTTTCCAGAACCTGGTGAGGTGTTTACTGAAACGGTAACTGAAACCGTTGGAGGATCAATTTCAATTCTTGGTAAGGGAGAAACATCTGCCCCTGAACAAAGGCTGTCGCCAATTCTTCCATTTTCAATTCCAGAGATAATAACAATCTCTCCAGCACTTACCTCAGAGACTTCTTTAGTTCCAAGAGCATCAAATATTTGAATATTACTTACTTTAAAGCTTTTATTTTTTTCTTCTTTATCACAAAGAACAAGCTGCTGGTGCTTTTTAACAGTTCCTCTTTGAATTCTTCCAACCAGCTGTGCACCTAGGTAGGTCGAGTAGCTCAAGTTAGTCACGAGAAGCTGAAAGTTCTCTCCTTCACTTATTTTCGGTGTTGGAAAGAAATCACTCGCCATAAAATCAAGGAGAGGATGAAGGTTTATACTTTCTTCTTCAAGGTTTGCTTTAGCATGGCCTTCTTTTGCAGAAGCAAAATAAAAGGGGATATCAAGGTCGTAGTCTTCTTTTCCTAATAAAGTCGCCAACTCTAGAAAAAGGTCTTCAACTTCACCTATAACTTCGGAAATTCTTTCATCAGGTCTATCAATTTTATTAATGACAACAGCTATTTTAAGGTTTTGCTCCATCGCCTTTGTTAAAACAAAACGCGTTTGTGGAAGAGGCCCTTCGGAAGCGTCAACAAGAAGTAATATTCCATCGACCATCATAAGAGATCTTTCAACTTCTCCACCAAAGTCAGCGTGTCCGGGAGTATCAAGAAGGTTAATTTTCGTTCCCTTCCAAGAGAAAGCACAGTTTTTGGCAGTAATTGTGATCCCTCTCTCTTTTTCCAATTCACCTGAGTCCATGACTCTTTCTTCAACTTCCTGCCTGGGGTCAAAAGTTTCAGATTGTTTCAGTATGGCGTCTACAAGAGTAGTCTTGCCGTGGTCGACGTGAGCAACAATAGCTAGGTTTTTCAAAAGAGGTTTTTGGGTCATTTTTAGTTCCAAGTTCGATGTAATTTTCCTCAATTTAGCGACTCTGGGCCAAAAGGCCAGAAGTTTGTGGTAATTTGAAATATTTACAAGAAAAAAGATAATAATTTCAGGTATTTATAAATTTGACGTCTTTTTTAATGATAAAACACTGTTTATAAACAGGATTCAAGCTAACCTAAGGAACTTTTGCACCAAAGGGTTCTAACCCCCCATTTTTATTATACAATGTCCTTTCAAAAATCTATAAGAAGAGAACCTTTCTACAATCTAAGGAGACTCCTTGATAGAGTTCAAAAGCATATCCAAAAGTTACGGAAGCTTTGCTGCTGTAAAGTCAATTGACCTTCAAATAGAAAAAGGCGAACTTCTTGTCCTTCTTGGTGAATCCGGATGTGGAAAAACAACAACTCTGAAGATGATAAACCTCCTCATCCAACCAACCTCGGGACAAGTCTTCATAGACGGAGTGGAAAATACTCAAATTAAACCGTACCTCTTAAGAAGAAAAATTGGTTATTGCTTTCAAAAAATAGGCCTTTTCCCACATATGACCGTTGAAGAAAATATTGCAATCACACTTGATCTCTTGGAATGGGACAATCAACAAAAAAAAAGTCGGGTCGAAGAACTTCTCAACCTTGTTGGACTCTCCCCCCAAGAGTTGAAAGGTCGCTTTCCACAAGAATTGTCTGGAGGACAGGCCCAAAGAGTGGCCGTAGCAAGGGCCATGGCGGCAAAACCCAATGTAATTCTTTTCGATGAGCCTTTTGGAAAATTAGATCCTTTAAACAGAAACAGAATTCAAAATGAGCTCAAAAAAATAAAACAAAGGGAGCCCTTTACCGGTGTCTTTGTAACTCATGATATGACAGAGGCACTCGTGCTTGGTGACAGGATCGCAGTTATGAAGGAGGGCTCGATTGTTCAAATAGGAAAGCCTAAAGATATTTATACCAATCCTGTTAATGACTATGTTGCAAGCATTATCCATACACCTAAAGAGCAAATTAAGTCACTTGAAAAAATTATTGGAAAAGAAAATCTATGAAAGAACAACTCGAAATGCTGTGGTCTCTTTTTTATGCCCATCTTTCCCTTAGTTTAGTGGCCCTTTTTATAGGTACGGCCATAAGTATCCCTCTCGGTATTTGGGTATCCCATAGAAAGAAGTGGAGAAAAGTTGTCCTTGGCTTCTCTGGGGTGATTCAAACAATTCCTGGACTCGCACTACTTGCCATTATGGTCCCCCTCCTGGATTTTACCAGCCGGTTTTTTGCTCACTATTTGAATTTTAAGTTTTCCAGCATTGGTTATTTACCTGCCCTTTTGGCCCTCATTCTTTACTCTCTTCTTCCCATCTTACGAAATACGGTAACGGGTATTCTAGGGGTTGACAGAGAGCTTATTGAGGCGGCAGAAGCAGTTGGAATGACATCGAGGCAAAGACTTTTTAAAGTAGAACTCATTATGGCCCTTCCAGTCATCTTTGCAGGTCTTAGGACGGCCACGATTTGGGTTATAGGGCTAACAACACTCGCGACCCCCGTCGGGGCTCCTAGTTTGGGTAACCTTATTTTTTCAGGTCTTCAAACAAAAAATTATCCTGCGGTCTTTGGTGGATGTATTGCGGCAGCTATCCTGGCCATATTCTTTGACGCTCTCATGGGAAAAATAGAAAGCTCTTGGAGAAAAAGACAATTTGGTCTCCTTAAAACTATTATAGTTTTTTTGACACTTCTCTATGGTGTCATTTTCTTCAACTCCCTTAAAGAGCTTTTTGCCGATAACGA
>JAOMEV010000034.1 GCA_028346125.1 Bacteriovoracales bacterium | reverse complement strand
TATTGGCAGCTATCGATCCTAGAATAAATTCGTCCCCAAGAAAAGCACTCGCAATCTCCACAATTTTAGGATTCTGAACCATTTTTTGGAAGATTTCACCTTTGTTAATAAGGTTCCAGACTCTTCTTTGAAGGGAAACCTCATCTTCATGAGATCCGTGAAAATGAGTAACTTTTGGCCTATCTTGATTGGATAGATTCATAATGAGGTCTCGTGCCTCTTTAATTTCATCAGGAGAAAATAGTTGAGGTAAAGTAAAGTATCCCTTTCCTTCCATCATTATTTTGACATATTTTGCAATATCTTCATTCATGATTGGGCCTAACCAAGAAGCTTTAAATAGTGTATAGCGACCTTTTTAATATGTGGTATTGTTTTCTCAAGAAAAAAAAGTCTGTCATATTCTTCAGGGTATTCATTAAAGAGGTTTCTAAGACTATTTCCAAATGCTTTTCTCAAATCTGTCCCAATATTAAACTTAGAAATACCCTCTTCCTTAAGTCTAATGAGATCCTTTTCTTTTATGCCTGTCGTACCATGAATGACTAAAGGTGTATTTCTAACTGTATTTTTAATGTCTTCAAAACGTTTAAAGTCAATTTCACAATTTCCTTTACTCATTCTGTGAATATTTCCAATAGAAATGGCCAGGGCGTCTATACCTGTCTCTTTTTCAAAAGTTGCAACTTCGAGGGGGTCACTCAAGAGTGACTTTATATGATCTCGACCTTCTTGATAGGGAACAGACCCGATCTCTCCTTCAAGACTCAAACCCCTTTTATGGACAAGGTCTGCCATGCTTTTTGTTCTTTCAATATTTTCTTTTAGTGGTAATTGGGATCCATCGAACATGAAAGAGGAGTATCCACAGTCAAGTGCTTTTTCAATTTGAGACTCTTCGTAGGTATGATCTAAATGGACAACAATAGAGGCTTCCGTATTTTCTGCCATCGTGGAAAAAAGAAGACCAGCTTCTTTAATTCCCATGTAGTCAATAATGGTGCCACAGCTGTTCTTGATGATTCCCAAAAATGGGGTAAGTATCCAACAAAGGATGATGAAAATAACTTCTTTAAAACATGTTCACGAATGACAGGAAAAGCAGGCGACGCCGTCGTTTTCTTTGGAATGATCTGGCATTGTGCTATGAAAAATCAATCCAATCAGGATAGAACAGGAATTTTAATTCAGTATCTTCCAAAATTTGTTAAACCCATGGAGGATCAGAGGAATATTGTTGATAAAGAAATTATTGAAAAGGCGTCTCCTCTTTTAAAGCAACTCTTAGGTTTTTCCTACCCCTACCCTCAAAATTTAGATGAAGCTGAGGGAAAAAACACTGAAGGACAATACACAAAAAAATGACTAGAATCCGGCCTCTTTAAGAGTTTGCTTAATAAAATTGCCCGCTTTATTGATATAAAACCTTGGAGGCGCCACTGTATGGTCTTGCTCTGCTTCTACAACAATCCAACCTGAATAGTTTCTTTTCTTTAATTCTTTAAAAATATCTAGAAAAGGCACGCATCCATCTCCTGGTACCGTAAAAACCCCTCTAAGAACAGACTTAAGAAATGTCATATCTTTATTTAGGCAGTCCTCCGCAACCTCTAACCTAACATCCTTACAATGCATATGATAAATTCTATTGCTATATTTTCTAACTGCCTCAAGGGGATCTCCTCCCATAAATGTATAATGACCGGTATCAAGAAGAAGGCCTACATCATTAGAACACCTATCCATAAGTTGATCAACTTCCTCTGGGTCTTGAATGAGCGTCCCTGTATGGTGGTGATAAGCTATTTGCATTCCTTGAGATAAACTAAAGGAGGCCAATTCATTTAGCTTTTCACAAAAAGGTCCCCAAGACTTTTCATTAAGTTTAGGCCTTTGTGAAAGAGGAGTTTTTGGATCTCCGTGAATTGTTCCTGTGGTGTCCGCAAAAACTATTACACGACAACCCATAGATTTTAAAAGATTGAGATGCTTTTTAAAATGAGGTAATTCTTCTTCGACACTTCTTTCGGCAAGGTTTGAGCTATACCACCCCGATACAAGATCCAAGTTAAAAGGGGCCAATTGTTTTTTTAACGCTTCTGGTTCTCTTGAAAACTTCCAACCAAGTTCAAACCCTTCAAATCCAGCTTCTTTGCCCTCTCTAAGACATTGCTCAAGTGGAATTTCTCCTCCGACAACGGGTAAATCATCATTGGACCAAGCGATCGGATTAATTCCCATTCTAACATCCAAAAAAAACTCCTTAGTTTAAAGCTTTTGGCCTTTTTTTCCCTCAAGGTAACGTTTGTAGGAATCCTGAACTTCTTTTCTTGACGAAACTTCAGCAATGGGAACCTCCCACCAGTTTCCACCTTCAGGTGTCGTTTTTTCAGGGTCTGTCTCAATAACTATAGCGTAAGTTTGATCAGCTTTTTTTGCTCTTTCGAGGGCCTCTTCAAGCTCTTTTATTGTTTCAACCTTTTCAGAAAGCGCACCTAAACTTCTCGCGTGCATTTCAAAGTTAAGTGGTGGTATTTCATCACTTTCTTTTTCACAATCTTTAAAAAGGTTATTAAAGGGTTCTCCACCGCACGCGTTTTGAAGTCTATTGATACATCCGTACCCGTGATTATCAGTAATAACGAGAATGATTTTTCTACCAAGAAGAACGCTACTTGCGATTTCTGAGTTAAGCATCAAATAGCTTCCATCCCCCACCATAACGAAAACTTCTCTCGTTGGATCGGCCATTTTAACACCTAACCCACCTGCAATCTCGTAACCCATACAACTAAAGGCATACTCCATATGGTAGGCCTTATCATGAGTGGCCCTCCAGTTTTTATGAAGTTCGCCTGGCATACCTCCTGCGGCTCCAACTAAAATATCTCGATCTCCGGCCGCTCTATTAACCGCACCTATAACCTGGGGATCACTCACAGGACCTTTCTGTGAATCATCACGGTCTGTTCGAGAACTCACAATTTCGTTCCAATTTTTAATAACCTTGGAACCTTTATCAACCCAATCGGAAGATGGTTCATAACCTTTGAGTTCTTCACTTAAACTATTAAGTGTTAGCTTGACATCACCAATTAAAGGTACGGCCCTATGCTTGCTAGCATCGAAACTTCCCACGTTAATGGAAAGCAAATTTTTTTCAGGGTTTTGAAAAAGGGACCAAGAGCCGGTGGTAAAATCTTGCATTCTTGTTCCAATGGATATTACTAGATCTGCTTCTCTTGCGAGTTCATTGGCAGAAGTTGAACCCGTGACACCAATAGATCCCGCTTGGAAAGGGTGATCCCACGGAAGAGCTCCTTTCCCTGCTTGTGTTTCAGAAACGGGGATTTTAAATGTCTTTGCAAAAGAGTTAAGTTCATCTGTAGCAAATGAGTAGTGAACACCACCACCAGCAATGATAAAGGGCCTCTTTGCTTTTTTAATAAGTTCAGCAGCTCTTTGGAGTTCTAAATTATCTGGTATTTGTCTTCTTAAAATCCAAACTTTTTCTTCAAAAAAAGAATCCGGATAATCGAAAGCAAAGGTTTGGCTATCTTGAGGTAGCGCCAAAGTAACCGGGCCACAATTAACAGGGTCACAAAGAGTATTCACTGCTTGAGGCAGGCTTGAAAGGAGCTGTTCAGGAAGATTTATTCTATCATAATAACGAGAGACTGGTTTAAAGCAGTCATTGACACTGATGTTAGGATCACCAAAATGTTCAATTTGCTGAAGGACTGGATCAGGGCTTCTTGTTGCAAAGATATCTCCTGGCAAAAATAGGGCCGGCAACCGATTAGCAAAGGCCGTTGCAGAAGCAGCTACCATATTCATTGCACCTGGCCCGATAGAAGATGTACAGGCCATCATTCTTTGCCTACGATTTGCCTTAGCAAAAGCAATAGCGGCATGACCCATAGACTGCTCATTATGACCCCTAAAAGTTGGGAACTCTTTTCGAACAGGATAAAGGGCCTCACCAAGGCCAGCAACATTTCCATGGCCAAAAATGGCCCATACACCTCCAAAGAGAGGGACAACCTCACCTGTTTCTTCTAACTTTCTTTTTTGGGCCATCAAATACTTAACTAGTGCTTGGGTCATCGTTAACTTTTGAGATGCCATAACTGCCTCCTTCGGTTCTTTACTCTCTTGCTTCCTTGTAGACCTTGATCATTTGGAAATAATTATCTTGGACCTGATCAACAAATTCTGATTCATCAATTCTTTTTTTAAGTAAATTGACCAAAGGGCCCATAAAAACGGTTCTTCCTATGGCAAAACCTTTACACCATTTACGGCCTTTGCTGTTTTGAAAACTTTGTTGCAACTCTTTCATGGGTCTATTTAAACCTAAGAGAAGAACCCCTCTAGAATGAGGTGATCTTCTGTCGAGAAGCTCCTCAATAATATCCCAACTTTCTACACTTGGAGGAGGTAGTTTCCACCAATCAGGTTTAATACCAAGGTTGTAAAAGCGCTCCATAGTTTGTGGGACAATTTTGTGATCTGGAAAATAGGTTTTCCATTCTTTTTCGTCAGGACCTTTATTACTCATAATATTTTTTGGTGGAATCACTTCTAAAAGAAACTCATGCCCTGTCTGAAGGCATGACCTATATATTTTTTCAATCTGCTCTTCTTGCTGAAGACGAAGTTCAATTTTTTCTCCGGGGTGGTAATGACAAAGACATTTTACAATGTGACTATTGGGCCAATTTTTTAAATGAGTATTTTCTATAAATTGAAGAGGCCTTGACCCTGGTATTTCTACAGGCCTTCCAATAAATGGAATGCATCCAGTCGCTTTATGCAGGACATCCTCCCCATATTCCTCGTCAACAATAAGCCCAGAGCTTTTAAGCCCAATATCATTTTTTTCAAGGGCCATTTCAAAACCTTGAAAGATAAGGTCTTTGACCTTTGAAATAACTGATAAGTCTTTAATGCCTGCCTTATTGAGCTCGTTTAAGAATTGGGATCGGTGATCAAAGGCCAAAATAAAAAGGTCTTTATTAAAAGAAGTTCTTCCAGTTGTCGTTCTATGAAGGTCATTTATTTCGTCGTCTAAGTCAGGCCTTTTGAGATCTTGTCTGGAAATAAAAGATTCAAGCTCAATCCAACTAGGCATGGCCGGGGTACAACCATGCCTTGAAACAACTAAAGCACCACAAGCGTTAGCATATGTGGCGGCAGTATGGAGTTCTTCCCCTTTTAAATAACCTTTAAGAAAACCGCTCATAAAAGCGTCCCCAGCTCCCAGCACATTTAAAACTTTAACTGCAGGGGCCTTGCCTGAAATGCCTTCCTCTAATTTTTGAGGAATATCTCCATCAAAAATTTTTGAGCCCTGAGGACCTTGCTTTAAAACAAGTATCGCTTGAGTTAAGCTTCTAACAACCCTAAGAGACTCTAATGTCTCTTTTGATCCTCCTGCAATATGAAACTCTTCTTCTGTTCCAACAATAAGATCAAAGGAAGTTACGATATCTTGAATATGAGACGTTACATCTTTGCTCTCAACAAACCTATTGTCCCCCTCTCCCTTACCCGTGAGGCCCCACAGAACTGGCCTATAATCAATATCGAGTATTTTTTTTAACCCATTTTTTTTGGCCAATTCTAAGGCCTTTTGTGAAACCTTCTTGACGTGAGAATTAGAAAGGTGGGTTCCTGTTATTAAAAGCGCCTTGGCCTTTTTTATATAATCTTCATTAAAATCACTTTCATCTAGGGCCATATCAGCGCAATTTTCTCTATAAAATAGGAGAGGAAAACTCTCTCGATCTTTGATACCAAGAAGAACAAGCCCTGAAAGTCTTTGCGGATCACTTTTGACATGGGAAATATCCACACCTTCTCTTTCAAGTTGTTCACGAATAAATCGCCCCATTTGGTCATCACCCACACGAGTTAACATACTCGTTTTTAATCCAAGGCGAGACGAGCCCGCTGCAATATTACAAGATGACCCTCCAATATATTTTGAAAAACTAGAAACATCTTCTAAACGAGAACCTATTTGATCTGCATAAAGATCAACGCCCGCCCTCCCCAAACAGATAACATCAAAATGGTCATTGTCCCCTTTATTCACAACTTACTCCTTTACGAAAATGAAACAACGGAACCTGTTTTATAAGAGTCCGCCGCGGCCTTCGCCATCTTGGAAACAATAACACTGTCTTTAAACTGGCATCCCATCGAAGTTGACCCTTTTATATTTTGGATAAAGTCTTCTAACTGATTGTCATAGGCCTTTTCGTATCGGTCGATAAAAAAATCAAAGAGAGGAGGCCTCGAATAGGTTTGTTCGGAACCAAAAAATTCAAGCGTTGTTTTTGTTGGATTTTGAGAAATTAGCATTCCCTTCTCCCCAAAAACTTCAATTCTTTGATCATAACCGTAGACACTTCTTCTAGAGGCATTAATATGACAAAGGGCCCCCGATTCCGCCTCCATAATAACCATTGCTGTATCAATATCTCCAAAACTTTTTAGAGATTGATCAACCATTACACTTCCTAAAGTTGAAATCTTTTTTGGAGCTTCTTCTAAAAGATGATAGGCCATATCAAAATCATGAATGAGCATATCATTAAATATTCCTCCTGAGCCTTTCAAATAATCAACAGGAGGGAGGCCTGGATCTCTACTCGTTATGATTACTTTTTCAATTTTTCCAATAACGCCCCTTTTTAGGGACTCTTTAAGAGAAAGGTGATGAGGATCAAAGCGACGATTAAAACCTATTTGAATTGTATTTGAATGGTCTCCTAATTTTTTTTGGCAATTTAGGACCTCTTCAATATCTAATGAAAGAGGTTTTTCACAAAAGACCGCTTTTCCTGCTTTGGTGCCTTGAAGTATGTAGTCTGTATGAGTTGCTGTACTCGAAGCAATTAAAATAGCTTCAATATTAGGGTCTTCAAAAATATGCTGAGGTTCAACAACTTTAACTCCTAGGGAATCCCCGACTTTTTTAGCTTCCGATACATTAATGTCTGAAATTGAGATGAGTTCACTTAGAGAGTTCTTTTTAATTATTTCAGCATGCATTTTACCAATACGGCCAGTGCCTATCAAAGCGAATTTCATTTCGCATCTCCTTCCTTGGAGTTTTATTCCTTCAAAAATTTTAACTTTGAGCGAGGCTTCTTACAACAAAATTTCTCATTTACATTTTTCAAGGTTACAATAATGAGATAACCAAGGAAGGTTTTAATGGAAAAAGTCCGCATCCTCTTAGCAGGGCTTGGTCGTATGGGCCAATCTCACGCCATAAATCTTGTCAATAAAATCCCTCAAGCAGAAGTGATTGCTGTTTGTAGCATCGTTCAAGACGAGATCGACTGGGCCAAAAATGTTTTAGGAATTAAAAGCTTGTATAAAAACTTTGACCAAATGGTCGACGAAAAAAAAGGTGAAGCTGATGCACTTTATTTAGTCACTTCAACTGACCAGCATGCTCGGGGAATTATCAAGGGACTGGAAAATGGACTCCATGTTTTTTGTGAAAAGCCATTAGGTATCGATATTAAGGAGTGTCTCGAAGTCGAACAAGTTTCGAAAAAGTTCCCTGAGCTCAACGTAACTTTAGGTTTTGTAAGAAGGTTCGACCCTAGCTATAAATATGCAAAAGAACTCATTGACCAGGGAAAAATTGGGAAGCCTTTTCTTGTAAAAAGCCAAACAACAGATGACGATACAACGGCGCCTTTTCAGCTTAAATTTGCAAAAACTGGTGGTGGTGCATTCTTAGATATGAATATCCACGATGTTGATTTAGCAAGGTGGTTTTTAGGCTCTGAAATGGAACAGGCAACAAGTTATGGCGGTTGCTACAAACATGAAGGCTTTGGTGATTTTGGTGATGTTGATAACGCGGCGGCACTAACCAGGTTTGACAATGGATCAATGGCATTTTTTCTGGCCAGCCGAACGGCCCCCCACGGTCATGATACTCACACTCAAATATTGGGAACCAATGGAATTTTAAGAATAGGTCACAACCCAAGGAATAATCACGTTGAGATTCTTGATCCCACAGGTGTTAGGAATGAATGTGTTAAAACATTTTATGAAAGGTTTGAAGAGGCCTTTCTTTTGGAGGCCATTGACTTTGTCGATCGAATTAAAGATGGGAAAGCGCCAATTGTTGGTATTCAAGATGCCTTAATGGCCCAAAAAGGTGCTATTGCTCTAACAAAAAGCCTTAAAGAAAGAAAAACGGTTTATGTGAAAGATATCAAAGAATAAAACAAACTTTAAAACGAAATTTTTGTCTAAGAAATGTCGAGTCATTTACAAGCTCAATTTTAGTTACCTACCTACAAAAATATTTACAAAGTGGAACACTAGTAATTAATTAAAAGCTTATATCACGCTTATCTAGGAGAAGTTAAAAATGCGTAAACTTACACTAATTTTTTCCTTTTTGGCCTCATTAAGTTGCTTGGGTAAAGAAATACCTACAGAGCTTAGGTCAAAACTAAATCGCCATATTCACCTACCAGGATTTGGTAAAATTGCTTATCGAGCGCCTAAACTTGAAAATAATGGCCCTTTAATCGTTCTCTTCCACGGTATTTATGGTGGAGCAAGTCATAGAACGTGGAGACAACTTCTTCCCATACTTGATAATCACGGAGCTCGAGTTTACTTAATGGACTTACCAGGCGCCGGTGATAGCAATAGCCCAAAAAGAATTTACACAATGGAAGTTATGGATGCCTTCGTAGAGCAATTTCTTGAAAGCGCTGTTGGAGAACCAGCCAACGTTGTAACAGAAAGCATTTTAGGTCAATCGGCCTTAAAAGTGGCCAGTCAAAGACCTAACCTTTTTAAAACTTTAACTCTTCTCTCTCCCAATGGAATCAATACATTGGCGAACCCTCCAAGAGAAGGGCAGCAAAAGCTTTTCAAAAGGCTTTATAATAAAAAATCTTTTGGTAAATTCTTTTACTGGATGGTTTTAACTAAACCATCTATTAAATACTTTCTTAAACAAACTGTTTACAACGATAAACTTATTGATAAATTAAGAATTAAAGAAAGTAAGATGGCCAAAGATCGTCCCGACCAAAAGTGGCTCACCTTTTCCTTTATAGGCGGACAGCTTTACCGTCCCTTTGAAGAAGCATCTAAAGATGTCTTTGTTCCCACTTTAGGTATCTTTGGGAAAAATGCTGAAAATGTCGGTTTCGGAAAAGGTTCAATTGAAAGGGCCGAAGAGTTTATTAATATGAGGCCGGAGTTTAATTATATTATTTTTGATGAATGTGGACAATCAGTCCAAGTCGAAAAAACATTTGAAACAGCTAAGGCCATTTTAAATTTTGCATCCTAATGAAAGGGGCCCTTTAGGGCCCTTTCCATCTCTCATTTAAATAAAATCCCCCCACTAATGACTTTAGATATTTTTTCGGTAAATATAAAGTTTCAAATTATTCAAAAAAGGTAGGTTTAAGTGAATCGAATGTCTAAGATGATTCAAATGACGGATAAAATTCCCTTTGGTAAGGTTTTTTTTAGATCCAAGTTTTTAGGAAACGTCGTCCCATTCACAGGTACAAGCTCTCTAAGTTTTGAAAAAATTGAACCTGAAGAGGTCATTATTTCATTAAAAAATAACCGTTCCGTTCAAAACCATATAAAGCAGGTTCACGCCTGTGCGATGGCCCTAGTGATTGAAACCGCGACCGGATTTGTTGTTGGAATGAATGTTCCTGATGACAAGATACTCCTCATTAAAGAGTTAAACCTCAAGTATATAAAAAGATCTTCTGGAAAAGTTAAGGCCACCGCGACCTTAACTAAGGATCAAATTGAAGAAATCAGGAAAGAGCCAAGAGGGGATATTTCTGTCCCGGTTACTTTAACAGATGATGAATCAAAAGAGCCTGTAAAAGCTGAGGCCATTTGGGCCTGGAGAGAAAAGAAAAAAAGTTAAGGATTTATCTCAGGTCCTGGAGAATATTTATCCTTTGGGTAACTTTTCTTTTCTAGCTTTAAGTCTTTGATTTCAGCTTTCAAAGATCTTAGCTCTTCGAGGATATCCTCTTTATCTTTTTGACTAAGCGCCTTTTCTTTTTTCTCTTCATTTTCTGAGTCCATGGCATTAACCATAACCGCAACCATTAAGTTTAAAAGTGTAAAAGTTGTAACTAAAATGAAAGGGATAAAGAATGCCCAAGCGTAAGGGTGTTTTAACATAATAGGTCGAACGATCCCCATAGACCAGCTTTCAAGAGTCATAATTTGAAAGAGAGAGTAAAGACTTTTGCCTATATTTCCAAACCACTCTGGAAAGTCAGCACTAAACAACCTTGTAGCTATAACCGCCCCTACATAAAAAAGAAGAAAAACAATTCCAGTAATTGCACCTAAACCTGGGATAGCAGAAAAAAGACTCGAAACAACTTTTTTAAGGGTAGGAATAATAGAAATCATCCTTAAGGCCCTAAGTGATCTTAAGGCCCTTAATATTGTAATTGAACCTGCTGAAGGAAATGCAGAAGAGCTCACAATAATGAAGTCAAAAAGATTCCATGGATCTTTAAAAAATTTATGTTTATATACTGAAATTTTAAGCATTATTTCTAAGGAGAAAAAGGCCAAGAAAAACCTATCTAATAAATGAAGGGTATCCCCATAAGTGGCCATTATTTCAGTTGACGTCTCTAGGCCCAACGTTATTGAATTTAAAAATATGACAATTAAAACAAAAACTTCAAATTGAGGTTTTTCAATTATTTTCCTAACCAAACTCATACTATCCTCCTCTTAAATCACCCATTTCGAAAAGAGTCATTAGAAATTGTATAAACTCTTTTTTTTAAGATGAAAATAATAAAAGTAGATACAAACCCACAGGCCCTCATTAATATGATTTTTTTACCAAAGAAGAATATACAGTGGATGAAGTCAGATAAAAAATTCAAGTTTCATCAACCATTGATGAAGACAATCGAGTTGCCTATCTTTACCTAATAGGCCTTATTTCCAATCAAGTTCTGACATAAGCTCTTTGGCCTTAACTCCCAAATTATTTTTTATTTCGAGGTTAAAGTCTTTATTCTCTTTGAAATTGCTAATTTCTTTTAAAAATCCTCTTAATTTTACCCTAGGATTCACTGGGTACTCAAAGCTTCCCCCAAACTCTTCATTCCCTTGTGTAATTAGGTCCTGTGCTTCTTCACTCGTTAAATATTCCAAAACCAATTTGGAAAAATTAAAATGTGAAGTATTCTTATGGATACCAAAGGATCTCAAATTTATATGTACACCATAGGTATTTTGATTTGGAAATAAAACCCTAACAGGCGTACCTTTATGTTTTTTCATAAAGTGTCCAAGATAATAAGTATTTGCAACCCCAATATAGCATTCACCTTCGTGAAGGGATTGAAGAACACCACTCATATCAGACTTTTTAATCAAAGGGCGGTTCTCCATCCAGCTCTTCAACATTCTTTTCGTCTCAAGCTCACCTTTAATTTCTATAAAAAATGTCGTTAAAGTGACGTTATAAGAGCTTTCCGAGGTTCTCAGACAAACTTTTCCTTCCCACCTAGGATCACCTAGATCCTCGTAAGTAGATATTTCTTCTGGTGCAACAAAATCACTGTTGTAAAATAAGACTCTGGCCTTTTTCGTAAAACCAAACCAAGTCCCCTCTTTCCCTCTCAAATGCGCTGGTACATTTTCCTCTAGAATAGAACTTTCAACAGGCATTAAAATATTTTGATCCTTTGCCAAACCTAAAAATGAAGCATCAGGAATTTGTACAAGGTCAAAGTGAATTTCACTCGCGTTTCCTTCTTTAAGAGACTTTCCAACAAATTTTTTGTCATAATGGTAAATGACACGAAACCCTTTTTCCCTTCCGACTGTTTCATTAAATTTTTTCAAAACGGGATTCATTCTTTTTGGCTTAGTAGACCCTATTATTTTTATCTCAATAGCAGCAAATACTTCTGCGACTGAAAAAAGGAAAAGAAGTGGGAACAAAAGATTTTTTAACATAAAGGCCTCTAATTAAACTACTGTTTAATAATTAATACTTTTGTTTGATCAATTAAACAAGTGGTTTTTTCCTTTCGACTTATTCACAGCAAAAAAGTTCGAGTGCTCAGCTTTCTAGAAGATAGGGCCTGGCCTTTTCTTTTAAATAATCGTAAAACTTTTTTGTTAAATCCTTTGAAGGTCGCGTTCCAGGAAAAAGTACCGTTGATCTTGGGACTCTATCTAAAAAAAAGTGGCCACTCGTTTGATCAAGCTCTGGAGCCGATGCCATCCAAATAATTGTATCAGCGCCCTCTTCAGGAGTTCTCAATTGAGACTCTAACAGTTTATGGAAATTAGGAAGGCTATTGGCCACACCGGGAGTATCGGCCCATCCAGGATGCATTGAATTGACATTAATAGAATCAGGACTCCATTCTTTGGACCAAATCTCACTCAAAGTGACCAGTCCTCTTTTCGCACGAGCATAGGCCACAGATCCATTATAGTTTTCTTCCCTCATTTCAAGTCCTTTTAGTTTCAATCCTTGAGTGTACATTCCTCCTGAAGAAACATTGATGACTCTAGAATAGGAGTTTTTTTTCAAAAGAGGTAAAAGGTTTTGGGTTAAAACAAAAGGAGAAAGAAGAAGAAGAGCAAAGCTTTTTTCAAGCCCCTCTGAAGTAACCACTCTCTCATTATAAAGAGCACCAGCATTGTTAATAAGAATGTCTATAGGATCCCCATCTTTCAGAAGTTTTTGAGATAAGTCTTTAACCTCTTCCAAAAGGCTCAGATCTCTTGTTTCGACTTGGACTCTATGTCCAGTTTCCTCCTCCACCAAAAAAGCAGTTTCGCTATTTTTTTTTTCATTTCGGGAAACAATAGTAACATCTGCCCCTAATTTGGCCAGGCCCAATGCTGTTGCACGACCTAGCCCGGAATTACCACCTGTTAACAAAACTTTCTTACCCCCTAAGTAAGTTGAGATTGGGTTCCATCTTTTTTTACCTGTCTTATGGCCCCTTTTTGTAAAATTTAAAATACTCGGTAAAATCAAAGCGTCTTTCATCGAATCCAAAAAAGTGGCCTTAGGTCCTGGGGGAACAACTTCCAATGCTCTTTTTAAATCCTCTAGAGCTCTATCACCAAAGCGAAAAATAAAATCTTTTAAAGAGTTACTGAAAACCTTGAAAAAACCTTTGAACTCGAGGTCAATTTCATAGTTAATTTGAGTCGATGATTCATCTATTTTAAGAAAAGATATTTTATCTTCACCTTCATATGAGGACCCCTTTCCATAAAGCCAGAGATGATTGTTTTCGTCATATTTTTTTACTTCATAAAGAATCGGTCCCATAAATGGTCCAAAACCAAAAATGATCTCAAAACGAGTTCCCACTCCCACACGGCCTGAACTAATTTTCCTTGACTCTTTAACACTCGAGTCCCATTGATCACAATTTTCAAAATGACTTATATAATGGAAGGCCTCCGCAAGAGACCTTTTCACAATTATCGACTTTTTAAAATGAAGCTGATTCAAAAAGACACCCCCCATAAGATAGATTTTATAATTTCTAATCCTATCATTTAAAAGAAAGATCAGTCTCTTTTAAATGATATTTAATAGCTGTGATTTAATTTGAAACTTACAACACAAAATATCACCTCATGCCTATAATAGATTTATAAAACAAAAGTTTTTCCAGGAAAAAATATGGAAAATTTACAGAGAGTCATCGTTCTCTATTTTTTTAACCCAATCATCATAGCGACTTTGAAGCTTTTGCATTCCAGAAATCCATTGATCATAATCTTGGGCCTTATTTTTTAAATAACCTTTTACTTTTTCATGGGGTGTAATTAAAAACTGATCTTTATTAAGGCCTTCTACAACCTTCTGGGCACACTCTTCGACTTCAATCATGCCATCAACTCCAGCGACGCCTGCCCCTTTCTCTGTCATTTTAGTTTTTACAGCTTGAGGACAAAGACAAGAAGCACTTATTCCTCTTTCTCCATAAGTAATGGCCACCCACTCAGCAAACCCGACTGTTGCATGTTTTGTGACGGTATAAGGAGCTGCTCCAATTTGGCTTAAAAGTCCTGCAGCAGATGAAGTAAAAAGGAAATACCCCTCTTTCGCCTCTAACATTGAGGGGAGTGCATATTTAACAGCATAGACATGACTTAAAATATTTGTTTCTATGGCCTTCGACCAATCATCTTTAGATACTTTTAAAAGTCCAGGTTTACCAAAGATGCCTGCATTTGAACAAAAAAGGTCAATTCCACCATAAACTTTATGTGCCTCATCAACTAGATTTTTTACTTCCTCCTCTTTAGACACATCTACAGTGACTGCTAAACCATAAACTTCAGATGCGACCTTATTTGCTTCATCTCCATTGATATCACCAATAACAAGCGCTTTGGCCCCTCTTTTTTTGAACTCTAAAGCAAGACCTTTCCCTATTCCTCCTCCAGCGCCCGTAATAACAATCCGTTTTCCATTTAAATCCATAAAGGTCTCCATAAAATTAACGACAAAGCGTGTATCTATATTTTTAATGGTCTAATACATATTGTCACTTTCTTTAATACAATTCACTGGCCAAAATGATGCCCTGAATTTAAAAATAAAAGTAATAAAGTTGAATTGGGAAACTTATTTTATGAATTCATCTCAAGATATCCTCGCGAGTCCTTTAATTCTTCCCTGTGGTGCAGTTATCCCCAACCGGTTATGTAAAGCGGCCATGACAGAAGGTCTTGCAGACGAATACAATCGAGCAACTAGTGGACATAACCAACTTTACAAAACTTGGAGTGAGGGTGGAGCTGGCCTTCTTATTTCAGGAAATATCCAAGTTGACCGCCAATACTTAGAAAGACCGGGAAATATTGCGATCGACGGAAAGCAAACTGAAGATCAACTTAAACGTCTAAAAGATTTGGCCAAGGCCGGAACAATAAATGGTAACCACTTTTGGATTCAAATCGGACATGCTGGAAGGCAGACTGATCCAAGAGTCAATAAAATAGGTGTTGCTCCTTCATCCATTAAAAGTCGGAATATAGCTGGCCAATCCATCATGCCTAGTTTTCCACCAAGAGAGCTAGAGACAAATGAAATTCCTGGCATTGTTCAAAAGTTTGCAGATGCGGCAAAAGTCTGCAAAGAATGTGGCTTTACAGGTGTTCAAATTCATAGCGCCCATGGTTACCTTCTTTCTTCTTTTTTAAATCCAAGTGCAAATAAAAGAGAAGATGAATACGGAGGCAACCTTGATAAAAGGGCCTCCTTTTTAATCAAAACAATAAAAAAAGTGCGGGAGACTGTTGGTAAAGAATTTCCCGTTTCTATTAAAGTCAATGTTTCTGATTTTATTAAAAAAGGCTTGGCCCCTGAAGATGCTACTCGCCTAGGCCAGCTTTTAGATCAAGAAAATTTGGACCTCATAGAAATGAGTGGAGGAAATTATGAAAGCTTGGCGATTCTTGATGGTAGCTCCACTTCTAATTCACAAAAAGTAAAAGAAGCATATTTTCTAGAGGCCTCAAGAAACTTAAGAGAAAATATAAAAAATACCCCTCTTATGCTCACTGGAGGTCTGAGAAGCCGAGAAATAATGGAAATGGTCATTAAAGACGAAAATATCGACATGATTGGAATCGGGCGTCCACTATGTGGCCTTCCCACAGGGCCAGTACAACTTCTTAAGAAGGATATCGACTCTCTCCCACGCTACGAAGATAAAATTGACTTTCCTCTTTTGTTAAAATGGTTCAAACTTTTTCCACTAGGAAAAGTTTTAGCAAGATCTTCTGTTTTACTATGGTGTTACTACAATGAAATTCTCCTCTCAAAAGGCGAAGAAAGCGATGAAAACGGTACAAAAATAAAGGCCCTTGAAGCTCTTCAATACCTAGACAAGTTTGATAGGAAAAAAGCAGCGTCACTTAAAGGACTCCCGAACTGTAAAGGCCTCATTTTAAACAGAGATTAACAAATGACAACTTTTCTTTTTATTCCTTATAAATAATTTTCTTTTATAAAAAAAAATTTAAATCACAATCTAAATGCCCCTTTTTATCATAAAAAATTATATCCGCTATTTTTAAAAAAATTAGTACAAACTTTAAAAAGGTACACTTTTTCTTAATAAAACACTCTCTATATCCGACAAGGTTAATAACCATTTATAAAAAAATTAAAGAGGGTTTATGAATAACACTAAAAAAATATACAGATCTTTTTATATTATATTTTCTTTACTTGTATGCTGGTCTTTTAATTCTTATTCAGATTTAAAAAAGTTCAATACACAAATGAAAGAATATGAAAAAGAAATACGAAAAGTTGTTGATGAAAGCATTAATATTTCTGAAAAAGAAAATATTGAATTTACAGCAAAAGGAATTTTTCCCAAATGTAAAAAAGATGATGTTTACCAGCTGGGACTCTGTTACGAAAAATGTAAAAATGGTTGGGAAGGTATTGGACCTCGATGTTTTCAAACTTGTCGTAAGGGTTTCACTGATTTAGGAATTACGTGTATAAAAAAACCAGATACCACCAAGAAACCACAATACAATAGAGGAATAGGCTCCAAGCCGATTTGTTCGTCTTCTAAAGATACCATTGCCGGACTTTGTTTTGATAAATGTAAAAAAGGTTACGGTAGAGTTGCTATGGGTTGCCGCCAAAAATGCCCTTCAGGGTATAAAACCTATGGATATTTATGCTATAAAAGATGGTTCGGATTAAAATGGCGTCGCAGATATAAGGGAACAGGAAAATTACCTAATGCTTGTACCTCTGGAAAAAGTCTTGAAACGGGACTCTGTTATACAAGTTGTAAAAAAGGTTACTCTGGTAAAGGGCCTCTTTGCTCGGGAAAGTGTCCTAATGGTTATAACGATCTTGGTGTGACTTGTGGTTACTCAGGTGAAATTTATGGAAAGACCTCAAAAGAGAGAAAGACTGACCTTCCTATTTATTCTGGAATAAAAAAACCTAAAAATATTAAATACATTAAGGACAATAAGGGCCGTTCACTTATTCTACATGGGGTAAATTCTTCAAATGACTCAAAGAGCCACAAACAGTTCATGCCTTGGGTTACAGAAAAAGATGTTATTCAAGAAACTAAAACGTTTGGATTAAACTCTGTAAGGCTCCTTATTTTTTGGGCAGCAGTTGAACCTAAAAAAGGTGAATATGACCAAAAATACTTGGAGAGGGTCGCAAAAAGAGTCAAGTGGTATACCGACAATGGTGCCTGGGTTATTCTTGATATGCATCAGGACGTTTATGGATATGCTGTTGGTGGAAATGGGGCCCCCCCTTGGGCAACAGATGTAGGTCCTTATGAAGAATATTTGGAAAAGGATGTTACTGACATAATTTATGATGCCATCGAATGGGAACCTGTAAAAAAAATGTGGTGGTTAGAAAATATTAACCCTGCGACAATGGAGGCCTATAAGAGGTTTTGGGATTATGAAACATATCCTTACCTCCAGGATCACTATCTCAATGCTTGGAAACAAGTTATAAAAAAGTTTAAAGATAACCCAAAAGTCCTTGGCTATGACTTAATGAATGAGCCTCATCACCCGAATTTAACGTCTTCTTTTGAGAAAAAATATTTGAACAATTTCTATAAAAGAATGATTAGAGGCATCCGTGAAATAGATAATGATAAATGGATTTTCTTTGAACCTAGATCATTTGGAATTAACTTTGGGAAAGCATCTGGACTGACTAAAGTTCAAGATGTGAGATCAGGAGGGCCAAGAATTGTGTATGCTCCCCATATATACCCTATTCTAATTCACGAAGAAGTTCCCTATGGCTCAGTTGATAGAAAGCAAGTTTCAATATGGTCGAAAAACCGATCAAAAGAATTAGAATTACATAGAACTCCTTTATGGATAGGCGAAATTGGTGCCGACGAACATGTGGGAGACTTCAATTATTACTTAGAAGAGACCCTCAATATGTATGATTATATGGGCGCGGGATGGGCTTGGTACAGTAATCAGCCAAATAAAAGCTGGGCCCTTGTCGACAAGGACCGCAAGGAGAATGAAAAATTATTTTACCTTGTAAGGGCCTACCCCAGAGCTGTTGCTGGAAATCCAATTTCTTATTCTTTCGATGTCCATAAGGCCAAGTTTTTTCTCAAGTTCCAAACTCTCGATAACGTCAATGCTGAAACAGAAATTTTTGTTCCTAAAAGACATTACCCTAATGGTTATAATATTAGAGTTTTTAATGAAACAAGCGGAACAAAATGGGATCACCGCTATGATGCTGAAGCTCAAATTATTTACCTAAAAACAGAAAATATTGGTACTCCTTATACTGTTTTAATCGAAAGAAAATGAAGCCGAGACACAAGCAATCAATTTAAATACTGTTTGGAAATTTTTCAAATTTCCTTTATAGTTGCCGTCTCTAACTTAATTAAAACTTATTATTCAGTTGATGCTTTAGAAATTTTTTAATAAAGTCATATTATAGCGATTTATTATTGACATAAATCACATAAACAAAAGATTTAGCTCGTAGAGAAGATTTCCCAAAGGTATAGAATGACTCCTCATATTCTTTTTTTACTCTCAATTCTTTTTTATTCTTTTAACTCACTTTCATTCCAAATTGAATTAGAGGTTGGACAAGTAAAACTTCATAAAAATAAAGTAAGAATCCCTGGCAATACTGGAACGTCTTTCGATACTACTGAACTCTCTCCTACTGAAGGTCTATTCTATCGACTTAATTTATATGTGCCTCTAAAAGGGAAAAACTCTTTAAGGCTTCTTTATGGCCCATTAGAAATTAATCAAAATGGTAATTTTTCAAATGATATTCTTTTTGATGGTGCAACCTTTTCAAAATCAACAAATACAGATGTCTTGTATAAATTTAACTCTTATAGACTTACTTACCGTTATCTTTTTAATGATGGTGCAAATTTTAAATTATTTGTTGGATTGACTGGAAAGATAAGAGACGCTGAAATAAAACTTGCCCAGGGAAATTTATCAAAATCATATACCAATGTGGGATTTGTTCCCCTTATTTATTTAAGAGGAGATTGGAAAGCAGTAGACTGGTTAACTCTAATCTTAGAAATGGATGCTGCAGGGGCCAGTCAAGGCAGGGCCATTGAAGGGGTTTTAAAAACAAGAGCAAGTATAAATAATAATCTTGGTCTAAGCTTGGGGCACCGGGTTTTAGAGGGTGGAGCAGATAATGATAGGGTTTTTACCTGGTCCTTGATTTCTTTTAGCTTCCTCTCATTGGACTTCTCTTTTTAATACACATTCCATCTACAGAAAACTCAAAATTTAAAGTTAAGATTTATATCCTAAATAATTTAAGACCTTTTTCTTGTAAAAATTATCTTTTATTAGGTATCCTTAAGTAAGTATTTTTTAGGAGGTTATTCTGTGATTTTTCTCAAAAGGTTTTTTCTTTTATTCTTAATCTACCTTAGCTCTGCTTACTCAGAAACATTTAATTGTTCTAAAATTTCCCATAGCTATTGGAAGGAAAAAGGGAAGCAAGAAAAAGAATTCGCTGTTGAAAAGCCTGAAATCTGTAACGATAAAGTTCATTGGAGTTACAATTTAGGAAAGATTCGAAAAACTAACTTTCCTGAATTTGAAAAATTTGTCGTCAAGAACGTAGCAGAAACGTCCAATATGGGGGCCGCAAAATTCCGTTTTCCATCCGGGGTGAAAACTGTTTATCGATCCTCCTTCTTAAGCGGTAAATATTTTAAAGGTCAAATTCCTTACGAAAAAATTAAAAAAGGGACCTATCCAGAAGGAAGCTTAAAAGGAAGTGCCCGCCAATGTCTAAAACATCTGATTAAGAATCAAAATATCCGACAAATTGTAAACCTTTACGATGGAAGCTTTAAAACAAAATACGTCTTAAGTTATTGGGAAAAAAACAATTTCTTAAGATCAACAAAAGATACCCATGGAAGCTTCGGACACTACACTCAAATAAAAGACTTTGATTATGATCTCCAGGAAAGGGGAGCAGAAAGAATTTACAAAGATATTATAGCTATCATTGCCCAAATTGCCTCAGTTCCTGGAAATGCTCTTATTCATTGTTATGGTGGAATGCATAGAACAGGAATAGTTTTCGGAGTTATGCAAAAGTGTCTCAATGGGCCTAAGAACAGAGCTCAAAATAAAACGTTCGTAAAAGAAGTTGTCGGAAAGGAATATAAATGCCATACAGATTACCAAAATGCAGAGAAAAAAGGTGGGTACCACCAAGAAAACATGACCGTCATTGAAAACTTTCCTTGTGACCGCCTCCATAAAAGGCTCGCTAGAAAAGCGACTTCCAAAAAGAGAATTGACCTATAAATATTTAATCATTTCACAGATGACCAATAAGAAGAGAAATCAAAGTCTTTCTTAGAAACCCTTGGCCATCCTTTTTCCCAACTAAGCTTTCTAACTTTCATAGAGGCCCAGGGCACCCCACTCTTTGGATAATAATGAAAAGTAAATAAGTCAGTGACTATTCCCTTCTTGTTTTTAAAGGAATAAATTCCAGCGTGACCTGGACCAATCAATCCTGAGCTCTTATCAAGAATGAGCTCCCCCGCACCATCTTTAATCATAGATCTTCCCTTTGAATCAACAAAAGGTCCTCGCAATGATTTTGAGCGTCCGACTCTTATTTCATAGGTCGAATCAACTCCTTTACAACAGTTATACCAGTTTACAAACAAATAATAATAGGATCCCTTTTTAAACATATATGCGGCCTCTATCCACATTTCCTCCTTTGTTTTATTACCTTCCTCATCAACTTGAGGTCCATTCGACAAAAGAGTGTAGTCTTCGCTATCCAAGGCCCAGTGGTCTCCATGAATTTGTTTTCCCTCTTTTTTATCCAACTCGGTCAACCAAATATGACCTCCGCCATAAATTAAATAGTTTTTACCGTCATCATCTACAAATATTGCAGGGTCAATAGATTCAGGTTCAGGATCTTTTTTATTGTCCTCTCCTTTTTCTGTACAAGTAATAGGTTTACCGTAATCTTTCCAAATTAGATTAGGAGGGTTTCCTGTTGCGATGACAAGACCAATACAGCTATCAGTTCCTTCCCCTTCTTCCATAGCATTCCCCGAAGGCACGCTATAATACATTGTTCTTGAATCAAGAAAGCCTGGCGCCCAAAAGGCCCCATCATTAGTTGGAACGTGATCCTTAACCCATTTAGGCTTTTCCTTAAGAAGACATTGACCTGGTGTGAATTTATTTTCACCTGGAAAAAGGTACCAAGTTTCTAGTCCACATTTATAGCCATCCTCTTGCGCTTTTCCAGTCACTCCAATCATTAAGTAATTTTCAATATTCACAATTTTAGAAGGGTCATGAATGACCCACTTATCTTTTGTATAGTAATAATCTTCGTCATCATTCATATTGTTAAACACATTTCTTAGAGAATCTTTCTTAATTCTATAATTAATTTCTTTTGTTTTTGATCTTTTCTGCTTTTGTGTTTCACAACCTAAAATAAAAAAATGACATAAAATAAGAATCAGGTGACTTTTTTTCATACTCACTCCTAACCTAAATGACTCCATTTTATCGGCATAAATAAAACTAGTCTTAAACTAGAAAAATAGATGGTTTTTAAGGACTAAAACGTGGTGATTAAAATGAGCTACAGTGTATTAATCATTATCCATACATGACCAATAACATATACTTTTAAATACTTTATAGGTAAATAAAGTTTTTTTCTAAGATAAATGAAACCTTAAAATGTTAGCCCGGAAGTCAAAACCGCTAGATCATTTTCAAAAAAAGGTTCCGAAGATTCATTTAAGTAATCATAAGAGTAACTCATTGTTACCCACCTTCCCTTTTTAAAAATTGATATAATAACTGTTCTTACATCAAAAAGTGAAAGGTACTTCCATTCAAAAGAGGTCTTAAAAGCAACTTTTTTGTCATTTAAAGTGATGCGCTCATTAGAAATAAGTTTGACCTGACTTCCAACACTTTTAAAAGCTTCTTTTATTAAAGGACCTGCTTTTTTTAAAGAAACACCTTCAGGAATATTATTAATCGAAATAGCAATACGTCCCCCTTCTGGGGTCGTCATGGCCATGATTTCATTTTCACTAAGAAGCTTAGATTTAGTACTTCCTTCAGGAAGTTTTAATTTTAAGGAAGGAATTTCTTTTCTTATAAAAAGTTTTTTTTGAGTAAATCCTTCCCTACGTGAATGCCAAATAAAATTGCGTTCTTTTGTAGAACTGGAAATTAAAAAATTAAATTTTTCGGTCACATTCTTTTCTTCTTTGATGAAAGTGTTGGAAATGACAGCAGGAAGTATGTATTCGTCAAGAAGGGCCTTAGGTATAAAATTCTCGGAGTCTTCTAAATGACTTGTAAAAACAACTACCATATTTCTATCGGGGATTACATAAATAAACTGTCCCATAAAACCAACGGCCATATAATAATTTTCGATAGGATCGCTTTTAAAACCAAAATTCCATTTGAACCTCCATGCTTTTTCAATATTAAAATAGGCAGGCCCACTCCACCATTGATAACCATAATTTTTGTAAAGATCAGAATCCAGATATTTCTTAGTTGAAGATTCAACCCAATTTTTTGAAACAATTTGTTTTCCTTCCCAAATGCCTTTATTAAGGTAGAGTAGTCCAAATTTCGCCATATCTATTGGCCTCATACGCATTCCACCCCATCCGATATGAATGCCTCTTGGATCGAGTTCCCATCTAATGTCAGACTCCGAGATACCGAGGGGATCAAAAAGGTATTTTTGTGCAAATTCCTGAGGCTTCATTTTAGTTGATTTAAATAAAATAGCAGAAATTAAATAACTAACACCATTACTATACTCAAACTTTGTGCCTGGGTCCCTTTCCATTGGAAGGTTTAAAAGGTATTTAACCCAATCATCGTGGGATTTCATTTTTCTGAGTCCCACCCATTTGTGGTGCCAAGAATCCTCAGTTTTAAGACCAGAGGCCATCATAAGTAAATGTTCTAGTGTGATATCCTTAATATTTTCATCCATGTTTGGGGACAATTTATCTGGAAAAAAACCTATAACTTTCGTTTTCACACTCTTAATGAACCCTTTATCAATGGCAATTCCAACAAGGGCCGAAAGAAAACTTTTTGAAACAGAATGGATAATATGCTTTTTTCCTTTTTTAAAAGGATACTTGTAATAGTCAGTCACTAAAAACCCATTTCTAATAATCGAGATGCTATCAATTTTATAGTCTTTATCTTTAATGAGCTCCATCATTTCAATCAATTTTTTAGAGTCAACCCCCTGCTTTTCTGGAGTAGATTGCTTCCAAACCTCCGTTGGCCAATAGGAAGGACGATCGATACCCTTTTTAAGAAGAGGTGCCTTTATCTGACAGGATAGTAAAAACAATAAAAAGAAAGTTTTGAGTTTAAACATTCTTTTACATCCTTTTGAAAAAGATATTACATCATTTTAATCATATCAAAAGATTCACACCAAAACAGGGTATGATTTGAAAAAATAATCTTTTAATTTAAGGGTCATAAAATTGTTAACTTCTACTGAGGAATAATTATCAATCTTTTTTGTATTTATATAACACATTTAAAGTTTATTTATCATGGTCATGAAATGATCCAAAGTGAAAGAGGTCATCAAGCATTTCCAATGGGGATATTGGTCCAGTATTAATATTCTGATCATTATAAAATTCTTTATCAGCATTTTTAAAACCATACACAAATTTTACTAATTTATAGAGGATAAAAATTATGGCAAGAGCAATAACAATCATTCCACCCTGCTCATCTGAGATCATTGATGATGAGTCACTATTCGCATAAATAGTAGTCGAAAAAAGTGAACAAATGATAACAGTTTTATCTAATAGTTTTTTAAAGTTCATAATATCTCCTTTAAAGTCATTGATGCAAACTAGGCACCAATAACTTTAAATTTTTCAAGATATAAGCGTCTTAAATTACTAGACTTTTTTCCTTATTTTTTTTTATTTAAAAATTGGTGTCAACAAAGGAAACAATAGGTGCCAGTTTGCTGATTAAAGGTAGTTCAACTTACTTTAAGGTGTAGAGTAAAGCATTTTTTTTGCTGTTAGAGTTTAAAGAAAATTTTTGATGTCTTTAGATTGAAAAAAGACTTCCTCATGACCTTGGTAATACGCATCTCGGTTCCAATTATAAAGTTTACCTACAACAAAACCTTTCTCAATCATTCCTTTTTTATTCACATAACAGGTCATTTCTTGTAACAATTCACTTTCTTCAAACTTATAAAAAATGACCACTTTCCTTAGATTTTCCAAAACGACCTCCTTATATTTACTCTAAATCATACCTAGTCTAGTTTACACTCATAAAAAGGTGAAAATAGTTGAAAAAAAACTGAACAGATATCCCATTTTATGGAAAGGAAAGTTTAACTATAAACAATATTTTTTTACCCTTTTTCAGGGTTTCTTAAGATCCTTTTAAAAAGGATAGGTAGGTCATCTTTAAAGCAAAAACAAGTAACAAAATGCCTGAGATTTTGGAAATTTTATCGAAAAAATAAGGCCTGTCTCTAAGTAATTCCATTTGGCCAGAAAGATAAGTAAGTCCAAAAAACCATAGCCCTGAACAAAGTGAGGCCCCAAGCCAAAATGATATTTTAAAATTGAAGTTTTCAAACCTCGCACCCGTTCCTCCTATTAAAAAAACAGTGTCTACATAAACAAGAGGGTTTAGCAGACTAAAGCCTAGTGTTTTGAAAACCGTACTTAGTTTTGAGGATTTTGGAGGATTGGATTTCACTTCTTGCTCATTACTTACTTTTTGGGCAAGAATTTTTTTTAGACCTGTGATTGTTAGGAAGGCCACTCCTAATAACCCAAAGACTACCTTGAGGTTTGGAAATTTATTGAATAAGTAACTAAACCCCATGAGGCCAATAAGTATAAGAATAAAATCACAAAGAGTGCAAATAAACGCCACTATAAAGTGGTTATCTTTTTTAAGACCCGACTCAAGAACAAAAAGGTTTTGTGCCCCGAAGGCCAGGATAAGGCTTGCTTGTAAAACAAAACCTTCCCAAAAAGATAAAATCATGAAGTTATTATAATATAATTTTAAAAACTTAACACGATATATTATTACTAAGTACTTCCTATCATTTTAAAACTTTCCACAAACCCAAGAGACCCATTTGGAGTCGTTTTTGTTAAATATTTAATAAAAGTATTGAGGTTTATTTAATTGAAGCATATGATTCCAGCGCTGTTTTCAAACTTAAATAAATAGGAGAAATGATGAGAAAGTACTTACTAGTTCTTGCTTGCGTCGCACTTTGTGCTGGTGGTTGTAATTTCAAAAGAGGCTCTACTCAATTACAAGAAATTCTGAATACTGCGGAAAGCTTAGGTGTCGACAAGGAGGATTTCCTTTATGACGCAGGTTTCGATGATTACAACTGTGGTGACTATGATCCTTTGGTTATTAAACATTATTTTCCAACTTCAGGTAAAAATAGAGTCGTTTTAGGTCTTTCTGAGCCTAATAACTACAGAGACGATAATAAATATGTTGGATTAGATTTAACTGGGTATGATCAACTTCTTATAGACATAGAAGGCCTAGAAAATGATGAAAAAGTTCAAGCACTTCAAGACTTCGTAGAAAATGCTTATGTTAGTGACTTAAGTTTGGTTGGGGATTTTTTCTATGAAAAAGACTCAGGGGAGCTTTTTTCCGAAAAAGGTCAAGCTAGTAAAGACCTTGAATCCATGGGTGCTAAAACTCAGTTAACTAATACTAAAGAGCTCGCAGATACACTTTCAGCTGAATATGGTCTTTCTCAAAAAAGAGCAGGGAAAGTTGCTAAACTTGTTTCACAATATCAGAACTTGTCTTCAAAAAGATCTCTTTCAGATAGTGAGCAAAATTATTTTTCAAGAGAGCTTCTTGGAGTTGATTTTAATCAAGCACTTGAAGCAATGACCAAAAATCAAGATGAAAAAAATGAGCTTTTAGAAAAAGCTGCTGAAGTTAATGGTACATCTTCAGAACAAGTATCTTCTATTATTCAGGAAATGTTTCTTTAATAAGTGTTTTGAAAGGTCCCCTTGAAAGGGACCTTTCAAAATCCTAACCCATAAAAAAAATTTAGGCTCCAAACCCTCCCAAGGCATATTTTTTTAAGCCTTTTAGAATTCTTTTTTATATTGAATATTTCTTTTCTCAGGTTTTATTTTAAGTGCTCGATAAATAAATTGTCTAAATTAGGAGTTTCTTAATATGAAAAAGCTTTTTATTATGGCCGGATCATTTTTTATATTTATTATTCTCGCATTATTCATCACAGTTAAATTAATTCTTCAAGATCCAGAATTTGGTGGCAATCCTTTAAAAGAAAGAGGCGATATTTTACGGAGCTCATCAAACTTTAGAGGCGGTCATTTTCACAATACCGTTAAAAAAAGAGATTACGACTTTTGGGTCAATATAAAAGATATGTTGGGAGATCAAAAAAGAATTCCTCCTGGACCTTTCCCGCTGATAAAGCCTAAGTTTAGTGAAACTATTCCTTCAGGTTTAAGGGCCGTATGGTTTGGGCATGCCAGTGTTCTTATCGAAATTGATGGTTATAGAGTCTTTTTTGATCCCATGCTATCTGATACTGCATTCCCAGTTAAGACCGTGGCACCTAAACGAATGAATCCTTCTCCATTAAAGCTAGAGGAGCTTCCTAAAATAGATGTCGTCATTATTACCCATGATCATTTTGACCACTTGGATATGAAAACAGTCCAATATCTTAATAAACATGGGGCCCATTTCTACGTCGGCTTAGGAGTTGGTGCTCATTTAGAAAAGTGGAAAATTAAACCAAATAAAATCAATGAGCTAGACTGGGGAGACTCAATCAATTTTAAAAATTTAACCATTAATTGCACAGAGGCACGGCACTACTCGGGCAGAAAATCTGTAAGCAATGTTAGCCTTTGGACTTCATGGGTTGTCAAAGGACCCAAACATTCAGTTTTTCATAGTGGAGACTCTGGTTATTCTCCCCATTTCACAAAAATTGGAAAAAGCTTTCCTGGCATTGATTTAAGCTTAATAAAAGTAGGTGACTATGGGATTGACCTTGGTTGGCAAGACATCCACATGGTTCCTGAAAATTCCGTAAAATCTCATAAAGATATTGGGGCCAAAGTCATGCTACCCATTCATTGGGGAGTCTTTCAGCTCTCTTACCACCCTTGGGATGAACCCATTGAAAGAACCCTTGCTTCAGCAAAAAAGAATAATATTAAAATCGTTACGCCTAAAATTGGTGAAACTTTTAATTATGGTAAACCTATTAAAAACGAGCCTTGGTGGAGATCACTAGGGAATTAAAGGTTAAAAACACCCTTTTTTAAACCCTAGAAATAGATACTTTAGGACTGATTCATAAAAAATAAAGTTGTATTATTTTAACTATTGCGGCCACAAGAAAAAAACCAACTGTAAAAATTAATGCTTTTTTGATCCATCCAGTAGAGTGACTCGTTTCTTCTTTATGGGAGCTCTTTCCAATTGGCGGGCTTAAGCTTTCTTTTTTTACTTTAAGATCCAAAATGAACCTACCAGACAAGCTTCCTGTATTAACAAAGTTTGATTTAAAGCAATCGGTTATCTTAGGAAAGTCTGATTCATTAAGCGCATGCACAACAAACACAATGATGATATCTTCCTGAGACCTATGATCCACATCGGAAACATAACAAAATGACCCGGCCCACCCCTCTACTAAAGGAAGGTCACTCTTCACCCTATTAACCAATTCCCAAATGGCCTTACTCTTCTCTCCAGGAAGGGCCCCCCACGAAACAGTTATTTCGTAATTTTTAAAAAATCCTGTTTCCTCTCCCTCTTCGTATAAGGATAAGTATCGATGCCCCAACAAAACTCCTGTACTAAAGAAAAAAAATTAACATTTTTATCACAAAAATATATTATCTGTTACAAGGTTAAGAAAAACAAACACTCTTTTCTCAACTCTCGACAACACATTTATCGAATATTTTTCAACAAACATAAGTGAGTGCACCTTAGAGATACCCGACTCTTAAGCTCTGTTCTGCATAGTAATAAAAGGCAGAGGACCTGGTTCAAAAGAATTGTCAGAATTATGGACAAATAAAAAACCTACAAACTAAGACTGATATAAGACAGACCAGTTGGCCCTGACTTCGTTGGTTTGTTATAGGCCAAAAGCTTTAATCTAATCAATTCCTGCACTAATGCAGCGAAAACCTTTAGAACAGTTTTTATTTTTCAGTATAATTTGCTAATTATGACCATTTAATGGAATACTGAAAAAAGAATCAATCTCCAAACAAGGTAAAGTGATTAATGACTTCAAAGGAAGAAAAAACAAGAGAAAAAGTTCTTAAAGCAGCTGAGGAATTATTTTTTGATATTGGTTACGACAACATCTCCGTTCGTCAGATAGCATCGAAAGCTGATGTTAATTTGGCCGCTATTAATTATTATTTTGGGGGTAAACAAAAATTGTTAGGGGAAGTTTTAAAAAAA
>JAOMEV010000033.1 GCA_028346125.1 Bacteriovoracales bacterium | reverse complement strand
GAAAAGGGGGGAAGTTGGAAAGTTTTTGGGGCAGGTGGAAGCGACGGAAGAGATTAATGAGGTTAGAAGGCGTGCTGAGGAGATAAGGGAAAAGCATCAGTTGTCTGCAGTTAGGCTTTCTGAAGAGGGGTCTAAAAAGACCCTAGACCAGGAAAAGGAAACTCTTTATTTAGATGAAATAGACAAACTGCAAAAAGAACTTTCTCTTACAAAGACTTCTTTGGCAGCGTCAACAATGAGCTTTGAAAAAACTTATAATGCGCAGGTTAAGTCTGCCGAGGAACTTAAGAGGGCTAATTATAGATTAACTAATATTAAAGAAAATTTAATTAAAATGATTGAAGGAAAAACCCTGGAGCTTATAAAAAGTAATGAGACATTGGAAAAAATGCAAAAAAGAAGATCTCTCTTTTTTGCCAAGCTAAGTCATGAATTTCGGACTCCTTTGAATGCCATTATGGGTTTTTCAAACATTTTGTTAAAGAAAAGTAAATCAGAAGAGGATGAAAATTTTCTCAACTCAATTAACTCAAGTGGGAAGTCTCTTTTAAATTTGGTTAACTCTATTCATGACTTCACTGTGATTGACCTTGATGAGTTTAATGTTGTTAAAAAGAAAATGCCTCTTTCCAAATTGTTAAAAGATTTAACAACTTATTACACCAATGAGTGCGTTAAAAAGGGGGTTATGTTTTTTCTCGATTTGCCTGTGGATTTTCCCAAGTGGATTGTTAGTGATGAATATCGTTTGAAGCAAGTTTTTGACAATATTTTAGGGAACTCTATTAAATTCACCAAAAGCGGACACGTTGGGGTCATAGCAAAAACCCGTTTTTACGAAAACAAAAGTAAGGTTGATCTCATTTTTAAAATTGAAGATAGTGGGAAAGGAATAGAAGAAAAAAAAATAAACGATCTTTTTAAAACGTTTTCTCAGGTTCACGAACCGGGGTCTATAAAAGAAAAAGGAACTGGTTTAGGTCTTTATATTACTAAGCAAATCTTGGAGAAAATGGGGGGAGAAGTAGAGGTCGTTTCTAAAATCGGAAAAGGAACAACCTTTACGGTAACAATTAAGAACGTTCTAGTCGTCGAGGGAAATGAAGAAATCGGGATAGGTCCTTCTTGTAGGTTTTTTGGCGACCTTATTTTGATCGCAGATGAAGAACCTATGAACCTTGCTCTTTTTAAAGCTTATTTTTCTTCCTACGATTTAGTGATTGAAACCGCCAAAAATTATGCTGAATTAGTTTCTAAAAGTAAGAATTTAATGCCCTCTTTGATCATTGTAGATTCAAAATTAGTCTTTACAAGCGAAGGAAAGGAAATTAAAGGATGGGGTGATGTCAATAAAAAGGTTCCTAAAATTTTGATTTCAACTTATAAGTTAGAAGGAAAAAACTTTGATGGTTTTTTACAAGAACCCATTGAGCAAGAGACCTTTGTAAATGAAGTTTCTAAATTTTTAAAGCATGAAAAAATTGAAAATAAAAAACGTTTTAAAGAAATAAAAAAAGAAAAATTTTATTTGCCGGAAGAATTAGGACCATTAGAGTTTGAAATCATTAATAATCTAAAGGCCTTTATGCAGAGAGGAAATGAGAATAAAGAAATAAGCTATATTGAAGAACAGGCCGAAAAATTTAGTCAAAGTGTGGAGAAAACCAAACTTTCCAATTTAAAACCATGGCTTATAGAGCTTAAGGAAAGTGCCTCTTTATTTGATATGGATCAAATTGAAGAAAAATTAGTAGAGGGACTTCATGAAATTGAAGTTTATGAGAGACAAGATAAAGCGTCTTGATATTTTAAAAAAAACTTTCGGTTATTTATAATTTTTCTAAGAGCATGTTTAATACACCCAATATTTTTGGTAATTTTACGGGTTTTTGCATCCATGCTCTTACGCCGAGGTCTTTCGCCCTCATTTTTAAGTTTTCGCAGACTTCTGTTGTACAAATTAAAACTGGGGTATCAGTGAACTCCTTTATTTTTCTCGCACGTTCAATAAACTCCATGCCATCCATTTCAGGCATGTTTAAATCAGAAACGATAATCTTGATTTCATTGTTATTTTTGAGAACCTCAAGAGCAGAAAGTCCTGAATCGGCTTCATAAATTTTGAAATCATGACCTTCTAAAAAGTTTTTAAAACTGATTCGTACTGTTTCTGAGTCATCAACAACGAGTATTTTCAAATTTTTACCTACATAAACTTAAATCATTTTATCCAAAACTTATTTTTCAATTAAAGTTGGATGACCATTAACATTTCTAAAGCAAAAGACACCTTTTTCCAATCCAAAAGGTTTTTCTTCAATTGTAGTTATTGAACCATTCTCGTTCCAATACTTAATCTCACAAGTAGAATCTAAATTGTAAACAATTCCGAATTTTACCCCTGTTATGCCATTTGATTTAAAATATTCACCTAATCTTTTCATCTATTACCACCTAAATTAATATTAATTCCCTTTCTTTTTTTCTTCTATGGTTCAAGTTAAGTTCAAGAATTCTTAACAAAGTTCAAAAAAGGTCCATAATGGGGTTAAAATTTATCGATAGAAAAAGGTTTATTTGGCCTATGAACCCTTCTGATTAAAAAGTATAAATAATATTTATTCAGTATGAGACTTAATATTTTAGGGTTTTTGTCCGAAACAATGCCTGAGGAGTATTTAATAGATGGAATATAAAAGCTTTCGTTCTGGGCTTACATTTTCAGACATGGTTGAGAAATGCGGTAGCGCTAAGGTCTTGGTTGTAGATGATAAAGAACGAAATATTCAAATGGTTGGAACCCTTTTTAGTGAATACGATTGGGTGAGGCTTTCTGCCTGTTTAAGTGGTCAGAAGGCCTTGGAAGTTGCTTTAGATTATAGGCCGGATCTTATTCTTTTAGATCTTAATATGCCGGGCATGGATGGTCTGGAAACCCTTAAAAAATTGAAGGATATTGGAGTTTTAGAGTTTTCTACAGTTGTCTTTTTAACGGCCGATCAACAAAGGGCGAATCGTTTAGAGGGTTTATCTCTAGGCTGTGCTGATTATATCCATAAACCTTTTGATAGGGATGAATTCCTCTTTAAGGTAAAATATCATCTCAAAATGAGGTTTTTTGAAAAAGTTCTTTTAAAGTATTTAGGTGATACGAGAGCACTTCTTAACAATATTAATCAGGCCATCTTCTGTATAGATGAGAATGGCCTGATAAAGCCACCAGTTTCAGAGCATTCGCGTGTTATTTTTGGTGAAGACCCTACCGGAAAATATTTAGAAGATGTGGTTTTAAAAAGAACATCTTTAGGGCAAGAGGATATTGAGAGAATTAAGCAAAACTTATTAATGTCCTATGATGATTCAAAAATTGGGTGGATTGCAAAATCTTCGGAGTTTCCCAAAAAAATAAGCTACGATGGGCCTGAAAATGAAGAAAAAGTTCTTAATATTATTTATACACCCCTATGGAATGGTGAGGAGCTTACAAGCATAATGCTGACCTTTGAAGACATCACGGAAAAAGAGCGTTTCGGGAAGACAAAAAAGCAGTATAACCTCCAACAAATTGCCCAAAAAACCGGGCTAAAAATAGAGACTTTAAGAAGTTGGACAAAAAGGTATGGCCTAAAAGGAGAATTTAAGGACTCTAAGGGTGAATATCGCTATTCAGGTGCCGACCTTGATCGTTTTGCTGTTTTTAGGTTTCTTATAGAAAAGGGAGAAAAAATAGGACAACTGGTTAAGTGCAGCGACTTGGAGTTAAAGGAAAAAGAAATTGCTCTTAAAGAGAGTAATATTTCGAATATTCAAAATAATAATGACTTAATGGAAAAGAGAGACGTATTAAAATCTCTGCTTTATTTTATTGAAATACGTAATTTAGAACTCTTTACAAGAGACTTTTCTAAAATAGGGGCCCTTTTTGATAAAAGGGAGCTAACTTTAAGTTTAATTGCTCCCTTGCTGGATTTTATGAATGAAAAAGACGTTTGGAAAAAATTGGAGCGAATTGATGCCAATTATTTAAAACACTTTATTTCAAAAAAGATAAATGAATTTGATTTAATAAACCCTGGGGTCCAGGAAAATCCAGTTAAAGGTCCAGTAGTAATGGAGGTGTTTCCTTCTTTTAACTCTGTGGGAGCGCCCTTGGCCTCTTTGCTTGCAAAACATTATAATATTGAAACAAATTCTATTAAAGACTCTCTTCTTAAGGAAGAAGTTATCGAAGTTATCAATAAGATAGACCCTCCATTTATTCTTTTGATTTTGGAGAGAAAAGGGGCCCATGATGAAAGGGAGTTTCAGAAGCTAAAAAATGATATTCATTCATCAATTTCTCTTAAAAAGCAAAAGTTTGTTGTTCTCAACAATCACGATACTATTGAAACTAAAAATATTTTAGACCCTGACTTTGAGTTTAATGACTCATTTGAGGATCTGGAAAAGACTTATAAGGATTATATCAAGTCATTTTTGAAATTGAAGAAGTCGGCCTGAAATTCTTAAAGGGATCTAATTTCTCCATTTTGAAATTTAAAACAAAAGATTCCAGATTCCATCCCTTCGGGAATCTCTTTTAAAATGACTTCTTGGCCATTTTTATCCCAATATTTCACTTCGTTTATTTCTTCAATATTGTAGGCGATGCCGTAGTCTATTTCGGAAATACCTTTTAGGTTAAAATAATCCTCTAGTACTTTCATAACGTTTCTCCTTAAATGTATATTAGCTTTTTTGTATAGGTTTTTCTTTAGTGCAAAAATGGTGCGAGAAAAAAGCTTTTGGTGCAAGGGTAGTGCAGTTTTTTTAGAGGGTTTCCGCACAAAAATATCACCCTTTTGGTTAAATTTAATAACCTTTATCTGGATAAGTTACCAAAAATTTGTTTTCTAGTTTAATTAGGCAGTTTTTCGGGCGTAATTATTTGTAAGCCGTCCAATCACTTTTTCTACAGCGCCAAGTAGGGCTTCTTTTTTTAAGGGCTTAGGGATCCATGCTGTGACACCGAGGTCTTTACCACTTTCTTTTAGTTCTTTTATACATTCATTGGCACAAAATTGAATAAGAATTGATAAGTCTTTGTTTTTGCTATTTTTTCGCACGATCTTTATAAAAGTCATTGCATCCATTTCGGGCATAGTGAGATCAGAAAGAACAACACTAATGTCTTTAACCTTTTTAAGAGTACTCAATGCATCGGTCACATTTTGGGCAAGGTAAACTTCATATCCTTCATTATTTAAGAGGTCGTTAAGCTTTTCTCTTGTGTTAATTGATTGGTCAACGATCAAAATCTTCATTTTTAGAAACCTATTTTGGAGAAAGTAATGCTTTCTCACTACATATAACCAGTTTAATTTTAAACAATATTTTCTGCGGTGGTGCAGATCTGGTGCAAAGGTAGGTTCTATGGTGCAAAGCAGGTCCACTGGGCCTACAAAAAAATTAACTTTCTTCGGGTTTTTCTTCTTTGCTTTTTAATGCCTCGGTTTGTTCTTTTATTGCTGCAATTTGCTCTTGGTTTCTTTCCTCGGCCTTATTGTTATTTACTACCATAAAGGCATGGATGACTCCAGGAATCCAGCCAAGACAGCTAAGTAAAATATTTAAAAGAAAAGATAAAAAACCTCCAGATAATAAAGCTGCGATGGGAGGTAAAAAAATGCATAAAAAAAACATAGTAATACTCCTTATTTTCAGTAACCTGTTCGGCATTAAAAATACAAAGCTTTAGCTTAGGCCCTTAGTTTATCAATAGAATTTCTTTTATTGAGACGTTTCATATAATTCAAAGTGTAGGGGTGTGATTCATCTAAGAATTTTGCCGATCGTGCCCACTGAAGAGTATGGCCAATAAGAATATCGCACCCATAAAAGTTTTCCCCAAGAAGGTAGGTTTTATCGAACATTTCTTTTTCTATGACCTCGAGTGCTTTATCAAACTCAAAAAGTGCGGTTTTATCCATCCCTGAAACTCTGTATTCAAAAGGCAAAGCAAATTTGTGTTTGGCCATACTCCAAAGAGGTTGTTCAAGTTCTGTCATAGCAAAATAATTCCACTGGAGATATTTTGCATAAAGAGAAGATTGAGAAGGAGGCGCCAGGTTTTTTTCAGGAAATTGAGCGGCCAAAAACTCAACGATTGCTCCAGATTCGAAAAGAGTCGTTTCTCCAAATTTGAGAACAGGAACTTTTGAGAATGGATTCATAGCTAAAAAAAGATCAGTCTTATTTTCTTTTTTCTTAAAATCGATATGATGGTGGATATAGGGAACCTGGAGCTCTTCTAAGGCCCAAAGAACGCGAAACGTTCTCGACTTTTTTGGACCCCAGACTTCAATCTTAGGGTATTTTTTAACCATTTTCCTGTCCTGTCCTGTGTTTGTAATATATTTTATTTTTTTACATTATACTTTGAGGGCAGGTTTATTTAATGGCAATGATAAATTGGGTGCCTTTTTTGGAAGATGATTCCACAGTAATAGTTCCACCGATTTCTTCAATATTCTTTTTAACGATATCCAGGCCAAATCCTTGACCAGAAATTTCATCAGGAGTTTTTTTAAGGCTTAAGGAGGAAAGGAAAATGAGATCTAGTTTTTCTTTTAGTCGCATTTTTTTAATTTTTTCTCTGGTGACAAGACCATTTGAAATTGCCTTATTGGCAACGTTGTCAGGGTTTAGTCCTTGCCCGTCATCTTTAACTATGAAGTTAAGAGACCCATCTTTATTTTCAGAGCATTTAATTTCTATAATTCCACGGGCCGTTTTTCCTACATCTATCCTATCTTGAGGAGGTTCAATACCATGGTCAATAGCATTTCTTAACAGTTGAATGATGGCCTCTTGTAGCTTTTGAAAGTTATCTTTATCCATTGTTATGTCTGGTACATCGATTTTTAAATCGACACTTTTTCCAATTCTATCTGATATCTCATTAACCATTGATTTTAACTTATTAAGACTTGGGACTATTGGGAGATAGCGTAATTTTTGAATAGCATTTTGAATTTTTTTGAGGTCATTTTTAGTTGGAGAGAGACCAATATCCTTCATGAGAGACTCTAGGCCTTCTATGTTTCTCGTAACAACAGGGAAAGTTTTTGACTTTAGATATGATTGTTCATCAACTCTTTCTCTTTGCTTGAATGATTTGAGAAAACTATAGGCCTGAAAGTATTGGAGGTAATTATAGTAGGGTAAATCGGCAAAAATTGTGTGAAGAAATTCGGCCAAAGGGTCTCCCTGACTCATTAAGGTCATTAACTCTTCACCGGGAGCATCGGAAAAGTTTCTTTTATTTAATTCATCAAGAACCTTACCAATATTAGGTTTTGAACCTAACGGGAAAAAGAAGGCCTTGAAGAGGTTTTCTGCGGAACTTGGAATTAATTGTTTTATTAATTCAAAAAAGAGGGTCAGTGATTGATTTTCTTCTATGGCCATTTTTAGTATTCTAAATATGAACGAATTTTTTAGGCTTGGTACAAGGTCTTCGATATGTTTATTGGTAGAGGCCGGTTCTAATTTTGCTGCACGTTCAATCTTAATAAAGGTTTCTATTAAAACTTCCTGGTCTCTTCCTCCAAGCGGGCTGTTTTCAAGCTTGGAAATAAGGGCGAAAAATGACCATAGGTGTGATAGTATGTAATCAAAGTGTGCCTTAAATGGTTTTTCAGCTTCAACCTTATTGAGAATCTCAATTAAATCGTTTCCTAATTTTACAAATAACTGGTTCTTTACGTTTTCAGAATCAGAGATGAATAGATTGATAAGATTAATAACCTCTTTATTATCTGGTTGAGGAATATCACTTTTTAAAATAATTGTAATTTTAAAAAGGTTTCTAAAAATAGGTAGCCATTCATCTAAATCATAAGGCTCCAGTTCGTTTAATTTCCTCTCTTTTAAAAAATGGGCCGCCGAGGTTTTTATATTTAAAAAATTGTCAATGAAGTTTTTTGATAAAAATTCTAAATCTTTTAGTTCGAGAGCATTTGGTGACCTTAATGTTTTTTCGAAAAGAAAAATTGGCTCGATTTTTTCTTTTAAAGAAGTATGTGAGTTAAAATAACCTTTTATTATCCGGCTATTAGAGATAAGTTGGTCAATCATTCCTTTGCCAGGCCGATTCCTTTTTATTTCTTCAAAAAGCTTTCGTTTCGACTTCATTGTTTTTTGAGATGACAAAAGATGAGGAGGACATGAAAAATTTCTTTCAATTATGTTTTCCATTTCGGTAACTTTTTCTGTCAAAACATCTGAGGAATTATCATCTAATATATTTTTAATTCTAAAAATCTTTTCTGCTATATTGCTATAATCGTTAATCTCTTGAACAATAAGATAAAGACTTTCAATAAAGTCTTCTTCTTCTAACGAAAGGTGCTCATCAGGGCGAGCATCTTCTTCCTTGCCTGAGATTTCTTTCCATTTACCTTCGGCAAGATGAACAAGATTTGATAAATAATAAAAATTATAGGCCCTTGCATTACCTTTAAGTGTGTGAAGATATCTAAAAACTTCCTCTTTTTCTTTTTCGCTTAGTGTTCTGACTTTTTTCAATTGAATAGAGTTTTGAATTAAATTCATGGACCCTTTTATGAAGGATGAAACTTCATCCGATTCAAGATGTACCATTTCAGTAATGAGAGAAATATTCTTTTCGTTCTTTTCTGCTTTGATTTGAAGTTCGCTTGTAAGTTTTTCAGTTTCTGTCGTGTCTTCTATAACATAGAGAAGGTTGATCAAAAGACCCTGGTCGTCCCAAAGTGCACCATTTGAAACTCTTAACATTTTATGTTCATATTTATCTCTCGAGGCATTAAATGCTCTGTAGATTATTTTCTTGGGTAGAAAATAATCAGTTATTTCAAATTGAATTTTATCCTTTCCAAAGATCATGGCAAAAACACTTTGAATGTTAGAGTAGGCTTCACTTTTTCTGTCTAGGTCTTTATAAAGTGTCTGAAAGATATCCTTACCTGTTACATCTTCTCCAAAGACATCTTTTGTGAAATGAGAGACAGGTGCAATGACTTCACCATTTTGGTTTACAGCAAAAATTGCTTGTTTCATATTGTTTAGAAGAGATTCTGTTTTATTTTTTTCTTCAAAAAATTCTGCAGTTGCAATAGTTACTTTGGTTTCTAAGTTTTGGGCATAATCTTTAAGTTGAAGGTGGGATTCCCTTAAATTGCTTTTCATCTTATTGAAAGAATTGAGCATATCTTCTAGTTCATCACTTTTAAATTGGTCTTTCCTCTCAAGTTTTAAAACCTCCTGTGGGATATTTTCGAGATCGAGTGCTTCAGCATATCGAGACATACTAGCAAGGTGTCTTGATACTAACCTGTTAAAAAGAGTATAAATAATGATAGTGACAATTATGAATTGCAAAATTTGAATAAATGTCACAAATTGAAGTTGAGTTTTAATAAATTGGAGTATTCCAGAAAGACTTGCTACGATAGTAAGCTTTCCGACGACGGTTCCTTTTTTTGAGCCTGTAAAGAGTACCTGAGAACTGGTTTCATCAGTTGTATAAACGATGTCGACTTTATCTATAAGAACATTATCTTTTTGAAAAACGCCTAACTTATGTTCTGGCTTTTTATCCGCAATTCCTTCATAAACTCTTGTCAGCTCGAGATAAACAATATCTCTATTGCCCATAATACCTTGAAGGCTTGCTTTAATTTGATCATCATCTTCATCAAAAAGAGAACGGGCAAGGGAGGGTAGACTTTGCTTTTCTATTTTTTTGATTGTTTCATTAATTTCTTTTTTCTTTTCCTGGTAATCTTGGTAGAGATAGAAGAAAGAAAAGCCCAATGCCACAAGAATATTAGCAGGTACAATGTACCCAATAAGTCTAGTTGCAATCGAAGTTTTTCTTTTAGTTTGCATCAATTAAAGCTAACCCTAAGATTTTTCTTGGTTTAATATTTTCTCTACCATACTAATAAGCATTTTTTGAGGAACAGGTTTAATAAGCCAATAATTAACCCCTACCTCTTCGCCTTCTTTTCTTAGCTTCTTACTCCCTTCAGTGGTTACCATCATGATAGGTGGGGATTGAAGCTGTTCTTTCCTAATTCTCTTGCACATTGATATTCCATCAAGATTAGGCATGTTAACATCAGAGATGATGAGAACAAGGTCTGGATGTTTTTTGAGCATTTCTATTCCCTCGAGACCATCCATCGCAGTAACGACTTCATACTCCATGTCTTCAAGAAAACTTTTCATCTTGTTCAAAAAATCAATGGAATCTTCAATGAGTAAAATTTTCATCGTGGCTATCCTGTATGTTAAACTACTCAACTCTGTGGAATTCTTCGGAAAAATTAAAAAATATAATGAGAAATAGATAAAAAAAAATTGAATTATTTGGGGGTGAGGGTCAATAGAATTTACTTGGGATAAGTAATCCTTTTGTAATTATAGGGCTGTATAGAGGGAGAGAGTTGAACGGCCCTCATTGTTTTAAATAGGTGGTGTTTAGAAGAGTCTCCAAAAAGGTGACTAAAACCCTTTTCTCCTTCTGAGTTAAGTAAAATAAATATGTTGACCAAGTCCTTTAGTTCTTTATTTTTGAGAAGGTAAAGCATAAAGCCAACACCTAAGTTTTTAAAGAGTGGAGAGCTTCTCAGTCCCATGAATTTTTTGATATGAGTTTGTACATCAGGAGTAGAGTCAAAATGATTTTGCCTGGCGTTGAAGATGGCCTCTAGTCTTTTTAGCATTCTTCTTATACTGATTCTGTTTTGTAGAAAAACTTTTGAAAACTTAGGTGCTTTAAGAAGGCCTCTGTTTTTGAGGCCTTTACTGTATTTTTTATACTGATAGCGGAGTGTCGTGTAATCAATGCCTTCCAAAATTTCGAAAATGTCTTTACTGAGAAGAATTTGAAACATGGCAAGAGAATTTTTTAGCGGGTCACGGTTTTTTCTTTCTAGAGATTTTAAGTAGGAAGGCCAGGTGATAGATTGGTAAATATGTTCGGGAATATTTAATTTGAGGTGATTTTGGAACTTGGATAGGTCCTTTTTGGAATAACTAAAGTCTCTATTGAAATAAAGGGTACCAAAACTATTAAAATCAGAAATATTATTCTGTTTATCTAGTTTATAAAGAGAAGATAACAAGAAAAATTTAAACTTTGATAGCTTTCCTAATATAAGCCCGCTTCTTTTTATACTCATGTAGGTAGGGAAAAAGTATTTCTCTCTGTTATTGTTTTCATCCAGGGAAGTAATAGTTTGTCTTGAATAAATTGAGGTAAGTGTACTTGAAGCAATAAAGGCACTCAGGCGAAGATACATGCTTGTCGTATGTGAATCTATACTCCCCTTAAACACTCTTATGATACGTTTTTTTTCAATGGGTCTATTTTTGTCCTCTAGGGCCATTTGATCAGCAGTTTTTAAACTTGAAATTAGGTATTTGTTACTTTTAACTTTGCCTTTGAAAGGGTTAAAATGTCTTTTGACTTTAAAGGCCAGGGCCGTGTTCATTATTTGATTGTAGGCTTGACGGGCCTTTGGAACGTTGAAGTTAAAAACGTAGTCAATTAAAAATTGGTGTCTTTTTTTGTAAGATAGTCCAACACTGGCCAAATCAAAATAGAGAACATCTTTCACGACTCCATCAATAATTTTAACATTTGTAAGAACATAGTTTTGAACGATATACCCTCCAGCTGAAATGCCCTTATCGGAAATAGACTCTATCTTTAATCGAAAGCGATTTTCGGTTAATGCGATGATATGGACGATAAATTGCCCTGTAATAAAAAATTCACCCTTCAGACCTGCCATAAATGGGGTTGGTGGAAAAATTTGATTTAAACTTGACCCAAGAGCAATATGTAATGTTGTTGGAAAACTAAAAATGTCACCAGGTCTCATATTTTTGATGGCCACGTTTGCTTTTGAAGGGAAATAGGGTCTTAGAATAGCACCAGCTTCCTTTGCTTCTTTTTTTGAGGAAAATCTTCTTTTATATATTAAATTGGCCTGATCAGAAACTTTGATAAAAATTGGAAGTCCATTAAAAAGGTCCCCAGGGTTAATGTTAATTCCCATTTTTATGGTATCTGTTCGAATGAAAGTGTGACCGTCGTAAGATGTTTTGTAATTATAGCCAAGGTTCAGGCCAGCATTGTCACCGAGGTTAATTTCAGGATAATTGAAGGTTAAATCCCAATCAGGTCCAAAAAGATAGTCTTTAATTTTTTCTATTTTTGAGCTCGTTTGAGCCTTTTCAGATATTTTTACATCGCGGCCTTGTAGGTCAGACTCTATATTTTTAAGGTAAGATGGGGGAGCTGCGAAAGCGGGAAAAAAATAAAGTGACAGGAGGAAAAAAATCGATTTCATAACTTTCCCTTTAAAATGCGTATTGGTTTTGTAAATATTAGTGATAGTGAGATGAAACGTCACGTATCAGATTTGATTTTTTATCTTAATTTGGAAACAATTTCAGGTATAAAACCTATTAATTAATTTTAAAGAATTAGTAATAAACTTGATCTAAAATAATGGAAGGTCGAATTATTACAAATTAAGGATATGAAATGAGAAAAACTTTTTATATGGAAAAACTTCTTTTGGAGAAAAAAATCATAAACAAAGAGCAGGCGTTAGATTTTATGGTGGAGAGGATCAAGAAAGGGCCAATTTTTGAAGAGATGGCATTAAAGCTTGGTATTATTGATCAGCATCAACTTCTTCAAATTTTAAAGCTGAAATATCACTTTAAAGGTGTCTCTGTTGAGGAGATCGCATTGCATAATAAAATGATCTCAAAAGAACAGCTTAAAAAGGTTAAAGATGAAATATTGGATAACCTTCCTGCAGCTGAAAAGGTTCTTTTAGAAAAAGAGATCTTGGCGCCAGAAGTTTTGAAAGATGTGAAAAAGGAAACTGACGAAAAAGTTGGTCTTGTAGAAAAAAGAATGACCTATTTACAGGCGAGTGAAACTTTTCAGGGATTGAATATAAAAGACCTTTTTGATTTGGCCGACTTGCTTGTAGAAGAGAACTTTAAGGCAGGGGAAACGATTGTCAAAGATGGAGATGAGGCCAATGATTTTTATTTTTTGAGCTCCGGCCAGGTGAAGGTTACAAAACCTAATGAAAAAGAAGGTGGTCCAGATATTTTTATTACGATGATTTCATCTCCTGAAATCTTTGGGGAGGCCAGTATTTTTGAAGAAGAGAAAAGAACGGCCAATGTTATTGCGGAGAGTGATGTTAAAGCTCTCAAATTTGATAGGTTAGACTTTTTGGCGTTTTTAAACTCTCACAGCGATGCAGCGCTTGTAATCTTAATGGATATGGTTAAGCGCCTTATAAGGCGTATAGGAGATACCAATAGAGAGTTGGCCTTTGAAAGAAAAGATTTCGTCGATCAAAGTAGTGTAGATGACTTAATCAATCAACTATTATGAAGACCTGACTATAGTGGTCAGTTTCATAAAAAAGTGAGTATAATAATCCCTTCAGGGTAAAGATTATTAAAAGGGATTAAAAATGTTGCGTAAAACCTTGTGGGCCTCCTTCTTCGCATATGCTGTTTTTGCAGTCTTACTCTGCATTAGTATTGGAACCCGATTTTGGACTTTTTCAAATATTCTTTCCCTTCTTTGTGGGGGTGCCACTGTTGTATTGATGATAAAGTTAATTTGCTCTCTTTTTAAAGAAAGTTTGGGAAAGAAAGTCGCTTTATCTATATTTTACTTATTTTATGTCTTATTTTTTGTCTACCACCTGAGAGTTGAAAATAGTTTCGACTTCAAGCTTTTTATGGATAATCTTAATATTCTTTTTTATAGAGAGAGTGCAGATATTATTTCTTCGCGTTTTAAGCTTTTAGACCTTATTTTAATTTTCTCTCTCATTTTTTCTTCTATTTATTTTGGAGCTTTTAAAAATAAAGAAATTTGTAAAACCGATAACGTTAATCGAAAGAAACCTTTTTTCATTTTATTGATATATGGGATCCTTTGTTTATCTCCTTATAATCGTTATGATGAAGTTTCAATTATATTTAAAGATATTTTCCGTTACTTTTATAATCCGGTTGAATTAGGAAATTATGGAAGGTCTTTATTAAAAAAAGAATACCCTTTTATGAAAAAAATGGAGACAAAAGGGGATATAAAAGATCTTCCTAATATTTTCATTCTTCCAATTGAATCTTTCAATGCTAATTTTGTAGAAAGAAAAAACGAAAAAGGAGCAGAATATACTCCATTTTTTAATTCTTTAATTGGTAAAGGTCTTTATGTCGAAAACTTTTACGGTCATTCTATTCAAACGGCAAAAGGAATATTTTCTATTTTGTGTTCAATTGTACCTAAAACAGATGGAAAAGTTTTTGAGAAACATTTTGAAACAAACTTTCGTTGTCTCCCTGAGGTTCTAAAAGAAAGAGGCTATACGAACATTTTCTACCAAAGTTATAGAGATATAAATTTTGATAACACAGGGAACTTTTTAAAAAATAATCATTTTGATTACGTGGAGGCCCTTGATGAAAAAAGTCTAACTGAAAAAGAAAGGAAAGAAAATATCTGGGGGTGGGGGCCTCAGGATGACTTGCTTTACAGAAGTGTTTTTAAAAAAATAGATAAACTAAAAAAAGATAATAAGGAAAGATTCTTTGTAACTTTACAAGGAATTTCAAGTCATATGACCTTTGATAAAGTTCCTAAAAGTCAAAGACTTATGTATAAAGGCAAACAAAATAAAAAACAAAGTTATGCTAATTCAATTCGCATCGTAGATCATTACCTTCAAACTTTTTTCCGGGAATTAAAAAAAAGAGAGTTTTTGAAGAACTCTGTGGTCATTATTACAGGTGATCATAGTTTTCCTGTTGGTGAACATAACGTTTATTATAACGAGTCTGGGTTTTATAATGAGTTTTTTAAAGTTCCATTTTTAATGCTTGCTGAAGGAAATTTAGAATCCACACGAATTAAAAAAATGAGTTACTCACAAGTTGATATTGCTCCGACCCTTTTAGATTTGATAGGAGTTCAAACTTCAAATAGTTTTCAAGGCCAATCTATTCTCAAAAAAGAAGAGTCCTATCAGTTTCTTATTCAACCTTATTCAGGGAAGTACCTTTCAATAATAAAATTTCCTTTTAAATATGTATTTCATGAAAAAACAGGGCAAGAGTATTTATTTAATATTGAAAAGGACTCATTGGAAAAACAAAATCTTTTGTCTCTCAGAAAAAATTGGAAAAATATTCATAAAATATTTAGTGAGTTAAAAAGCAAAATAGATTATTTTTACGTCAATGATTACCTTATTAAAACAAATAAAATTTGGAGAGATTAAAACCTTTTTGACGGTACTTAATTCTTTTCTTAACCATTATTTATTTTATATCTAAATAAAAACAATATCTTCTTTAGAAAAAAATAAAACCAACCGCTAAGGTCGGTAATAAGGTAAAATCTTATAATTAAGACTGAAACCAAGAGTGCAAAATGAAAAATTTTCTTTTACTTTTTTCAATTTTTTTTCTAGGTTTTTTTTCGGCAGTTGGTGTTAATGAGACCGTTGGTATTGACAAGCTAAAGTCGAAAATTTTTGTGGCCAAAGATAAGGCCATTGTTTATGCAAAAGAATTAATGGGTAAAAAAGCAAGGCAGCCTGCTTCTGATGGAAATACAGCTAAAACAGGTGAGAATGAAGGTGAATTAGAAGAGGAAGGAAAGAAGAAAGGTCTTCCAGTTCATACTGATGTTTTAGGATTAAGAGACATAAAAAAATATTTTACAACTTATGGAAACTTAAAACCTTGGAAACAGGTAAACCTTAAGCCAAGTCGTGAGTTAACTGTAAGGGAGGTAAGAGTAAAAGTTGGTGATTACGTAGAAGTTGGTGAAGTTATTGTAGAGTTTGAGTCTGAACTTCAAAATGAAAAAAAGAAGTTAGCTGCTATAGAGCTTAAATTAAAGAACGCTGAGTTTAGTATGACGAAAAAGCTTGCGATGAAAAATTTCATATCAAAAAATGAAATGCGACAGAAAAAACTAGGTATGGAAGCACAAGCATTGAGGTATAAAATTGAACAAATTCAAAGTAATAAACAATTTATGAAGGCCCCTATATCGGGTATTATTTCTTCAATAAATCTAAACGACGGTGATTTCATAAATGATCCAAGTAAATTTACGATTTCGATTGTTGATCAGGAGGAGTTTAAAGTTGACCTTTTTCTTCCTCCTCAGGTCGCCAGTGCTTTACAGGATGGGGTTCCTGTCGAGGTTTTTAGAAATGGCCTGAAAGGTGAGGAGAAAGTTCCGGGGTCAGTTATTAGTATCGCGCCAACGCTTGATTTAAAGTCAGGTACTGTAAAAACTTCTTTGGGAGTATCGACACCTCCAGAAAAATGGCGCTCAGGAATGTATGTTAAAATTAAAGTGACGGTTGCTTCCCTAGAAGGAGTTTTGGCCATTAAAAACTCAGCATTGATTCAAGAAAAAAATAAAATGGTGGCCTTTAAAGTTCTAGAAAACCCTGAAAAAGGTGACATCGCTAAAAAAGTAGTCCCTCTTTTGGGGGCTTCAGATGGAAGGTATACAGAGGTTAAGTCTGGTCTTGAGTTTTTTGATAAAATAGTTATAAAAGGTCAGGGATCATTAAAAGATCAGACCATCGTTAATGTCCTTAAATAAAAGATAGTGATTTTATTTTTAATTTCCGATAAAATCTAGGTTTAGGTAGCTCAAGTTTTTTCCATGGAAGGATGTAAGAAATGAGTGAATTTTCTGTAAGAAGGCCTGTGACTATTTTGATGATGAGTCTTGGCCTTGTAGTTTTAGGATTGATTTCAGCTGATAGAATCCAATTACGTCTACTCCCACCTATCTCAACTCCAGAGTTCTCCATTGTCACTGAGTATAAAGGAGCGACACCAAAAGAGGTTGAAAAGACTGTCACGACACCGATCGAAAAAGCAATAAGTACAGAAGCCGGTCTTTACAGAGTCGAATCTTACTCGGAAAGTGGACGTTCCGATATCCGACTAAAGTTTTCATCAGATATCGATATATTGGAAACTATTTCTAATATTCGAGATAAAATAGAAGGTGTTGGGCTAGATGAAACTATTTCCAGACCAAAAATATTACGTTTTAACCCAAATGCAATGCCGGTTTTAAGGGCCTCTTTTACAAGTGACCCTAAATCCGGGCTAAGCGCTTTTCAATTGGCAGAGTTTATTCAGGATAACCTCTTGAAAAAAATCGAAACAATAGATGGCGTTGCCTTGGCCACTCTTATGGGTGTTCCAAAAAAAGAAATTTTTGTAGAAGTTGATCCTATGAAAACAAAGGCCTTTGGTATTGGTCTTACCGGTATTCCAGGAACCATAAAACAAAAAAATAAGGAACTCCCAGGAGGTAGTATAAAGGAGGGAGGTAAAAGTGCGAGCGTTCGTTTAGGGCAAAAGTTAGGATCTCTTGAAGATCTTAAAAATGTTATTGTTCAAAAAACTGAAAATCAAAATATTTATTTAAAGGATATTGCCAAAGTTCAATTGAACTCCCTAAAGGCCAAGGTAAGAACTCACTTGGATGGAAGGCAAAGTTTCATTGTTGAGGTGAAAAAAGAATCAGAGGCCAATACGGTTGTTGTTGTCGCAAAAGTAAGAGAACTTATTTATAAATTTTTAAAAGAGAATAAAGAAGTCCAAGGTGTCATTCTTATTGACCAGGGAAAGGAAATTAAGACATCCATCGACAATGTTATTGGTGCAGTTGTTAATGGAGGAATCTTAGCAGCGTTTGTTATCCTTATCTTTTTACAGTCCCTGGGTCCAACAACAATTGTTGCCCTTTCAATTCCTATGAGTTTGATGATTACACTTGTTTTGATGTATTTTACAGGAGTATCTTTCAATCTTATGTCTTTAGGGGGATTGGCACTAGGGGTTGGGATGCTCGTGGATAACTCCATCGTTGTCCTTGAGAACATTAGTCGCTTCAAGGCGCAGATGGACGACCCAAAAGAAGCAGTTATTTGGGGGACGAAAAAGGTCGCTTCTGCCATTACCGCATCAACTTTAACAACGGTTGCTGTTTTTGGTCCACTTGTTTTTGTTGAAGGAATGATTGGACAGCTTTTTAGGGATATTTCTTTGACAGTTGTCTACTCCCTAACATCCTCATTATTTGTGGCCTTAGTCTTGATTCCTTGTTTGAGTTCAATCGAGTTTTCAAAAAGTGATGAGAAAAAAGAACTTGGACTTGATCTTATTCTTGCTCCCTTCATAGATACCTATAAGGGCCAAATTGGTAGGTCTATATTTTTAATGCCATTTTTCCTTATTAAAAATATTTTTGTTTCCATCCAAATAGCTTTCGTACTCACAATGCATTTTATGACTTCTCTTATAGGTTGGACTTTGACGACCTTGTTCAAAATTTTTATTTGGGGGTTTGAGCTTATTTTTAGGCCTGTAATGAATACAGTCGGTAAGGGCCAAGAAACCTTGAAGCAAAGGTATGGAAAGATTCTTGAAAAACGCCTAAAGAATAAAGGGGTAACCCTCTTTATTGTTGTGATAATTTTTGGTAGTTCGATTTATTATCTGGGACAAAAGGGGGCGGAACTTTTTCCTTCAGAAGGCTCTGATCGAATAAGTTACGGATTGGAGTTTCCTTCAGGTCAACTCTTAGATGAAACAGAAAATATTATGTCCCGCGCAGAAAAAGAAATTTTGAAATTAAAAGGTATAAAGAATGTTATTTCTATGACAGGACTCGAAGGTCCTCAATACTCTAATTTGATGATTACTTTTAAAGACATGAAACCTGAAGAGTTCGCCCTTTTAGAACCAAAAATCTTTGAGACTTTGTCTAAGATACCAGAGGTAAAACTTACTAAAATGGTGGAGAGTATGATTTCTTCTTCTAAACCTATCGAAATAGAAATTTTTTCGGACAAGTTGGAAGAATTAAGTCAATACGGCCAGGAAACTATAAAGGCCCTTAGAGAAATGAAAGGTCTCAAAGATGTTGAATCTTCTTTAAAAGGCAGCATATCTGAAATAAATGTAAGTTTTGATCAAGGAAAACTAGATCGGTTTGGAATGGATATGGGTTCTTATACAAAAGATTTAGGCCTTCTTATTAAAGGACAGTTGGCGGGTTTTATTCCAATAGAAGGTACTCAAATTCCAATTAAAGTCCAGGCAAACAAAAACTATTTCAATAATATGGAAAAAATAAAATTTTTTAGTGTTCCTAAGGGTGAAAAACCTGTTTCTCTTATGCAAGTTTCCAAAATCGAAAGAAATAATATATTGGGACTCATTAAACACGTCGATAGAAAAAGGGTTGTTACAGTTTCAAGCGACCTTGACGGAATAGATTTGCGAACAGCAAGTGACCTTATAAAGGTAAGACTTGGAAAAATGTTTAAAGGAAAAAATTTAAAGTGGGCCATCGCAGGTCAGGATGTTGAAAGACAAAAAAGTGAAAAGAGTCTTCTTTTTGCAATTGGACTTTCTATCTTTTTAATTTACATCCTTTTGGCAAGTCAGTTTGAAAGTTTTGCCCAGCCGGTGATTATTTTATTCGCTGTACCTTTATGTGTTGTTGGTGTCGCTGGGATTTTAGGCGTCTTAGATATGAGTGTTTCTGCTCTTGTTTTCATTGGCTTTGTAATTTTGGCCGGCATTAGTGTTAATACCTCTATCGTTTTAGTTGATACGATGAATGAAAGAATTATGTCAGGAATGGACCGTTTTGATGCAATTGTTGAATCTTCAAAAAATAGGCTTAAGCCGATTCTTATGACAACAGCTTCTACAATTATAGGTCTTTTACCAATGGCCATAAGTATTGGTAAAGGTGCGGGAATGCGAAGACCTCTGGCGATCACCGTTATTGGGGGGCTTATTAGTTCAACCATTTTAACTTTAATTGTGGTCCCTTTAATTTATGATTTGATTTCAAGGAAGAAAAAAATTGCACAATAAAGAGCCCTCTTTACTTGAATCTTTGATTCGAAAAAAAACTCTTTCCCTGTCTCTTGGGTTCGTCGTCTTGTTGGTCATATCGGCCGTTTGTTGGCTAAAAATTCCTGTCGAAGTTATGCCAAAAGAAGCGACGGAGCCTTTCCTTTATATTAATGTGAAGTCCCTTAGCCAAGGACCGGCAGAAGAAATTGAATTAGCACTGACTCTTCCTGTTGAAGGGGCAATGAGAACTGTATCAAACGTTCAAAGTATGAAAACGAGAACTAACGGCAGAGGTTGCAGTGTCTCTTTAAGTTTTAGGCCAAAAACTGATATGCAATTGGCGTATTTTAGCGTTCAAGAAGCACTTCAAGAACTCGATGGTAAAGGCATCCTTAAAATGAAAGGTGTCAAAATTATGCGCTTCAACCCTGAAGCGGAAGCATTGATGAAACTTACCGCAAGTATTCCCATTGATATAGAAGACCCTAATCAACTTATTAATGTTAAATTAAAGTCAATTTTGGAGTCGACTCCTGGTGTGGCAAAAATTGAAATCCAAGGAATTGAGGCAACTGAGTTCCAATTTAATATTTCAACCGAAAAAGTATTCGAACATGGTTTATCGCCAGAAGAACTTTCAAAAAGTCTTAATTTTCAAAATAGTATGGAGACATTAGGAAATGTGCCAGCATTTTCATCCGATCGATTAACAAGCGTGCGGAGCACCTTAACTACTAAGGATATGGATAAAGTTAAGGGGAAATCTTTGAAAGTGGGGACTAACTTAACCCTTGATAAAGTTGCCGAAGAAAAACAAATTGATAAAACCACAGAAAATATTTCTAGAAAGGATGGAGATCAAACCATCTTTATAGAAATTTTTCAAACACCAACGGTGAGCCTTTTTGATTTTGCTAAAATCATTTCAGATAAGATCGATAACCTTTGGAAATTTGATCCCCAGTTTAAAAAGATTAAATTTGTCTATGTTATCAATAAGGCACAAAGCTTAAAAAAATCTATGCAAGATGTTTTTGGCTCGCTTTATATGGCCATAGGGATAACCTTTATTGTCGTTTTTATTTTTCTTAGAAAAATAGGTGCTACTCTTATTATTTCTTTTGTTATACCTGTAAGTGTTCTTTTTGTCGTGGCACTCATTTATATGAAGGGAGGGTCTCTTAATCTGATTTCCCTTTCAGGCCTGATTCTTTCAATTGGTCTCATTGTAGATAATGCGATTGTTGTTGTTGAAAAAATTATGCAGTTTAGAGAGAAAGGACTTTCTAGGATGGACGCTGCCAGTGTAGGCGCTACTGATGTGGCCATTCCTCTCCTTCTTTCAACATTAACCACAATTATAATATTTTTGCCGGCAGCATTTATTGAGTCGGGGGACACATTTACTAATATGTTAAAGGCCTTTCAGGTTCCTGTTATAAGTGCATTAATATCTTCCTATATTATTGCACTCTTTTTTGTACCAGTAGCTTCACTTATAGGTAAAAAGGAAAAAAATACGATCGACATTAACAAGGTAGACTTAGAAGAAGAGAATATTGAAGTTTCTCCTTTAGTTATTAAATTTTATCACTTCATTATAAAAAACAAGGTTTTGATAGCATCAATTATATTGGTTGGAATGTATTCTCTCTTCCAGTCCGTTTCAAGCATTGAAGAAGTGGATATTGAAAGCCCAAGAGACCCATATAATAGCTTTAACCTTACATTTAACAAAGAAATTTCAGAGGACCAGAGGAAAAGGATTGTCGACGATCTTGAAGTCAATGTTTTAGGAAAAAAGAAAAACCTTGGTTATCGATTTGCATTAACTGAGTATATGGCCAAAGATACATCAGGAAGAATTACCCTTTACCCTTTCGCTTCAGATAATATTGATTCATCTTTAGATAAGCTCAAAAAAAAGATGAACGAATTTGTTAAAGAACTTAAGGAGATTCCAGGTTTTAAAATTAGTACGGGTTATGAAGATTCTGATAGTTCTGGTGGTCCCAAAAAAATGACGATCAGACTTCAGGGGGCAAAAACTTTAAAGTTAAAATCAATAGAAAATGATCTTGTTAAAGAAATGAAAAAAGTTAAGGGAGTAACTCGAATTAATTCAGAAGCACAGGAGAGAGGTTCTTTAAGCTTCAAATTTATTCCCAAAATGGCATCGATTAACCAATACGGTCTAACTCTTAAAAAAATATCAGGTCAAATTTCATCTCTAATGAGTTCTTATAGTATTGAGGGATTAGCAGTAGATGGAAAAAAGGTTCAAACGAAAGTTAAATTGAGCCCTGGAGGTTCAGATTGGACTAAAGATGCAATGAACAAGGTTAGAATTTCTGTCGGCGAGTCTAACTTTGTTCCACTAGGAGATTTAGGTCACTTTGAAGAAACGCGACAGGTGCGTTCCATTTCTCGAAAAAAGGGCCTTTCTTTTCTTAAATTTTACGTTTACTTTAATGGCGCCCTTTCTTCAAAAGATTATCGTAAGGCCAAAAATAAAGTTAGAGAGATTTTTTCACAATATAGCTTTCCAAAAGGTTATGGGAAAAAGAAGCAGGATTCTTTTGCGAAAGTTGAAGAGATGAAAAAGAAAGGACAGTTTGTTATTTATATGTCTATTTTTCTTATTTATTTAATTATGGCCTCTCTTTTCGAATCACCACTTCTTCCTTTTGCCATTCTATTTACTGTTCCCTTGGCCATCATTTTTGGAATCTCTGGACTTCATTTTTTAAAATTTGACTTAGATCCCATGGCGAGACTTGGGCTCATAATTCTTATTGGAATTGTTGTTAATAATGCCATCATTTTGATTGATGTCATTCTAAAATTGAGGGCACGGGGAAAAAGAAGAGACGATGCAATCGCTCTTGGCTGCGCTCAAAGACTCAAGGCCGTATTTATGACAACGGCAACAACCGTTTTTGGTCTTATGCCAGTCGCTGTAGGCCAATCCAAAATTATGGGTATACCTTATTCTACCTTAGGGATTTGTATCATAAGTGGGATGACGTTCTCAACGCTTATCACACTTGTTCTTTTACCCTTGGTTTATATTTTATTTGATTCTATGGAGTTTAAAATAAAAGATGCTCTAGGCCTTAACCGTTAGGCTAAGGCTTAAATTTGTGATGATGAAAGTGAAGCCGATGATCGCAACCTTTAGAAGCAATAATTTTATCAAATCTAGCTTTACCAATTTTGTTCCATTCTTTTTCGCCCGAATAATCCTTAGTATTGGCAACGAAGATATCAAAAGTAACTTTTCCATGTGTTGAAATATGCTGGGCAAGCTCATCTCTAAAGTCCATTTCGCTTACACTAAATTCTTCAGAGGAACCTACAAACTTCATATATTTTGGTGTCTTAGCTTTTTCATTTTCCAAAAGGCCAAGGTTTGAAATTGAATAGACTTGTCTGATACCAGGGTTTTTATCCGCTTTAGCAAAGGCCCTGCTTACTGCCGCTGCAACGGGAGCAAGAAATGGGAGGGAAAAAGAAAAAGAAGGTAAAATACCAGGTTCGTTACTTAAATCTGCTCTTGTAAAATTGTCTTCATATGTTCCGCCAAGGTTATCAATCAGAAAAAAGTTTGCAGTTTCATGATTTTCTTCTGTATCGAGTGTGGGATAAATTTTACCTGCGAGGCCAAAACCTCTTAGGTCACCTTGCTTTGTATTTGAAAGTGTTGTAGAGGCCCGCCCTATCATAAGAGCTTTCGTTCCTTTTTTGAAATGACCAGAATAAGGGTTTTCTTTTGTAATTATCCATTGACCACTCATGCAAGTGCCATTTTTGTGGAGGAGTTTATTGAAGTGAGGAAGGATGTCATTTTTATTTGAAACGGTTCTTTTAGCGCTTTTTTCAATGAGGTTTGTGAAACCACTATAAAGACTTGAAAAAGTAACCTCTTTTTCAGGGAGAAAATTGTACGGGTCAGATGAAACGATGTTCCACACTTCAGAAAAGCTAGAACCTTTATAGTTTGCAGCTTGAGTGAGGTTTGTAGAAAAAAAGAATAATAATATCAGGTGCTTATAAGTTATCTTCAAAAGGTCGCTCCAGGATCTGTTATTGTGTCCAAAAGCTATAATTTTAAGGCCACTTTTTCAAGAAGTTTCCTCATTTTTGTAAAATGGATAAGGGTGAATTACCATCCCATTTTTTTCTTGAAAAAGGACAAAGGCATTGAAATGTATAATGAAAATGTTGTGTAACTATATGCTTTAAAAGCATCACCTGAATAAGTTCCAGGGATGTCCGTTTCTACGCCATTTTGAATTCGTTTTGTAGGTGTCGTAACATTCAGTTCTGTATTTAGGTAAAACCAACTATTTAATCTTAAAGAAAATCCTCCAGATAATGAGGTCCCAGTATAAGTAATTGGATTCTCAGTAGGCTGATGTGCTTTTTCAAGCTCTAGCTTTTCACTTATCCCAAAGGCAAACCAGAACTTATAGGGAGACCCTTTAGAGCCATATTTTTGTAGTCCTAGTAAAAGAGATATACTGGTTTTTTTTGCTGCAACATCAGTCCAAGTATCATCTTTTGTATTTACTTCATCTTTATTGTAATTCCAATTAACACTAGAAGAATTGTAAGAGATGCCCCCTATAAAGGCACCAAAAAAACTCAAATAAACTTTTGATCCAAAGTGAAAACCTAAAGAACTTCCTTTTAAAGTCCCACTTAAAAAATCTGAATTAAAAAAATCTTCTTCAGATGACCAAGAACCGAGTTCACCACCTATATGGGGTTCAACAAAAACCGCAGCTTCAAGTTTATGGAAACAAGAAAGAAAAAAGATAAATGTTAAAATAATACATTTTTTCAATTTTTTTATTTTTATAAATAGGAAAATTACTTAGATTTTATTTGAGAATACAGATTATTCAAGCAATGGATAAAGTGGCCTTTTTTAAACTTTAGGTCTTAAATCTTCCCCAAAAGTGAATAGAATCTTTCCCATGAGAAGGAATTTTTCCTTTAGCCTAGTTGCCAAGGAGTCTCTTGCTTTAAAGAGGTCTGCATTTGATGTTTTAAGTTGAAAACTCGTAATTTTGCCAAGAGAGTACATTTGTACAGAATAATCTTGTTGAGCTTTGGCCTTTTCAAGAATGAGTTTTGATGCTCTAATTGTTTGAGCAAGAATTTTGTATTCTTGGAAAAGTGAAAGGACTTTATTTTTTGTTTCAAAAATTTGTTTCTTAAAGTTTAATTCACTTGTTTGGAGATCATAGATTGATGATTTGATCGCAGATTTAGAAACGCCCCAATCGAATACAGTCCAGCTTAAATTTACTGCTGCTGAGAGTGATTGTGCGGAATTACCCTCAAGTTGTTTAACTAAATCCCAAGTATGACTCGCGGTAACTTCTACTTTTGGCCAATTATTAAGCTTTTGTTGAGCGAGTGTCTTTTTTGAGCTCTCCATCTGGTTCGAAGTTACTCTTATGGACGGATTAGATTTTACAACTAATTTTGCCCAATTTTTTTGAATATTATCCCACTTTTCTTGGAATGTTTTTTGAAAATAAGGTTGGTAGGTTAAAAAATCTACGTGTGGAATCTTGGTTTCTTTATTTGGATTGATAAGAAATTTAAAAGAGGTTTCTGCCATTCGGATTTTGTTATTAATTTCTAGTAAATCTCTTTTTGCGTTCAGAAGAGATATTTCCGGAGTGTAAGAGTCCATTTTTGTTTTTGCACCAATTTTAACGAGTTGTTTTGCTTTTTCGTAATTTGATTTAGCGCTATTAAGGCTATCCTGTGTAATAATTTTTTTATTTTTAAGAAGTTGGAGACCTAAAAATGAATCTAAAACTTTGAGAATGTATTCTTGGATTGCTTTATTTGTATTTATTTCTTCATTTTTTAAAGAAATTTTTGATGTCTCAATCGTTGTTAGGCCTGACCAGTGATCCCAGATATTCCAAGATGTACTTAAAGAAGCACTTTTAGTTAGAGAGCCTGTTCCTTCTGAATTACTGTAGCTTAAGCCACTTGCAAGTGCCACTGTTGGTAGGTAAGCTTTTTTATTTGTCGATACGGTTATTTTCGCTTTTTCAAGAGAGACTTTTTGATTTTTTATAGCAATATTATTTTGTATTCCTTCGTTGATAATTCCAGTCAGAATATCTTTTCCCATAAGAAGTTTTGGAAAAAGAAGAATAATAACAAGAAAATTAATTGTTTTCATCATCAGTTTGCCTCAAAATAAAAGTAGTAAAAAAAATTAACCTCTTCAGGAGTCATTCTAACAATATGGCCACACTAATAAAAGATGCAAGTACAATAAATGAGATTAATGATGTTTTAAAGTTGAGATATTCAGTCCTAAAAGAAACAGGAAGTTCGTTGAATGGACTTTTTAGTTCCACAGGAAAAGTTTCTGATTTTTTTGATGTTTACCCTAACACCTTCAACGTTATTGCTTACTGTGCTGGGGAGGCGATCGCTACTTTAAGGGCCGTACCATATTGTCCTCCAAAAAAAATGGGTGGTAAGAAAAGCATTACTGACGATAGTGAGCATGACGTTTTGGATGAAGTATTCGACTATAGAGAAGCTGATGGCCAGTTAAAAGGAGAAGGTTACTTCATCGATATTATTTTAATTAGAAAAAAATATGCAAACAAATCTACATTGGTTATGGCGCTTTTAAAAAACCTTCTTAGTACTCTCGCAATTAAAAAAATAGAGTATGTTTTTTTAAATGTTACTGAGGAAATAAAGAGCTATACTAAAGAGCTTGGGTTTAGAGATCTTGGTGAGACTTTCCACAGTGATCTCCTAAGGAAAGATATCACACCTTCTGTTCTTGATGTTGCCCCTTATTATGATAATTTTGTTGCGAGTATTGAAGACCGGGAAATTCTCCGTTTTCAAGAAACATTTTATCATATCGTCTATGAGCCAGGTGAAATCTGTATGACCCATGGAGAGAAAGGAACGACGGCCATTTTAATAGAGTCGGGTGAGGTAGAAATCCTTATTGATAAAGATGAAATCGTTATTCCAATTGCGACAATTGGACAAGGGCATCTCATTGGAGAAATTGGTTTAGTAACTAATGAAAGAAGAACGGCTTCAATAATGGCCAGGACACCCACGTCCTGTATTGCTTTTGACCGCGAAAACTTTCTTGAGATGATGACTAAGAAGCCAAATCTTATGCTTGATATGTTTAAAATATTTTCAAAAAGATTGCAGGCCTCAAATAGAGAACTGGCAAAACTTAAAAAAGGTTAATTTGAATGAGAGGAAATTTTTATATTCTTTTAGTTTCACCAGATGAACATCAGTCTTCAACCTACGCAAGTAAAATTAAAGAGAGATTTGGAGATTTGCCTCTTCAAGTGGACTTTGCAACAGACGGGGCCAAGGCCCTTGAAAAATTTGAAAAGTTTTTTCATCATCTAGTAATTTCTGATATCAATATGCCTGTGATGGACGGTCCTTCCCTCGTTAGGGATATAAGAAAAATAGAAGGAAGTTCGGTTATTTTTCTTTTGGGGGAGAAAGAACCTGTTATTGATGAACCAGGTGTTGAATTTGTCAAAACACCCGTCGTTAATTGGACAGACTTTATAGGCAAAGTAGAAGATGTAGTGCCTGAAGAAATAAAAATAGAATATGGTCTGACAAAAAGAGATACTGCTCTTAATCGCAGATTGCTTGAGTTTTCCGATAAATTCTTAAAAGACAATAATATTGAAGTTGAAGGCGAAGGGAAAAAAGATATATCACTTATTCCACAATACTTTTATAGTGAAACAGAAGATCCGGGGGGAGTCTTAGCGGAAAGTAAAACTGATAGTCCTGTTACTCAAGGATCAAGAGATGCTTTTCCTAAGGCCTTAAAAGTAAAATTTATTGTCCAAGGAGTATTAGAATTATTGATTCTGGGTGGACTTCTTTATTATACAATAAAACTATTTAATGCTCCTCCTGCAGAGGATGCAGATTTTTCTGAAGAAAATCCCTTTATTAATTTAAAAAATATAATTGCCCTTTTAACGATCTTTTCTTTTTTAGGTTATTTTTTTAGTAAGGTTTTCGAAAAGTTTTTTTTAAAAAGAGAAAAACAGTGATCTGTTTTTTTTTAAAATTAATTTTTCTTGAGATTACAATTTTATGACCGAATAACCACAATCCTGATAAAAAATCGTAAATAAAAAATGTTTTAATTGTTTTTTTCTACTTGGGTCTATGAATTACAGCAAACAAAAACTGTTTGCACCATTTAAACGTACCAAGTGAAAGTAATTGGCTATAAGCAAAACCTATTGAAAAAAGCGAACCTTAAAGAAAACAAGCCAAATGTTTTTTTGTGAGTATAATAAAGTAAAGGAATAAATTATGACTCTAAAAAAAATATCACTAGCTGTTTTCATATTAGGAAGCCTAGCCCTCCTAGGAGTAAACAGCCATCTTTTTGACTTAAACAAGGCTTCCATAAAAGAATCCCCTAAATACAAAAACCTGTTATCCAACTATATTGTGGTCAAGAATAAATACCAGGTTTGCATGGTCAATGATAATTACAATCCCATGGCTGACTTTCGCCCCTTCATGGTGGAAGTTGACTCTGAAAAATATTATGGCTGCTGTCCCATGTGCAAAGCCAAGCTATCTAATAGTAATTTTTTTAGAATAGCTCTAGACCCCCTAACAAAAACCCCTGTTAAAAAATCAGAAAGTTTCATTGTGGCAGATAAGCTACACAACGGAAAAACTAATTACTTTGCAAGCGAAAACAATTTTTTAAAATGGATAGAAAAACGAAGCAAATAGGGTGATGACACAACGATACCCTGAATGCATTAAATTATTCATTAATAAGCTAAGTAATAGGTTAGTTTATTGAGGATTAAAAATAGCGTTAATTCCAACAGAATGAGCCAACAGGGATAAAATGTACCAAGTGATTATTTCTCCAATTAAGACCTTTTGATTTACTGTAATTCATAGACCCAAGTAGGTTTTTTTTAAAATCCAAAATAAGCCAAAGCTTAGAAGAGTTTTGGATAATATGTGAGGAGATAGAGTCCGTCATGATAGTGGTCCTAGCGCAAGAGTTGCGGGATCTTCTAAAAATTGTTTGAAAATTGAAATAAATATACGTGCTAAAATCAATAGATGTGCAGGACTAAAGGGCCCTAAAGCTAGAATGAATTGTGCTAGAGGCATAAAAACTGACTTTGATCTAGCTCTTCAAAAGGCAGGAGGATGTGGAAACTTAGAGGATAAAATGCGACGTTATGCACGTTCAAAAGGTTTAGGAGACCCTAAGGACATGAGGACAGCTGTTAGACCTAAAACTCATGGGAAGCTTCACAGTAAATGTCCAAAAGTAAAATGTTCAAAATTTATTAGATGGGTACGTGGGGCCTTCAATTATTGCAAAAAGAAAGATGATCCAGCTAAGTGTGCTAGAAGAAGCGAGTCTGCAATCGAAAGGAAGAAGAGTCAGGTAGGTTTTAACGAACAAAGTTGTCCTGAGGAGTATGAAAGGTTTGAGGAAATGGGTGATAAAT
>JAOMEV010000032.1 GCA_028346125.1 Bacteriovoracales bacterium | reverse complement strand
TCTCCATTAGGTATATTTTTACCGCCATGACCAGGCAGACCATGATCACCAAAAATGAAAAAAACTGTATTTTTATAATAATCTTCTTTTTTGGCCAATTCAAAAAAGTGACCCAACGAGTAGTCCTGAAACCTCATTGAGTTATACTCCTCTTCAGATATAAAGCCATATTTTTTGAGAGATTTAGTTTTGCCTTGAAAGGAAACTTTTTTGAAAGTTCCTCTATCTTCCGGAAGAGTATAAGGTCTGTGAAAACTTGAAGACTGAATAAAAGCGAAAAAGGGTTTCTGTTTTTCTTTGAAAACCTTATGGGCCTCTCTGAAAAGATGGTAATCAGAAATTCCCCACACATCCATTCTCGGAGAAGCAAAGTCACCTTCTTCAAAAACTTTAATTCCATCTACATTATGAGTAAAAATGCCTCTGATATTTCCCCAGTTAGCACTCCCTCCTAAAAAGTAGTACTTTTCATGATTATCCAAAGCATTAATGACTGAGTTTTGATTGATAACATAAGGGTTTCTAGAGCCTGATTTGGATTGACTCACGTCTGGTATCCCGGTAACAGCTCCAAAAATACTCCTCGCAGTTGCCTGACTGGGAACGTAAAAGCGGTCAAACAGCAATGATTTCTTTGTCAATTCGTCGAAGTAAGGAGTGGGGTTTACTTTGTTTCCGAATACCCCCGTTTTAAATGCCGCCATCGATTCCATGACAATAACAACAATATTAGGGTTTCCAGGAAGGACCTTCTGGGCATTAATTTTTCTTTCAAATTTCAACTCTGTTACAGAAGGGTTCTTGACTCCTAGGTAATTGGCCACAATGGGATAATACTTTTGAGTTAGGAAAAGGTCATAATTTTTGTCAGTGTGCTTATAAGAGTCAAAGAAAAAAAGAACCGGGTTTAATGAGAGATACGACACAAAAGAGTTTTTTGTGAAAAAAGCCTCCGACCAACGCAATGGATAATAAGCAAACTTTCCATAAATCCCACCAATCCAAAACACGACAACAAAAAACCAGAGCAAGAGATTTTTTTCCCAGGATTTCTCACCAATTTCAATGGAGGATCTTTTAGAGAAAACCTTATTCATAAGAAAAAATTTGTAGCAAAATAAGAAGGTAAGAACGCCAAATAGAATCCAAAGAACTGGGTAAGATTGCCAGACCATTTCCAACGAAATCAAAGGATTTTTTAAAAATTTTAATAACGTACTATTAACTCGAGCACTCAAATAAGAGTAGGTCCCAAAATCGACCATGTAAGAGACTAAAATGAGTCCCATTGTAAAAACAAAAAACCTCGTCCAAAAAAGGGCCCCTTTCTCTCTATTAAGAGGATCCAGAAAACTTATTTTAGAAAAGAAAAGAAAAGGAGTCATAGTTAAAAGAATCAGGCGTAGATCAAACTTTCCTCCAAGATAAAAGGCCCAAACGATTTCCTTCAAATTCATTATTCCAAAATCTTCAGGTGCATATTTTAGGTAAAAAACAACTCTTAGCGTAAATAAGATCAAAAAGTTAAACAGTATCATCCTTAAGAAAAAAACAATTCTTAGCGGCAAAAGTGAATTCATTTTTAAACCTTTTTATTCAACCTGTTAAATTCCGGTGCTTAAAAATCACAATAACAATATAGGCCAGACAGACCATGGGAATTCCAAAGGCCGCCAAAACCGGTAAAATTTTACCATTACTACCCATGCTTAGCGAGGAAGAATACATAAACCAAAACGCAAACGTAAAGACCAAGAGAAAGATTATATTTCTCCCGATAGTACTATTACGACTACTTGGGTAAAAGATTCCCGAAAAAGGCAGAAAGGAGAAAACCAAGCAAATAAGGGAGGTCGAGAGCTTTTCATAAAATAGAACTTTAAACTCGCTCGCCTCTATTCCCAATCGCCCAACCTTTTCAACATATTTTCGTAGCTCCCAAACATCTAACTCATGAACATCTGATTCGATATTCTCAAAATCTGAGGGTCCTTCACTAAGCTGTATCTTAAGCTTATCAACCGTTTTAATTTTGGGAAACGTTTTGCCATTCATGGAAGAATAGACTCTGGCCTTTAAAAGGTGCCAGTATTTACCTTCAAAGTTGATGGCCGAATCGGCATGAATGACCTTATACAAATAATTTTTTTCATTAAAATAAAACAGGGAGAACCTGTTGAGCTTTTTTTGCTCCTTATCATAAAAGGAAAAGTGAGAAAAATAATTTTTACTTTTGTACCAAATAAGACCGCTTGCAACAGTTCGTGACCGAACACCTGCTTTTTTATAACCCCGGAAGTGACTCGTTTCATCAATCCAGTTCTTTCTTAATGATCTTGAAAGAGGATGTAAATACCCACTCACAAAAAATTGAAAAAGAGCAACAGCTAAAGAAACGCTAAAAAGGACAAGTGCAAAACTCTTTCTCGTATACCCAAGAGAAAAAAGTGAAATGAGACCATTTGTTACCTTAAGTCTGTAGATAGAAAAAAGGCTGGCCCCAAGGCAACTAATTGGAACAATTTTTCCCATCCATTGAGGTAGTTCTAAAATAAAGTTTTGAAAAATATCCTCAGCACTTGCCGCATCCCTTAAAAATTCCGAGACAACATTTCCCACAAGAAGGATAGAGAGAAGAACAAAGAAAGTCATAAAAAAAGACTTTAACCACGCGTCTAACACTACTCGAGAAAAAATATGCATAATGACCTTTTCAGAAAAACGACTCTAAAAGTATCATGAATAAGGGCCTTTCAAAATATCTTTTTTATCTTCCTTAAATGCTAAAAGGTACCCCAAGGCTGACGAGGTGTTCTACAGACTCGAATTCTTTAGAAAGATCTTTTGTCGATTGAGTCGAATCTTGAAACCTTTCATCAAAGTTAAAACTTCTTAAATCATAATTGAGAGAAATCAGAGGAAGAACATAAAAGCCTAGGCCAATAGAAAACCCTGTTCCCTTCCAAAGATCTTTTTGGCCTTCTATTGGATCACCGTTTCCAAATTCATAGCGAACACTTGGAAAAAATGTTGCCCAGGCCCTGAAAAGCATCGGAAGATCATAGCCTACAAAAAGGCCAAAATAACGCCCACTAACGCTGCTTAGAAGTGAAGTCCCTTGGGATCTCCAGGTCGTTACTTGAGACAAGGGCGCAGTTATTTCGGCATCAAAGGAGGATTGTGCATAATCTATGCCTGCTGAAAAGCCCAAAAGTCCATACCCCACTCTGCCCCCGTAAAGGAGTCCATCAAGTTTTCTCGTATATTGGACAGAGCTCTCAGTTTGACTGGCCGAACTAAGAGATAAGACCTGCCCAAGATATGGCTCAAAAACTAAAGATCCTTGTACGGAGAAAGGCAATAAAAAAATGATGACCATGGCCCATTTAAACCTGTACTGTATCATCTACTTCCTCCTTTAGTCCTTCTTAAAGTCTCTTTGTTTTTCTGTAAAGACCTTTTAGAAAATTCTTTAACGCAATACACATAGGCAATTCTCATTGCAAAGTAGTTAAAGGGCCACACTATTGTAGTCGGAAAGGTAAAATTGAGTAGTGAAAACCACTTATTTCTTTTTATTTAAAAACTCAATCCATTTCAAAGCAATTTCTTTTTCTTCTTCAGTCGACCGTCTTTTTTCCTTCCAGGTTTTCTGATAGTAAAAATAGTCTTTTCCTTCTCTTTTTTTTCTTGAAAATTCGAGGACAATATCAAAAAAAGGTCTTTGATTAAAGGTCATCCTTTTTAAAAAATTATCTAAATCTTTTCCAATGGAAAGGTTTGTCCTCGAAAAAACCATAAGGTAAGGAAATGATTTTTTTTCTTGGATCTCCTTTTGCAACAAAAGGTGAAAACAAATGCTTTCTTTCAAAACAGCACTTTTGTCTTTAGATAAAACATTTTTCTTTTCTTCTTCTGTAAAAGGTATCGAGTGAGAGTAACGTTTTTTTTTGTAAACCTCATATTCTCTATAAACATTAAGGAGTAAAACATCTAGGTCGAGATCACAAGTTGCCAAAACTTGCCCATTATCAAAGTTATAAAAATCGCCAGGGCCGGCCTCTCCCTCTTGAACAACCATTGAATTTTGCTCAGCAATTCGAATCTCAGAAATAATTATCTTTTCTTCTTCCAAAGCTCCTCCAGCTCAAAAGTCTATTCCAAGCTTCTTGTTCCTTAAATATAACATATGCTTCATCATAAAAATGAGCGCTAAAAAGTATGGTATTAATATGAGTAACCATGGGCCTTTAATTAGGTTGGCCTTTAAAAGACATCCAACTTCTCCAGCAAAGCCCAAAGGATATAAAATAAAAAAAAGATTATAACGAAGCCAGGTGACAAAATAAGGAACTTTTTTTTCGTCCTTCACTTTTAAAAAGTAATAAGAGTACCGTACGACTTCAATTAAAGACCAACTCCCCACCATTGCATAAAAAGGCCACCCAGTTCTGGTTTCAGGAAAAAATTCCAAAATAATCCAGACAAAAATTAAACGTGCTGTAATTTGGAGAATAGAGGGAACTTTCACAGATGATGAAAGGCCTAAAAATGAATGTATAATTTCTAGGCAAGCAAGGGTTTGAACTAATTTGATAATAGAAACCACTTCCACATAAAAATTATCTGCAAAAAACATGTTAAAATAAATATTAAGCCATAGAGTAAGGGAAATAAAATTATAGGTTAGCAGATAAAGTTTTTTCATTTTTCTACTTTAACTTGACTCTCACTTCTTGTCCTTTTTTGATATTAAATTCTTCAGAAGCTGAAAACTCTTTTAAAAATATTTCAAGGTAACCATGGCTACCTTCCAAGATAGATAATTTTCTAAAAAAGCCTCCGCCATATTTCTCAACAAGATTACAAATATTCTTGCCACAATAAATTTCTTGAACCTTATCTGTTAAATAATTATTAGGTATATTAGTGATTAGATTTCCAAACGTATCAATATAAATTATTTCTCCCAAAATCTCAGTCCGGCCAAACTTTGGCTTTGTAAGATGTAGCTTAATTGGTTTTTTGACAATTGGCCCAAAGCCATCCAAGGATTCACCTAAGCTCAAATGAGCTGCAACTGGAGCAAAAATATCTCGGCCATGAAAGTTACAGCTAACCTCATCCAGGAAATAAGCATCGTTAGTTATTTCCCTTATCTCCAATAAGGATTCTTCATTTTCAAGAACGGGAGTAAAAACACCGTTATCTGGCCCAATAAAATGACCATCTTTTGTTGAGATAATAATAGGCCTTCTGGCCGTCCCCACTCCTGGGTCAACAACGACTAAATTTATCGCCTTTTCAGGCATAAAACCTAAAGACCTTTCAACCATAAAAGCACCATTAAAAAGGTCAAATGATTTTACTTCATGGGAAATATCTATAAATTGGAGGTCAGGGTTAATTTTTAGCATCACCCCTTTCATAATTCCTACAAACCCATCTTTATTACCAAAATCCGTAATTAGTGAAACAAATTTTATTTTTTTGTCCATCTTTTTCCCTGCTTGAACCAAAGAAAGGAGATTACTGATTATAGGTCATGTCAGAGAAAAAAACTACACTATTTTGATTCCATTTATGAACAAAAAACCAAGATTTTTTATAACAATTATTTGAAACTAACCGATAGGAAATGTACTAAATCATTAAAACGTCTTGGGGTAGGCCCCTTAAGTTGAAAAATATGAAAGAAATAGAGCTCGAAAACAATGCCTTTCTTATTTCCAAAACTGATAAAAAAGGCATCGTAACTTACAGTAATATCCCCTTCCAAGATGCGACTGGATATTCTGAAAGAGAAATTATAGGGAAAAGTTATAGAGAATTCCTAGATAGCGAAACGCCGAAAGAAGTTATTAAAGAGCTTTGGGAGAAGGTCAACTCTGGAAAAAGTTGGCAAGGAATAATAAAAATAACATGTTTTGAAAAAAATTATTTTTGGGTTGACTCACTTATTTCGCCTTCTTACATGGAAGATGAAATGATTGGCTTTCTTTTGATTAAAAGAAAGGCCTCCAAGGGTCAAATAGAAGAGGCCCAAGAAAAATACGCACAATTTATAAAAGATAAATAAGAGAAACCTATGTCTAGCACTTTAAAAAAATCAGAAAGCCTCGAAAAGATTCTAAATCTTTTAGGTGATATTTCAAAAGGCAAGCTAGAGGTTCGTCTCACCAATATTTTAGATGATACCCTAGAAAAAGAAATTGCAAATGGTATTAATAATATTTTAGACCAAACAGAGGCCTTCATGAAGGAGGCGATTCTATCTCTTTATGAACACAACAAAGGTACCTCTAGAGTACGTATAGATAGAAGAGGTTATAACGGAACTTACTCACACGCTCTCTTTCAATTTAACCTCGCTTTAGACCGTAGCCTTAGACAAAAACAGGAAATTGAAACGATTCTAGAAAACCTGGGTCAAGCCTATATGACATGCGATCGGGCCGGTCAAATAAAAGGTCAACCTTCAAGTATTTCAACTGATATTTTTAGTATCGTACCTACAGGACTTAATATTTGTGATGTTCTCCGATTAGAAGGAGAAGATAGAAAAGGTGTTCTCGAGTGGGTCAAGCTAGTTTTCGAAGAGCCAATAGATTTTATAGACCTAAAACCTATTGGGCCCAAAAATTTTGATAAAGTTGAAGGAAAGTTTATTGAACTTGATTACCAAGTTATCAGAAATAAAAAAGGAAAAATTGCAAGGCTTGTTGTTATTGGAACTGATAAAACTGAAGAAAAAAAGTTTAAGGAGAAAGCAGCAGAAGAAGCCGCTTATGTTAAGGCCATTTTATCGATGGTAACAGACAAACAAAACTTCATTGATTTTGTCTCTGAAGTTCAAAGTATTCTTGAATATCTTAAAAAAACCTTCAGTCGTTCTCGTTCCGAAATAGATGTTGATCACTGCTTTCGCCTCATTCATTCTGTGAAAGGAGGGGCCGCTTCCTTTGGTTTAAGAAAAATTGGAATAATGGCCCACAATCTTGAAAATGAGTTCACAAACCTAGATATTACGGACACAGATACTGTTCGCCAAGAGATGGATAAGAAGAGAAATTCCTTTAAAAACGATATTACAAAAATTGATGAAAGACTTAACGACTTTTTAGATAAAAATGACAATATTTTAGGGCTTAAGAAAATACTTATAAGCCCCACGAAAGAATTAATTGTGAAAAAAGTTGAAAGTTTAGGAGCTCGGCTTAAAAAAGAAAACGGAGAAGATTCCAATCTTTATAAAGAATACCTTAGAGATTTTATCTTGGAACCTATAGGCGATGCTTTCCAACATTTTGAAAGGGCCTCTTACCAAGTTGCCGAAAAACTTGGTAAAGAAGTAAATTTTTCAATGATCAACGGAGAGCTTAAATTTTATAGACCAGTTTACAAGCCTTTGATCTCTTCTCTTATTCATGCGTTCAGAAACGCAGTTGACCATGGTATCGAACCTCCAAACGAAAGAGAAAATAAAAATAAAGATCCCTACGGAAAAATAACGGTTGAATTTAAAGCTAAAACAAAAGACAAAAAAAAGTTCGTCCTCATTGAAATTGAAGATGATGGGAATGGAATAGATCCTAAAATAATTGGAGAATTGGCCGTTTCAAAAAATCTTGTAACAGAAGAAAAGCTTAAAACAATGAAAGATGAAGAGATTATACAACTTGTAATGACAGCTGGTTTTTCCTCCAAAGAAGAGGCCACAGATATGTCCGGAAGGGGTGTCGGCCTCGATGCCATAAAGTTTGAAGCTGAAAGGTTAAATGGAAAGGCATGGGTTGAAAGTGAGTTAAATAAGGGAAGTAAACTATTTGTTGAAGTTCCCCTTTACCAAGAAATCAAAAAATAATAAAAATCCCCCTTATATGAAAGGGGGACCTCAAATTAGTTACAACGTTTCCACTTCAAATGATACTTTAGACCTGACTCGACATCGATACTATCGACTGTGCCAAGAGCATCTTCCATATCTTGGTTTGATCTTGCCATCATAGAACTATTAATTCTCAAGTTTACATCACGTCCACATGCAGACCACGTTACTGCAGCAGCTTGAAGGTTATCTGTGAATGTGTACTCATCATCAAACCCTCCAGGGAAGTTTCTGGAAACTCTAGGCCCATTTGAACCAGCAAAGAAATAGTTTACATTGAGTTTGGCCCTTCCACCTATCGGTGTTGAAACATAACCCCTATAATCGATTTTAAAGAGTGAAACACTAAGGCCCTGAGGAACATGAACAGGAATGGCCATATTACATGACTTTCTATCCACTCTTTTCCCCGTACCTTCTCCGGCTTCGGCCATATACTCATCAAAGATAATACTTAAAACCTTTTTATCTGGTGACAATGTTGTTGATGTTGTTCCGGCCGGACATCCGTTCCCCCCAACGCCAGGTGTACCAAGATAAACATCATCAAGGTCTAATGAATTATCAAAAGAAGTATCAGGTGCAGGTGTCACCGGTGGGATCACTGGCCTTGGCCTGACTGGTAAAGGAATTGGCCTTATCGGTCTAGGAAACCGTGGAGGAAAAGGTCTTACAGATGAGCTTCCTTCCAACGACTGGAGAGGGACATGATGACCCATTCTCTGATAGTTTTTAACAACCGCCTTTTTAGTTTCCTTAACCTTCAACTTGAAATTGTGATAAACAGGTCTCAACTCACGAGTACAACGCCGAAACCTTGTTTCTCCTTTTTTAAGGGCCACAATATTAACTTTATTTCTTCTTTCAAAGGCCCTTACCTTGACCTTAACTCCGGCCGCCAGACAAGGGTTATTTCCTAACAAAACTCTTCCTTTAATTTTGTATATTTTTAAACGTCCTTGGAAATCTGATCGAACTTTTAGGTCCTTAATCACAGTCTGATTTGCCTTAGTTCTTTCTGGGGCAAAATGACGATTTCGTGAAAAAGAATGACTTGATGCTAACAAGGACAACAAAGGGACAACCACTTTAAAATTCATTAACTCCTCCTCAATAATTGACACCTTAAATTTCGCTTAAGGTTTACAACAAAGGAAGCAAACCTTGTGCCACTTTTTCTGGACAAATTTTAGGGAAAGTTTGACACTCTTGAGGATCTTTTGGCCCTAGCAAGGGCCATTTGAAAAAATATCAACACAACACTTAGATTTCAACCCCTCCTTCAGAGGCCTTTTCTCCATAGCTTAAAGAAACTTTATGACGCCACCCATAAACATCCTTTTCTCTCCCTTCTTGAAGAGCGAGAAGCTTTTCTCTCAGTCTAGACCCAATACTTTCTCCCTTGGAGCGTATTTTATAAAATGTCCCATCATCTTCTCCAAACCCCTCAATAGGTGTAACAATAACCGCAGTCCCACAAGCAAAAGCTTCGCTGCATTCCCCAGTTTGAATTGCCTCTATCAGCTCCTTGATACCTAAAGCTCTTTCTTCAAAACAAACTCCCATATCTTCTGCAAGTCTGATTAAGCAACGTCTGGTTACTCCATCTAAAATAGTGTTCTCCAAAGATGGAGTCACAAGCTTCCCTTTCATCACAACAAAAATATTCATTCCACTCATTTCTTCAACAAACTCTCTCTTCTTTGAGTCGAGCCACAATGTTTGGGAAAACCCTAGATTTTTGGCCCTTATGGCCGAATTAAGTCCTCCCGCATAATTTCCACCTGTTTTGGCCTGTCCTGTTCCCCCATCTACGGCCCTCACATACTTTCTTTCAATGAGGACCTTTAAGGCATCAGAACTAAAATAAGCTGTTGAAGGGCTGGCCACAACCATAAATTTAAATTCATTCGAAGGAGCAATACCCAAATGTTCTTCTGTCGCAAACATGAAGGGCCTTAAGTAAAGGGAATCTCCACTTTTATCCGGAATGAAAGGTGCACAATACTCAGTCAAAAGTTTAACCGATTTTATAAATAGTTCTTCAGGCAAAGTTGGCATGGCCATTCTTTCAGCAGAAAGGTTAAACCTTTTTTGATTTTCTTCCGGTCGAAAGAGATAAGGACCTTGACCATTTACCCTATAGGCCTTCATCCCCTCAAAAATTTCCTGCCCATAATGAAAAACTTTTGCAGTTGGAGACAAGGTCAAGGGTTCATAAGGAACAAGGTTTAACGTCCCCCACTTTTCCTCTTTATAACTGCAACTGATCATAACGGGCGCTAAGGTCTTTCCAAAACCTAGCTTCGTTGGAAGGTTAAACTTTGAAATAGACTTTATTATTCTCGGATCAATTTTAATTTCCATCTGTACTCTCCTTTACTTTCCTTTCTAAATGAGAAGGGTAAGATCCCAAATTTTTCAGGTGTGTCGTTTCCTTGCTTAATTCTGCAAGGGCCTTTTGGGTTAACTTATCTTGATTATTACCCTCAAAGTCCACATAAAAAATGTACTCCCAAGGTGAGTTTATTTTTGGCCTTGACTCGAGTTTAGTGAGATTTAGCTGATACTTGTCAAAGACACTAAGCGCCTTTAACAAAGCCCCTCGCTGGTGACCCAGCGCAAAAACCAGAGATGTTTTACAAGGTATCCTACAATCATAAAGTCTTTCTTCTCTTGCTACGATAACCATACGAGTAAAGTTTTTTGTTTGATTCGTGATATCCTCTTTTAAAATATGAAGTCCATGCCTCTTGGCCGCTTCATGACTGGCAATGGCAGCCAGAGAAGGGTCTTGCTGACGTTGTATATATTCAGCGGCCAATGCCGTATTACTAAATGCCTCCTTCTGACAATCTAATGTTTCGAGAAAGCGGGAACATTGAAGAAGGGCCTGGGGGTGAGATAAGACTCGCTTAACTCTATGAAGAGGTATTTTCTCCAAGGCCATTAGGCAATGTCTAACGGTTAAAATTTCTTCTCCAATAATTTTCAAGTCATATTTGGCCAAAAGGTCGTATGATTCATTAATAGAACCAGCTGTTGTATTTTCTAAGGGGAGAAGCGCATAATCACTCTCACCATCAACCAGTCCCTGAATCATTAAACTTAACGTTTCATAACTCTTTAAAAAAGACTCCCCTTTAAAAGCGCCAAAGTGAATTTTAGCAGCAAGATAACTATAGGAACCATGACAGCCATGAAAGGCGACCAAAGGGGCAGTATCCTTATCTGGTGCTTCAAAAAGGTTTTGCTCTTGAACCCTCAACGAGTATTCAATAATTTCTTCAAACAATTTTCTGACATGAGAAGGATCCAACTTAAAGTCTTTCGCCTTCTCCATAATTCTAAGAAGTATTTCCTCTTCTCTTTTGAAATCTCTAAATTTTAAATCTTGGTTTGATTCCTTTGCCTTACATATATCCCTAACGACTGCAACTCTATTTGCCAGACCCTCAAGAATCGACCGATCAATCTTGTCAAGGCTCTCACGAAATTGAATTAATTGCTCAGTCATTGCTTACCCCACTTGTTTAAAGAGCTGAAAAAACTACCTGAAAAATAATTGTTTGGATAGGAGGAAATATAAAAGAAAATTTATGAGAGGAAAAATTGAAAAAGGACAACTATGCTTCAACAAAATACCCTGATCCAAGAAAAAAAATAGCACTGGTCGCCCACAATACTCAGAAAAAAAACATCTTAAAGCATTAAAAGAACACAAAATATTTGCGATAGGTACAACAGGAAAGCCCATTGAAACAGAGTGTGGGCTAAGTTCGTAAGCGGACCTTTCGGTGGGGATCAACAGATAGGCGCATCTATTGTTGAAAAAAAATAAACATGTTGATTTTTTTCTGGGACCCACTAGAACCAATGCCTCACGATCCTGATATTAAGGCCCTACTCAGGGTCGCCACTATGTGGAATATTCCCGTGGCCTGTAATAAAACGACAGCAGACGTTCTTATTAAAAGTCCTCTTATGAAAAAAAGTTACCAATCTTGGTAAATTACATTTTACACCAATTTATTTTTGGTTTTCTCTTCCCTTTATATTTATAGGCCAATTTATTTTTAAGAAGCATCTGGGCCAAGTTCTTTTTTTCATCAATCAGAACATCGGCAACTATTCTAAAATACTTTCCTCTTTTCACATTTAAAAGATCAATCCGTTTGGCCTTCGAAAGAAGACTATAGGCGAGACTCTTGGCCAATTTGGCCTTTTTCTTTTCACAAACTGACCGCCCTCTTATCTCAGGAGTATCGATTCCATTAACTCGAATTCTTATTTTTTTCCCTAAAAGAGGATGAACCCCAGGAATATTAACAGTTAAAGTATCGCCATCATAATTTTTAATGAACTTCACACAGGGGAAAGACTTTTCTTTGGGTGTGCAGGCCTGAGGCTCTGCGGCGAAGCATAAAATGCCCAAAATAAAAAAAATTCTCTTCAAATATGTCATCATTTCTTCCTTACCTTTGCATTAAGAAAATTTGTTGGCATTCTAAAAGACAAAGCAAATCTTTGGCAAGAAGAGAGGCCATGTGAAACTTCTTATTATTTTACTTTTTTCTTTTGGTGCCCTTGGTGCCTACACTCCTTCAAAAAAACTAAAGCTCTACGCTTTCAACTGTGGTGATATTATTACAGGACCACTCCTTGCTTTATTTACAAGAAAATACCAAGACCTATGGGCACCTAAAAAAGAATGGATCTCAACGTGCTTTTTGATACGCCACCCGAAAGGAGATCTTCTTTGGGACACAGGCCTTGATGATAACTATGCTCATTTGAAAAAGGGAAAATCATTTTTTTTCGGCCTCACTATTCACAAAGTAAAAACACCACTCCTCCAAAATCTTAAAAAATTAGGGATTCTTCCTAAAAACATTAAATTCGTAGGGATTTCTCATCTTCACGAGGACCATACTGGAAACCTCCGCCACTTTGTAAACTCAAAAATCCTTATTCAGGAAGAAGAAAAAAAAGCCGCGTTTAGTCTTTTTCCCTCAACTTATTTTTTTAAATTTGACCATTATAAAAGCCTAAACGCTCAAATTGTCGGACTCAAAGGAGACCACGATGTTTTTGGTGACGGAAAAGTGATGATAATAAAGGCCCCTGGACATACACCCGGACACCAAGTCCTTCTCGTCAGATTAAAACAAAGCGGCTCCTTTATTTTGGCAGGAGACCTTTACCATACTAATTTTAATAGGGAGACCAAAGTTATTCCCTTTTTTGTTACCCACAACGGCCAAAATCTAAAAGAATCTATAGAAAAAATTGAAAACCTTCGAAAAAAAGAAAAAGCAAAAATTTGGATCCAACATGAACCGGCCCATTATAAAAAGGCATTAAAACCTCCTCTCTATTATGATTAAGTTCTAAGAGTCCAATCTCTATAAATCGCGTCTAAACGAGGCAGGACGAGTCTTCTATAATCAAAGTAAAGACTTTCCCGCTTAACATCCTTTAAAGAATGTTTGGCCAAAACACGAAGGGTTTCCAGATAAGACAACCCCTGACAAAGAGTTTCAGCGTGAGTCATGAGCTTATCGACCTTTTCCTCTTTCATCCATTTTTTAAAATCAAGAACCTGCATAGTTTCCGGCTTCAAACAAAGAAATACAAGTTTCATTAATCTTCTTTTAAAGGTTAATTGAATGTCCCTAAAATCTTTAGAGGCCTTAGATTTTTTTTCAGATTCTGCTCCGAAAAAAAGTCCCGAAAAAAACTTCTTCGGATCTTTAAGAATATATTTCATAAGGTCTTTTAATGCCATAAGCGCCTGTATTTGGGAGGTTCCTTCGTATAGCAAAGGACCAAAGCTATCACGATGATACCGCTCAACGGGGTAATCTTTCATGAACCCATACCCCCCCAAAACCTGAATTGTTTTTACAGAAAGAAGGGTTGCGGCTTCACAGGCATAATATTTCACTAAAGGTGTTTTCTTTCTAGTCCACATACTGGCCTCATTAAACATCTTTTCTTCTTCTTCGTTTAATTGACCTGAAACAAGCATTTTTAGTTCTAAACGTTGAAAAATATCAAAATAAGAGGCCGCATCGACGACAAAGGCCCTAATGGCATTTAATTCAACAATCAAGTCATCAAGGTTTCTTCTCATAAGAGGTAATTGTGAAATAGGTTTCCCGAACTGTACTCTTTCATCAGCATATTTAAGTGCATATTTTATAGAGGCCTCCAAAATTCCTAATGACTGGAAGGCCACTCCTATTCTGGCACCATTCATAAGGTGGAGCATATAATTAAAGCCCTCACACTGTTTTCCTATTAATGTGGCCACAGTGTTTTCATAGACAACTTCAGTCGTGAAAGAGCCATGCATCCCCATTTTGTCTTCATTTTTAGCAATTCTAAAATTAGGCCCGTCTTTACTTGGATGTTTTTGTTCTGTTAGAAACATAGAAATCCCTTTCGTTCCTTCAGGATCGCCTTTGATTCTTGCCAAAACTAGACCAATACCACCTCCCCCATTCGTGATAAAACACTTCGTTCCATTAAGAAGGTAAGTTCCATCACTTTGAGCGGTTGCCGTTGTTTTCAAAGCTCCAACATCGCTTCCACTTCCCGGCTCAGTCAAGCACATCGCACCACTTATTTCTCCCGAAGCTATCTGGGGAATAAGTCTTTGCTTCGTCTCATCATCAGCAAACCTTGAAAGCATATCACCTATAGCAGAAAAAAAGGCCAATTGAGTTGAAGTAGAACAACAGGCCCTCGCTAAAAATGCCAAACCTAAAAAATGAGGGGCCTGGGGAAGTTCCATTCCACCATATGCTCTAGGTAAGGGAAGGCCGAAGAGACCTAGCTCTCTGCCTTCTTTATAAATCTCCTTTAATTCCGGCCCGGGAATAGTAAGTCCATCGACGATCTCGCCGGCGCCCTTTCTATCGAGGGCTTCGGACTTTTTACTAATTGAGTCCGCACTCCAATCGGATATGCTTTTAATAAGTTCTTCCTGGAGTTCCATGAACTCTTCTTTGGATTCTATTCCATCCTCTGATGGAAATTGAGAATGATAAAGTGGAATAATTGTTTCCCAGTCCAAAGCATTGTGAAAAAGCCAGGCCCACTCAGGGTCTTCATTATAATAGCTCAAGCTTTACCTCTTAGTTTAAATGACTAGACTGACTTTATCTTAGTATAGTCAGGGTAGTCTATAGGTTGAATAACTAAGATTTTCTCTTTTTTTCGAGAACCAAAAAGATGAACATTGGATAGACTTCTTTTAAATCCTGGCCTGTCCTCCTCCGCCACTCCTTCCAAAAATCCTTCGGGTATAAGTATTTCTCCAGGAGCTGCCATTTTACCAAGAATTTCTGAATTTTTAACACAGAAGCCAAGTGCTGAAAACTTTACATCATTAGGGCCACCTAAATTTCCAATACAACATTCCCCCCCATCAACTCCGATCCCAACTCCTACTCTTTTAATTCCCTCATTTTTCCAAAAAGGAAAGACACTAGTTATCATTACTTTTTGTATTTCTAAAGCGGCCTCACAAACAAGATTTTTTGATAAAGGTCCTTGTCCCAGAGAGTTCCATTTAAGTAGAATAGTATCACCATAGCAATCATCGACTTCCGCCTCAAATCTTTCCGCGACTTCAAGGACCGTATCAAAGTACACCTTTAAAAGCGCCTGCCTTTTTTCTTGATCAAAGCCTTTTAAAAGGTCTATTGACCCTTTTATATCTATATAGAGGCAATAAACATCTTCAATTTCAAAAGGTTTATCTTCATATTTTGATGAAATTTTTTTAGAGAGGTAGTTCAAAAAGACTCTTTCCCCAACGACTTCCTCTTTAATAATTTCCCCATTTTCCTTATTAGATTTCATCCACATTAAAAGCTGTCCAAATAATTTTACCAAATTTAAATTATGAGAGTTCCATTCACTTTTTAAAAGGTCAATACAACTCAAAACCCCCACTATTTTTCCATTTTGCCATAAAGGGAAGCAAGCATAGTTTGTATAGGGGACATCAGGTAAATGCATAAAAATAGGTTCTTCCTTACAGTTTTTTGCATAATATGGCCTTTTGGACAAGACACAAATGCTCTCAATACTTTTACCATCAAGAGGAAATATTTCGTGGGGTGATTCTTTTCCACCAATACGGCCGATTTCTTTAAGTCCTCTTGCTCTATCCACAAAAAAGAGCGCCATTTCCTGAATTGAAATATGGGATTTCAAAAGGCAAAAACACTTTTTTACTAACAAAGAAAAAGGGACATTGACTGATAAAAAATCATGATAAAAAAACCTCGAATAATCTAACGCCATTATATTTCTTTTTTCAAGGTTTCCATCGATTACACTTGATTTATAAAAAGATTGCCAACTGTAAATAACCAAGCCTTTAAACAATTCATAAAAATCATCTGGCATTTGTACTGTAATAAGAACACCCAATGAAGGGCCTTCAGACCTTATTTCATGTTTCTCAAATTTAGTAACAAGCTCATAAGACTCTCTTGAAATTATTTTATCCTCATTATTATAAATAATATGAGGAATTCCTTTCATTAAATCATTGAGCCCTAATGAAATAATGAATTCGTTTATACTCAAAACCTCAAAGTCCACAACATTCCTCTCAAATTTTAAAAGCAAAAACTCTTGACCCCTGAGCCTCTCTTTTCAAGTTAAGGTTGAAAATTTTTCTCATGGGAACAATGTTATTTTTTCCAAGATCAGTAATAATTTTTTCGTGAAAATATGCCGTCCAATTAGATGCAAGTCCTTGTAGCTGGGTTGCTGTATCAATAAAGTTATTTTGAAAACATTTAAAACCTTTTCCCCCTATTTTCATTTCATCAAAATTTACTAATTCCTTAGTTAGCCCCAAAGAAAATCCAAAATCTTTTATACCAAAGCTATTCCAATGAAGGTGAGTTTGGTCATGGGCCATTTGAATGAGCCCTATAGATGCCAAAACTGCTTTTTTTTCATATTCCTCAACATCAGTAGGGTAGTTCCATAAAGCAATAAAGGACTCTTCCTGTATCTGATAAATGGTTCCGCTATAAGAGTTCACAATATTAGAAACAATATTGTAGTGATAATTAAGAAGATTCGCTTGAGTTTTTAATTTAACTCGATGAAAGTTTTCCCAAAAAGATTTGATTTTACCATACATCACAAGAACAGGTCTCTCCTCACCATGCTTTGCATTTTTTATATTTTTTTTTAATTTTCCATAATCCGGAACTTCTTTACCTTTAAATCTCTCGAGAAATCTTTTCGAGGTTTTCTTTTTTAAAACCTCGTCCCCATTTTCTCCTAAAAATAATTTATAAGCTAATATTTGAATAAAGTTCTTTAGGGCGTAATTTTGATCAAAGTTTTTTGAAACGCCCAAAAAGTTATACATCGTGATAGAACCAAGTTTTTGATTTAAATAAACAAGTGGCATTGTTATAAAGTCATTTATCACTTTATTTTTTATGGTTTCTATTTGTTTTCCAAAATAAAAATCATTTTTACTATCATCAGACCTATAAATACTGCCGGTATTAAAACTAAATTCGGCTACTTCTTTCAAAGGAAAATGCCAATATTCCCCATGCATCTTTAATCCATCTGTAGAAATTTCACAAAATTCTATTAAACTATTTTGATTACCCTTGACATAAATATTAATAACCTCAAATGGAAAATAATTTCTAAACATTTTTAAAGTTTCAAAAATATCTTCTTGATTTCTTTTTTGATTGAAATTGGCCCCATCAAACTTTTTTTTCAAGGAAATATAGTTTAAGTCTTTAAACAAAACGTCAATCTGGTCAATATCACTTTCTTTTCTTTCATTTAATAGATATATCTTTATGCCTCTAAAAATAATTTTTCTTATTATTCCTTTATAGTCTTCTTTGGTTTTCAAAGTTGCTAAGATATTCCCTGCTTTCGTCGCCAATGGAAACGATTTTAAAGCATCGTCATTACTCAAGTCATTTTCCCAAACAACAGAATTATTGCTATCTAATATTTTTAGAGGAATATTTTTGCAAATTTTTTCAAAAGGTATCTCTTTAATTAATTCGGCTAAATTAATGGTTTGCTCTTTCATAAATATAATTTAACCTTTCCCAAGAATTTTTCTAAATGATTTAAAAGTGGTTCCTCGTAAATTTTTTTACTTTTTATGACTCTAAATGAGCTCGCCATTCGTTGATCAGTTTCTGAGTTTATCTTCTCAAAGGACTCAACTAAATCTTTACAAAGTGAAAAGACTTGAAACCCTTTAGGCATAGATGGATCAAATTTAAAACCAGCGTCCTTTTTCATTAGTCCAACTTGTTTTTGAATCTCAAAAAAGGTATTTATTTCCTTACTAATAGAAATCTCCTTTTTTTTAATGTAGTAAATTGTGCTTTCTTCTGGTTTTCCCTTGAAGTCTTTTGACATTCCAACACTCATAAGGTCATGGATGACTGAAAAAATGAGAACATTTTTCTCATCATATATCATTAAGTGGTCTCTTAAATGATCTAAAAAAATGATCATAAAATAACTCAACCTGATCGATATACTAATATTTTTCTCAACCCACTTTTCGTTAAAAACCCAAACAATACCTGGCTCATTTAGAAAATCATGATACCTTTTCTCCACCCCTTCTAAGTAGAATTCAGGCTCATTAAAAAAAGATGGTATTATTTTTAATTTCTCAAAAGACCTGGCCTTATATGCGGCCAAATTTTTCTTTATCTCATTACTAGGGCCCTTGCTAAAGTCTTGAAAAAACCCTTCATCAGGATGCCTAATTTTTTTCCAGTTACTCCAATTAGGGAGATCTTTATTATTTAGATAAGCATAATGAATTCCATTGCTTGCCATACGATGAAAAAACTCTAACGACCCTGGAGTTCCGGCCCTTAAAACCTCAATTATTTTTCCTTTAAAAGGAAGATAAAGACCAAAAGGAACCTTAAGGTCTGGAATGAGGTAGGCCAAGTGGATTTTTTTGAACTCAGCTTCCAATTTTTCGGAAATACTTTTTTCTTCACTCATACTTTATATCACATAAAAATTTTTAAACTTAATTTTAACATCGGTATATAAATATTTTTTTTTAATTCCCGACTCTTTAAGTAATTTGTTCTGATTTTAAAATATTTTCCAAAGTTTCGACCAATGTTCCCTTGTCTATGGGCTTTTCTAAATAATAAATAAAAGTCTTCTTTTTGAATTTCTTTTTAACTTCTTCATCAATAAATCCACTTAAAACGAGAATCGGTGTTTTATCATTACCAGATTCAAGGGTTGTCAAAAAATCAATAAGTTCTTCTCCCGATTTTCCGGGTAAGCGCAAATCAGTTATTATCATTTCAAAATTATGTTCATCAGACTGCTTAAGAATATGCATACCCGCTTGAAACCCGTTATCGCATACTTGATACTCATAATCCATTGCCTTAAGCCATCTTCCGTACAAAACAATTAAATCTTGGTCATCTTCAATTAAAAGTATTTTCATCTTTAATGGCCTCTTTATAAGGATTCTTAAGATCTTCTATTCGGTTTTAAAAAAAATTACTGAGGCCCTTTTAAAAAGAAACCATTTATCTACCGACCAAAATAGTTGGACAATATTCAAAACCTTTTAGTTTTTATATTGAGGTGGTTTAAAGAGAGTAAGAAACTGGGAAAAAGAAAAGGCATTTCCTTTTGGGTAAGAAAATTTGACTAAGGCCTTAAGTGGATTTGTCTTTTGAGCAAGTATTTCTTTGAAAACCTTCGAATTACATTTTACATGGATATCATAAGGAGCAAGAAGTTTCTTTTTATAAGAGGCCACACCCCTTTTAACAAAAAGAGTAAAGACTTCATTTGTATCTACAAACTCGAAGACCACTTTCTTCTCAATATCCTGGGCCTTTTCTGCATTAAAGTTGACTGTAAAAAGTTCAAAAATTAGCTCTGTATCTAGAGAATGAACCATTTTTAAACTAGGGATGGCCCTCTTGTAGGGTAAGGCCCCTTTTTCAACCTCTAAAGCTTGAGTCAAAAAGTAATGCCTGGAATTAACATTCAATTCTTTTTCGGCGAGTTTTTCTAGGATTTTTTTTCGAAGTCTTTTCCCTTGAATTTCCTCAGGCCATTGTTTTAAAAATACCTCGACAAGCTCTAAGGCCCATAAACTTCTCCCTTTTTTAAAGGCTTCATTTGCCTTAAAAATAAGATTATCTTTTCCTCCAACTAGTTCAGAAAAATACAGTCCTCTCTTTTTAGAAGAATAGAGATCCTTTGACTGCCCACTAAACCACCCCATATAACCACTAAAAATTGATCTTACTGCCCAGTCAACTCTCCCATAAATTTCCTGAAGGTAAGGTTTCTCTGATAAAAACTTTGGGAGCTTGACCTTTTGAACTAACTCATCAGGCGTAAGACCCGAATTCATCCCACGAACAGTTTGATCATGAACATAGCGAATAGCATCCCTATAATGACTCAAAACATCTTTAATATTTTCTTTACCTTTCAAAGGCATAGTATGACTTGGCACCAAAAATTCTGGTTCTTTCTCCATCATTAAATCAAGACTATTGGCCCATAACCTCACATCACGATAAGGAGTTCCTCTTATAGTATAGAGGTTTGGAAAAGTATGATAATAATTGTCTCCAGGAAAAAGAACCTTCTTCTGAGGAAGGTAAATAAAAATCTGATCATCTGTTTCCCCCGGAGCATGAACCATCTCTACATCGAGACCAGCTAATTTAATCTTTAGGCGTTTAGAAAAGGTATGAGTTGGATAGAGAAGGCCTAATTTACTTTTAGAATTGATCTCAAGGAAAGGACCAATTCCCGCATTTCCAAGTTGCTCTTTGTTAAGGTAAGTTCCAAACATTCTGAAGGAACGAGCCGTAATAGATTGTTCAACGACACTAATAATCCGATTAATGGCCTTTTTTGTTTTTTCGTGAGCATATACTGGAATTTTTTTTCCTTCAGCGAAAACTTCCCCACCAAAAATGTGATCACTATGATTATGGGTGTAAATAATTCCTTTTAAAGGAAGCTTACTTATTTTATCGAATTCTTTTTTTACTATTTTTGCAGTTTCAATATTTCCTAAAACATCAATTATAATTTTCCCTTTAGGGCCCAAAACTAAAATGGAATTTGCCAGACCATACCCAACGGCAACATAAACACCATCGGTGACTTTATAGACACCTTTTCTAAACTGTTTATTTTGTTCTTTTATTTTTACGTCCTGAGGAATTTTTTTTTCAACTTTATTTTGACAAGATAAATTTACAAAAATCAGTAACGAAATAACCCAATAGATCATCTTCACTCCTGTAAAAATAATTCTTAATTAAGTTGTCTTTTAGATTTTCTAATGTGAGAAAAAAATGATCGGGCCTCACCTTTCTCTAGGAAAACTTCTGCCTCAATGAAAAAATTCTCTATTTTCTTTAATTTTTCATTAGGGGATAAACTACTTTTTATTAATGCTGAAAGTATAAAGTTTGCCTGGGATAAAACATCAGATAACGTTTTTTTCCAAGAATTCCCTATTGACCCTTCTTTTGCATTTTTTTCATAAGACAAAATGGTTTCAATTATTTCTCTAAGAAAATTTTTTGATGGTCCTGAGCTGTACTTGGCAACTCCTCCAATGAGAGGGTCCACAAGATCTGAAAAGATGGCCCTCGAAACGGCTCTTCTTACTGGTGAATGAGTTACATAAAGGGCACCGTTTTTACCCATACTTAAAATACCTACCGACTCTTCTCTTGCAGGACTAAAAAAGCGGACTCTTCCATTTTTTTTATCAAGGACACCTAGGCTTAGAGCAAGGGGAATCGGGATATCTCTTCTTTTGTATCCTGCCCCAAAGAAGGTTACGATTCCACTTGGGGTAATAAGAGGTGTTAACATTTGAAAAGATTTTTGAAAAATCGCCAATTTATAAGTATTAAAACTGCTTGTCCAAACCTTTTTGAAACTACTTCCCTCATCTTGAAGCTTGATAATGGAAAACATTGTCGGAATATAAATCTCATTGGTCGATTGATCTACGGCCGGAGATGCAACGATACTTTCGTCACTTTCATATTCCCAAACTTTCTTACAGGATTCTGAATCCAGGGCCACCATGGTATTTTTTCCTGTACCAACATAAACCCTTTTCCCCGTTCCGTTAAGGGCGGGTGTAGAACCCGAGCCTCCCTTGAAAAAGTATTGACAACTTACCTTAGGAGACAAAAGGTTATTCTTCTTAACCAAGTCCAAACCATAGAGAGCTCCGTACTCAGAAAGATCATCTATCTTATGATCAACCCCATCTGGTGCCGTTGCCGCTACCCAAATCTTCCCTGTGTATTTATTGACTGAAAAGTAATTGGCGACTTTAGTTCCACCTCCTAACAAAACATCAACTAAGTCAGAGAAAGGCCTTTCTGTCGTTCTTCCCTTTGCTAGAGGTAGTAATACTTTATCGGCCCTTTTCTTAATCCATTCAGGAGGGCCCTCTTTTTTAAACAATGAAGGTGTCGATGGCGAACCTGGGATCAAAAAAGGTGAGGGTAAAATATTTTTTCCAGTTTTACGATCTAAAAAAATGAGGTGTCCATCCCCCATCAGTCCAACCAAAATATCGTGTTTTTCAACATAATTAAGGCCATAACAATGATGATCTCTATGAAGGGCGCCTTTGGAAGGAGTTGGGAGTCCTGTTCTCTTTTCCCACAAAATTTTTCCATCGGTAGTGACAGCATAAGCCTTATGATAAACAGATATATAAATGATCTCTTTTTTTGTTTTAGGGTCCTCTAAAATTAGAGGTGCTCCTCCACCATGACCCACTCCAGGAATTGCCCACCTTCTTTTTCCTTTATTGGGCTCTAGTGAAAAAAGAATTACTTTTTCGGGTGACCACAGAGGACTGACGTAAAGGTTACCTTTTTTATCAACTGTTGGCCCTTCAACTATAAACTTATCTTTTTCAACGACCCAATCTAATTTAGGTGAAGGACCTAGAATAGTTGATACTTGATCAGAGTTATGAAAGTCGCTATGGGCCGTTTTGAAGGACTTGTTAAGCACAACATTGCTCTTACTCCAAGACTCTCCAACAATATTTTGGTTTGGCCGATGATATCTCTTTTCGTTTTTTGGCCGAGGAAAATGTATGACTTTATTTAAAAGAAAAAAAATAATAAGAATTGAAAAAACTAAAATAAAACTTTTTCTTTCTAGGCCAGATTCATTCATTCCTATTTTTCCCTTATACTTATCTTAATCGGACTCTCTAAAAGGTTCAAAATTTTTCGACAATAATGGGCCTAATTGTTATAAAACGAATTTAAATGGGGAACCTATGCCGCTAGCACTACCTCTTGAAAAGTTTTACCAATGGGAAAAGGAAACCCCATACAAAACCTTTCTAAAGCAGCCTTATCACGGACACCTAAAGTCTCTCATGTGGTCAGATGTCTCTCGTCAGGTGAGGTCAATTGCAAGCTTTCTTATGCTCCAAGATTTTCCTTCTGGGAGCAATATCGCTATTTATTCCAAGAACTCGGCCTATTGGATTATGGCAGATCTTGCCATCTGGCTTAGTGGCCACATTTCTGTTCCTCTTTTTCCAAACCTTGACGGGCCTTCAACGAAATCACTTCTGGAACACTCAGAAACTCAACTTATTTTTCTGGAAAAAGGGAAAAACTGGGAATCTCTAAAAGACCATCTCCCCAAAAAAATACCAAAAATTTTTCTACCGCCCCATAAAGAAAAGATGGAACTCCTGTGGGAAAAGATTTGTACAGAGTATGAACCATTTACTCAAAATGTCTTGAGAAAAGGTGATGAGGTTGCAACCATTATTTATACATCTGGAACGACAGGAGCTCCAAAAGGTGTCATGCATACCTTTTCCTCATTCGCTAAGGGTGCCCAAAATATCTTAGATATCGTTGAGCTCAAAGGAGAACAACATTTTTTCTCCTATCTTCCCCTTGCCCATGTTGCGGAAAGAGTTCTTATTGAAGTAGGCTCCCTTTATGTAAACGCAACGATAACATTTCTTGAAAATAAGAGTACTTTTGCTAAAGATCTTAACAAGGCCAGACCCACTGTATTTTTGGCCGTCCCTTATATTTGGGAAAGTATCCAAAAAAAAGTCCTCCAAAAAATCTCCCAAAATAAGTTAAATATTCTTTTAAATATCCCTTTTCTTAAAAGCTACATTAAAAGAAAAATCAGAAAACGTATCGGCCTTAAAAGGACTCAATTTTTTCTCTCAGGGGCCGCATCTATAAAAGAAGATCTTCTTCATTGGTTTAAAGAGATAGATATTTCCATAATCGAATGCTACGGCATGACAGAAAATTTGACTTACTCTCACGGGAACCTTGAGTCCCCCCAATTCTTTGGTACCGTTGGAAAGCCCTACCCTTATGTCGAAGTTAAGTTTAGTGAAGATGGAGAAATTCTTATTAAAAGTCCTTGTAACCTAAAGGGCTATTACAAAGATCCGGAACGAACACTTAATGAACTTCAGGGAAGCTTTTTTAAAACTGGCGACATTGGTCAACAAGACTCTCAGGGACACCTCACTATCACAGGAAGAAAAAAGGATATCTTCAAAACGACTAAAGGTCTTTACATCTCCCCTAAGAGCATTGAAAAATTATTTTATCCAAGTCCTATCATCCAGTATATTTGTGTTATTGGTGATTCTCTCCCCTCCTCTATGGCACTTGTCACCTTAGACCAGGAAGACCCTCAATTTTCAAAAGAAGAAACGATTAAACTCCTTCTCGCTCAAAAAGAAAAAGTTAATGAACGGCTCCTTGAGCACGAAAGAGTTACTAAAATAATCATTCTCAAAGATACCTGGGATGAAAATAATGGTATGCTAACTCCCACCCTAAAAATTCGAAGGAATGTTATTGAAGAACGCTTCAAGAAATATTACCAAAAATGGCATGACTTGGAAGAAGAAGTTATTTGGGAGGAGGAAGCTTAATTAAAGCTTCCCTAAACATTCCAAAGAAGGAATATCTAAAATCTTCCCTCTTAGCCTACCTTTAAAAGCTCCCTCAAAAGAACCTTCTTCTTTTTCAAACAGAATAATTTCCAAATCATAATTATTGGTCAATATATAGGAACGACCACTTACCTGCGTCTCAAGATGACGGTAAGCAACCAACCTTTTGTCAAAATAGAATCCAAAGTAAGACTTATCCTCTTCCTTTCGAATGTCCAGACCTTCTCCTGAAGAGCAGTGAAAATCACTCGCCGCAGATGACAATGAAATAAGTAATGAACAAAAGAAAACAGCATATTTTTTCACAAAACTCTCCTTTTTTAAAAGTTCAACCTAAAACGGTTAAACCTGATTGGAAAGTTTTTTTGAAATAAAGTGGACCGATCACCCCTGGGCCTTGAAGTTTTTAGGAAGGTCTTTCCAACAATTTAGATAGTCTTTTTGTCTAAAAGAAGCCGTTTCCGCCTCTTCGGTTAAAACCCAAGGGCTTTTTGACTCAAACATAAAGGCCAGAGTTTTATCAATTTTTTGAGGCGCTAAACTTACATCACTCGCCTTCTTAAAAGTTTCGGCATCAGGCCCATGAGCGCTCATACAGTTGTGAAGGCTTCCCCCACCTGGAGCAAAACCTTCTTCTTTCGCATCATATACCCCATGAATAAGTCCCATATATTCACTCATAATATTTCGATGATAGTAAGGAGGCCTGAATGTATCTTCCCCTACCATCCACCTAGGAGGGAAAATAACAAAATCCACATTCGCAGTCCCTGGCGTTTCCGACTTTGAAGTCAAAACAGTAAAAATAGAAGGATCTGGATGATCGAAGCTCACCGTCCCAATAGTGTTGAATTTAGAAAGGTCATATTTAAAAGGGGCATAATTTCCATGCCAGGCAACCACATCAAAGGGTGAATGATTCAAAGGGCAAGTCCAAAGGTTTCCAGAAAACTTTGTGACCAGCTCATGTTCCTCGTCAATATCCTCATAATTAGCAACAGGACAAAGGAAGTCTCGTGCTGATGCTAGGCCATTCGAACCGATAGGGCCTAAATCCGGTAATTCAAATGGCGTTCCATAATTTTCACAAATATAACCTCTCGAACCTTTTCCATTGGGATGAACCTGAAATTTCATTCCCCTGGGTATGAGGACTATTTCTCCTGGAGAAACTTCCAGAAGTCCAAGCTCCGTCTTAACAAAAATGTTCCCTTCTTGAGGAACGAGAAGAAACTCACCATCTGCATTAACAAAACTTCTCTGGGCCATTGGCGCATTACAATGATAAAGGTGGATGGCAGCGCCAGTTTGGCCAACGACATCTCCATGAGCGGCCACACTCATAAGGCCTTCTACAAAATCTGTCGTTTTCTCCGGCATTGGTCTGGGGCTCCAGCGATACTGTTCAGGAGTTACGACTCTGTGTAATGGTGCAGATGCCAATGCATTTTTTTCAAATTTTTTATAGGAACCATGAACTACTGAGGGCCTAATACGATAAAGCCAGCTTCGAAGGTTTGACTTTCTAGGCATGGTAAAAGCAGAACCACTCAATTGTTCGGCGTAAAGGCCAAAATTTACTCTTTGTGGGCTATTTCTTCCTTTTGGAAGTGAGCCTTCCAGGGCCTCTGATTCAAAGAAGTTGCCAAACCCACTTTGATAACGAAAATTAGTGGACACCTCGAGCTCCTTTTTTTAGCGCAAACGCTTTCATTGTATTTACACTCTTTATATCGGAAAAGATAAAAGAAAATTTTGGGCCAGAGGTAGAAATCTTTCCAACCCTAAAATGTCATGAATTGTCTGCCAAAAACACATTCAAAAAGTTAATAGGTAAGCCTTTAATTTTATTGGACTTTTTTTAGTACTAGAAATGATTTTCCACCTCAATTGTCACCAAAAAATATGCTAGTGTTTGATAAAGACTACCATTACCTTCAAGGATATTGAGATCATGGAAGATCTTGACCTAAACGATAAGGAAGGTCATTGGCTTGACCTTATGTACCTTCGCCTCAGAAGCCACCGAACTCTTTTTGCCAAAGGATGGGGAGATGAAAAACTCATCAAAAACCTCATCCGGAGTAATAACATACATGGCGCACCGAGACCCATAAACATACATTTCACAAATCAAAAGAAAGAAAAAGGCCTCACAATCTATGAGGCAACTTTTGAAAACCCTTTCATTGAAATTCCAAAACCTAAAAACTCTTGCAAGGCCTTTATTGAATTTGTTATTCCTTCAGGTAAGGACCTTTTCAAAAAGAGAAATGATCTTCCTCTTGTCCTTATTATGCCCGCATCTGGCGACGACGATCTTAATTATAGAAAAAAGAAATTGGCATTTCCACTCGCGCAAAAAGGAATTGCTTCCGCTCTTCTTGAAATTCCATTTTACGGTAAAAGGAAACCTGAAGGCCAGATATCAACAAATGTTGACTTAGTAAGTGATTATTTATTAATGATCTACCTTTCTATCCAAGAAGGAAGAAGTATTCTCAACACTTTTTACAAGAATGGTTTTCCTTACTTAGGCGTTACAGGGCTTAGCATGGGAGGTTTTGCTGCTGGAGCAATTGCTTCGTCCATTCCATTTCCAACGGCCTTAGTCTGTGCTCTTACAGGAAACACAACTGCGGACACTCTCGCTTACGGAAAATGTTTTGAAAATTGCGTTTGGGAATCACTTACAAAAAGTGACAGCTTAAACTTCGCAAGAAAAAAAATGCATCGCTATTTCAGCCTTTTGGCGAGTTTAACCCTCCTTCCCCCACCTCCTTCTCTTAATTCGGCCCTTTTAATAAATGCCGAAGATGATGCCTATATACCCAAAATCAACGCTCTCAAACTAAAGCAATATTGGAAAGGTGTTGAACAAATCTGGATACCTGGAGGTCACTTCACAACAATTTTTAAAGGACCTTCACTCATGGTTGAAGGCCTAGAACAGGCCTTCAAAAAAGTTCCTTCAACAAGACCAAGAACAAACCCCTTTTATAAAGAACAGTCATTTGATATCTGATAAAAAAGAAATGGCCCTTTCTTCCGCCCAATAATTAAGATTAGGTGAGACAAATCCAACGTGTCCTCCACAAGAGGGCGTTTCTAAAAATAGGAACTCGTTATTTTTGGCCTCTTCCACAGGAAAACAATCTGGCGTTAAAAAAGGATCATCAAGTGCACTCACTAAAAGAGAAGGAATTTTTATCTCAGAAAGATAATAAAGGGAGCTTGATTTTTTCCAGTAATCATCTGCATCTTCAAACCCATTAAGAGGAGCTGTAAAGCGATTGTCGAACTCCTCAAAAGTAGAGATAAGGTAAGTTTTTTTAGTATTGATACCAAAAAGTTTCATTTCATTTTCTTTTTGCTTCACTTTTTTTCTTAAAGAAATTAAAAACCATTCCATATAAATTCGATTTTCAAGAGTGGCCAATTTATAAGAAGTTGACTTTAAATTACAAGGGACAGAAAAGGTTACGGAGCTTTCCAATCGAGGATCCAGGCCTTCTCCCTTTTCTCCTAAGTACTTTAAAGTTATATTTCCACCAACACTAAATCCTATAAGTGTAATACTTTTATAATTTTTACGAAGAACGTGCTCAACCACATGATCAAGGTCTTCCGACTTTCCCGAATGATAAGAATGGATCTGCCGGGAGGGACGGCCACCACAACCTCTGAAATTCCAGGCCAAAACATCCCACCCGTTTTCATTGAGGGACTTCACCATCCCCTTAACATAAGGTTGATCTGTACTTCCTTCAAGTCCGTGAGAAATAAGGGCCAGTTTTTTTGAGCGAAGAGTTGACCAATCAAGGTCTAGAAAGTCGCCATCAGGAGTTTCTAATTTTTCTCTTGAATAGCGGACCCCTTTCACTCTCCTAAAAAGGGCCGGGTATATCGTTTGGATATGCGCATTTTTTAAAAAAGGATGGGGTCTATAAAGGCTCTCCGTTAAAATCGGCATTGTCAAAAAGCTCCAGTATATTTTTCTTTTTGAGTCTTAAGGCCTCATCGTAAGCTGTATTTCCCCAACGATCTTTTTTTGAAAAATCGGCCCCATGAGAAAGCAAGTAACGTACAATATTTAAGTGTCCCTCTGCTATGGCCACATGAAGGGCCGTTCGTCCGTCATAGTCACCCTGATTGAGATCGACATTAAGTGCCCTAAGACGACCTATTTGCTTGAGAGAACCCTTGGAAGCAGCACTCAAAAGAGTATAAGTTTTATTTTCAATTTCTTCATCTTTTTTAAGTCTAGGGTCGATTTTTGAAGACGTCAAAAAGTCCTTGGACCTTATGACCAAATCATCAAAAAGATGAAAATTGAAAAGGTCTACCAACTTTTCACAGAAAGCAATTCCTCGAACTGAATTACTACTTTCATCTAAGAGAGGTGACCAAAGACAAATGCCCAACAAATTTGGTACGATAACCATTAGTCCTCCACTCGAACCACTTTTTGCAGGTAACCCCACACGGAAAGCAAACTCTCCAGAAAAGTCATTCATCCCACAAGAGGACATAAGGGAGAGACAATTTTTAACTGTTTCAGGGTAAAAAATCCTATCTTCAGAAAGAGGGCAAATCCCCCCATTCGCGAGTGTTGCGCTCACAACAGAAAGAGATTCACAATTCATTTCAAGAGAACAATTTTGAAAATAGAGTTCCAAAGTTTTTTCTAAATCAGTATTATTCAGAAAGGCCCTTTTTTCTTGCATAAAATAGGCCAAGGCCCTATTCTGATCGGCCTTTTTTATTTCCTGAAGATAAACAGTGTTGTTAAAATTTACGTCCTCTCCACCACAGGCCCTTTCCCAAAGCTTGATAACTTTATCAAAGCGATCAGAGGCCGCCTCACCACGAAAAAGAAGGGAAGAAGTCATTATTCCACCTCCATTTATAAAAGGGTTGTGCGGCCTTTTTTTATAATTAAGAGTAATGGCCTCTCCTTTTACTCCACTGGGTTCTCTTCCCACATGCTC
>JAOMEV010000031.1 GCA_028346125.1 Bacteriovoracales bacterium | reverse complement strand
AAAAAAGGCCCAGAATGGGCCTTAGGGATTATTCGTCTCGAAGCTTTCTGTAGTAACGCCCTGTCGCTGATCTTATAAGATAGGTTCCCTTCTTAGCGGTGCCATTCCAGTTATAAGAAACTTTGAATGCATCGACTTTGAGGGCGTTATCGCCGTTTATAAGATAGTAGGGTTTTCCTCTTTCCAATTTCATTTTTTTATCTTCATCAAAACCCATGGCGCTAAAAAACTTAGCTGCTCTTTTTTCTATATCGGGGTGGGTTCCCTCTTTGGAAAAAATAAGTTCTTTTGTGGATCCCTTATCGGGAATGATGAGTTTTCCCTCTCTAAACATCGCCACAAGCCTTCCTTTATGCATAGGGAACTCGCCCTTTTTTAAAGCCTTAGGTTCGGGGATACTTCCCTTTTCATATCTGTCGGGAGTGATATTTGAAACCATCGGCTTTGCTTTGACCTGTTCCAGTTTTTGGACCTTCACGGTCTCTATCTCTTTCGGTTTTTCATCAATAGAAGCAACCTCTCTTACTGTCTCTTTCTTTCTGGTACTATCAAAAACAAAGAGCCCAATAAAGACGATCACAAGACAGGCCGCTAGAATTTTTAAATTGTTCATAACAACTCTCCTTTTCTCTATTTTAACTATTTTCTAAATTTTACACAATTATTTTTGTTAGCTGTGTGTAGACCGTCAAATAAAGGGTTCGGTCCTTTCTCAATTATTTTACTTTAAATAAGGGAGCTCTAAAATAAATTTTGTTCCTTTACCCACTTCGGATTCGGCCCAAATCTTTCCCTCTAATTTAGTGACTTCTTTTTTGACCGCGTCCATACCGATGCCCCTCCCGCTTAAATGGTCAGCTTTATCCTTAGAGGAAAAGCCGGATTCGAAGACAATTTGAATAATTTCCTGATCATTCATTTCTGAAATCGGAAAATGATTCAATTCTTTTTTTGATGTAGCAATTTCTCTTATTTTTTCGGGATCTATTCCTTTGCCATCGTCTTCTATAATGATTTGAAAAAAGATAAGGTTTTTCTTTTCAAAAGAAACCGAAACCGTGGCCGATTCATCTTTACTTTTTTCTCGCCTTTCCTCTCTTGTTTCAACTCCATGATCAATACAATTTCTTACAATGTGAATAAAGCTTTTAAACACATCTTTATAAAGAGGAGGGTTAATCAAAATTTTCGAATCTCTTACAAAAAACTTTACCTGCTTATCTTGAAGGTCTGCCAATTCATGGGCGATATTTTTATATTGAAAAAAATAATCCTGAACTGGGGAGAGGATAAAGCGGTTAGAGATGTTTTCATAAATATTTAAAAGCTCCTTTTTAGCATCGGTCAAATTGTCACCATTTCTTTCAGAAGTCGTTCGGCTTGCTAACTCGATAACATTTCTGTTTTCCTTCAATATCTTTTTTATAGTGATTTTTACTTGGTTATGTAAAAAGAGAAACTCTTTTATATACTGAGAATAAATATCTGTTTCTTCAGGTAATTGATTGATAGTCTTTCTTTCCTTGATACCTTGGAGTACCTGGACTCTCTCTTCTATTGCGTGAATAAGGTCAACAATTTCAGAACAGTGAAATCTTGCAAAGGATGCCTTCATAGTGTGGTAAGTTCGCCCTATGAAAGATAAATCAATTGATTCACTACTCGTATCCATATCACTCAAATTGCTCTCAGCATCTGAAAAGAGATCCAGAAACTCTACAGGAGAATCAATCAAACTCAAGATCATTGAAGCTCGGTCTTTTTCTGCTCTGGCCTTGCTCTCTATTTTACTTTTTTTTGTGACATCAGTGGCGTTACAGACAACTCTTTCTAAAACCTGTGTTCCCTCTTTATAAAGGGGCCTGAATTCCACCTCGATAACTTTCCCATCGTAATTCAAAATGTTAGGTCCCATTGAGACCACATCCTTGAAGGGCATTTTTCCCAGAAAAAGGTGATTCCTCCATTTTTCTAACATTTGTGGAGAATAATCTCTTGTTGTAAAAAGGCCTGTAATTTCTCTTCCTTCAATATGTTCGATATTAAAAAGATCTTGGGTAAATTTACTCGCACCTGGCAAAATAAGGCCTTTCCTATCAAAAATAAAAAATCCCTGCTCAAGGTTGTTGACCATGGTGTTGATATTTTTAGTTCTTTCTTCCAGGTTTTTTTCTAATTTCTCGGCATGGTGCTGGAGTTTTGAATGGGCCGATAAAAGCTTTACTTTCATGCGATTGAAAACGTCCTCAAAGTACCAAAGTTCATTTTTTTGGTTTCCAAAAAATTTCTTGGTGATATCAGTTTCTTTCATATTTTCAAAATCGGTACTAAGGGCCTCTTCACCAAAAGTTTGGAGAGGTTTCGTAAGAAGTTTTCTAAGGGCCCAAAATATAAGACACCACAACAAAAATGTTTTTAATGTCGCTGTAATGATCATCATAAGAAAACCAAAGGAAACCCTCGTAAAGACATGTTTGGCACCAAAAAAGAGGTCTAAGTCGCCAACAGCTTCCGTCGGTTCTCCATCTTCCATATGATATAAAGGTATATTTATTTTAAAAACTCTTTCATTTGTTTCGATTTCTTCCCTTTCTCCACCCCTATAATGATAGACTCTTTCATTTTTATAAATGATCTTGCCTATTTTTAATTTTTCAGAGCCATCTTTGGATTTAAAAAAGGCCCCATCAATCATGGGAAGTCCTACAATTCCCTTAAGGAGTCTATGAACCTGCTCTAAATCTTCAGTGTATATACTCTTTGTAAGACTTTCGTCGAAGGATTTAAAAACGGTTTTGATTTCCTTTTTTATATCCTCTTCTGCAGAGTTATAAATTGAAATCATTTCAAGTGTCGTTAGACTGAGGGTAATAAAAAAATAAATACTAAAGACAACACGGATGACGTTAAACGCAAGTGATTCATTTTTCTTAATTCTCAATGAGTCCAAAATAACCATCCTTTATCCTACACTTTTCGGTTTTAGACTCAAAAAAAATTAACAAAAAATTGTGTTACAAATTTCTGTCCAGAATACTAACGGTCTGTTTTTCCATAGAATATTTTGTTTACCATCGACTGGTAAAAACGAAAGATGGGATTTTTACTTATTTCTGGATTGGGAGAAAAAAGAAGGTTCACAACAAGCCTCTCTTCATCTTTAAGAAGCGTTTTCACTCTATGCCTTATTTGATCGGCCTGAAAAAGAATAAGGGTGTTTGAAAGACTTTTAAAAGTCACCATTTTTTTATTTATTTCAAGCTCTAGCTTCGATCTCTCTCCAGTTTTTTCATGGAGGGTATAAATGCCTGCCCATCTTTGACCTAAATAAATATTTCCGTCAAAATGCCAATCGATTCCATCTCCAAAACGATAGTAAAGGAGGCTTATTTGATTTCGGTCTTCGGGCGACACAAATTTGAGGTTATGAATTTTAGTTCTTTGTTGGACTTTTTTTAAAATAGTGGGCTTGATAAGAGCATCTACAATAGGCGAGCAGGTGCTTTTTTTGAGTTCGTGAAGTCCTAAAGCTGCCCCTGAGCGAAAAGAACTCTTTTCTCTAAAGAATTCTTCTTTTGCTTGAAGGGCAATATTTTTTATGTGAGTAAACTCTTTTTCTGGAAGAAAGTTATCCAAAACAAAGACTCTTTGATCTTTCACCCTTCCAAGAATTTTAAAGTCGATCCAACGCTTTATAAGCGCTAACTCTTTTATAAAGCTCATATGTTTTTATAGTGAAAAAATATTGTTTCGGCCAAAATTTGTTGACTTAAATTTTTAGCTCGACGCATTTAAATTTTAAGCTATAATATCCCTAGTCATTTATAAGGGAGTCAAAATGAAAGCATTACTTGGTGTATGTGTCATAGGATTTATTGTTATTGCCGTTTTTACTCTTTCCAAAAAAGATCAAGACATTACAGACCTTGATCAAGGGGACAATGAAGAAGTCCAAGTAGAAAAGGTAGCTGCTCCAGAACCTAAAGCAGAGGAAACTCAAGAGGTCGCCTCTAAAGAACCAGAGCAACCGAAAGTTGCCGATGCTCCTCCTCCACCTCCGGCCAAAGCAAAAGACCCTGCGGCATGGGTTAAAGAGTATAAAACCACAAACTTTTCCGCTAAACAGGGTGACCGTTTTATCATTGATAAAAAAGGGCAACCTCTCTCAAGAGTTCCTAGTAGTTTAAAAGTAGAAGTTAAACCTGCTGACGACTGGCAGGAAAAATTAATGGCCCAACTCAACCAAGAGGCCACATTCAGTGAAAAAGGGGACACAAAAATAACCAAGGGAGACAAAAAGTTTCTTATGGTTGATGGAGATACAGGGATTCCCGCTGAAATGGCCCACATAAAATTCACAGCTCCAGATGGCGCCAAGGGAAGCTTTAGTGCCTACGTCAATAGTGGCACGGGTGAAATCCTCATGGCCTTCAACGGACTTCGAAATGGCCAAGCTTTTGTCCCTCCTACTGAGTAAATAAATTGTTCTTTGGTAGATTCTTATTTAGAATCTACCTATGAAATATATAATCTTGATTCTTTTTTCCACTACAGTTTTGGCCTCGGTAAAGCACGGTAATTTTTGTCTAAAGTGCCATGGGCATGTCCCCCCCACTGATCTTCCCAAGGAAAATTGGCCTGCAGTCATAGAGCAAATGTTTAGGTATGCAGGATCCCTTGAAACAATTTCAGGGAAAAAAGAGGATAGACCTGATTACCTCAGATTTTATAATGAAAGTCCCTACAAACTTGATAAAGCTTCAATTCCCGATCTTCAATCGGTTATTACAGAATATACAAAAAAATCTGTGCCTTTAAAAAAATACGTTGAGGGCTATCCCCAACCTGACTTAAAGCTCCATAAAAGTTTTAGTAAAAAAATGTTGGGAGAAAAAGCAATCCCTGCTCTTTCCCATATCCAATACGTGGATTGGAAAGAAGAGGGAAAAACCTCAAGACGTGTTTTTATGAGTGATATGGCCAGAGGTGGGATCAGTTATTTTGACCTGGATAAAAAAACTTATACTCAGGTTTTTAAAGTAAGGCACCCCTCTCATTTTGATATCGTCGACCTCAATAAAGACGGGCTCATGGATCTGGTTGTGTCGGATTTAGGAATGCTCATGACCGTCACAACAAAAGAAGGAAAGATTTATTGGTTCGAAAATCAGGGTAAGGGAAAATTTAAAAAACACGTCTTGGCCGAAAATTTAGGGAGATGTGCTGACGTCAGAGCGGGTGACTTTGATAAAGATGGAGATATTGATCTCATCGCAGCAGATTTTGGTTATATGGAAGGGAAGGTCTTCCTTTTAAAAAATACCGGGGAAAAATTCGAAGAGGTTCTCATCGATGGTCTCTCCGGGGCGATCAATGCAGAGTTTGTAGATTTCAATAAGGACGGCCTTACCGATATCGTCGCTATTTACTCTCAAGAACATGAAAAAATCATTGGGTACTTCCAGAAGAAAAATGGATTTGAAAGGAAGGTGCTCGCCGATGCTGGAAACCCTGGCTGGGGTGGAAGCGGTATGACTATTGGTGATGTGGATAAAGACGGCGACCTGGATATATTATGGCTCAATGGCGACACCATGGATAATTTTGTCGTCAAACCCAACCAGGGACTTCACCTTTTAGAAAATAATAAGGGCAAACTCACAAGAAAATTTCTCGGCTTTTTTCCGGGTATTCATAAAGCAAAAATTGGCGACGTGGATAATGATGGAGATCTTGATATTGTGGGCGTTTCTGCTTTATTTCCCTTTGGCATCAAACCACAAAACATCATGAGTGTGGGGCTTTTTGAAAAAACTAAAAAGGGTTATAAAGTCCATGCCCTTGAAAAAAATAACACCACCCATTTTAGTGTTCTTTTACATGACGTGGATAAAGATAAAGACCTGGACTTTATCGTGGCCAACACGGCAATGGACGGTCTTTTCCCAAGGCCTGATTTCAAACCCAAACCAAGTGTCGCTCCCTTGGAAATTTACGAAAATAAAAATTAGTTATCTTTGGATAATATAATGATGTCCTGATTCAAAGTCGCCTTTAAGGGTACTCTTTTCTCCCGTCGACCAGTGGATGTCTATTTTTTCGACTTTTTTATGCTTCCCTAACCCAAAATGGGCCCAAGGGCGATCAAAAGAGAGGAAACCTCCTCCCATTTTTATCTCTCTGATCTGGTTACTCTTACCGTAATAAATGATAATCTTGTTCCCTACTCCATCTCTATTTCCCTTAGTGTCCACAAAAGAAAAAGAGAGAGACCTGCCTTTTTCTAAATTGTTTTGGAAAAGCCTTAAAGGAGCAAAACTCCCCGTTGAAATAATATCTAAGTCCCCATCCAGATCATAATCAACGTAGGTATATGAATGAGTATGGATAAAGTCTTCAAGCCCAAATTCCTTTTGTTTTTTGAGAAATTTCTTCCCTTTTTGGTTGTGGAAAAAGACATTTGAAGTCATGACGTCATTAAGAAGAAACCCATTGGCCACATAAATGTCCTGCCATTCATCGTTATCTAAATCTGAAAACTTGGCATTCCAGGTCCAAAAGCTATTGGTGACTCCTGTTTCTTTTGTTTTATTTTGATAACCACCTTTTCCATCCGCCACGAGTAAAATATTGGACATATTTTGAACCAGGTCCTCTTCATTGTAGTCTCTATGCCCTTTGGTCGCTTCTTTTTCGTGGATTTCTCTGAGTTCAAAAAGTCTTTGGCAAAGATGCCTTGCTTCACCGAGAAAGGGAGGAATCTTTTTACAATTTTTAGCTTCTTTTGTACTTAACATCATTTCAATGAGCATAGTCAGGATACAATTTTTTTGAGGCATTCCCTTAAACTGAGAGCATCCCTTAATGTCTCTTTTTTTGGCCAACGTGCGGATGGAAAAATGCTTTTTGCACTGTTGTCTTGAGGGGGCATGTTCGATGTTTTCACAATAGGTTTCATCAGTTTTATTCCCAAAGAAGGCCATTTCCCCAGAGAAAAGATCCAAATGAAGATCATTGTTGATATCCGCGGTATCAAGACTCATGGTGAAATGGGAAACAGCGGGGATGAGCCCATCGCTTTTTTTAATTTTTTTAAACCGCCCTTTTTCCTGACCTAGATAATACCCATCGGGAACGGCAAAATCATTTCCTGTGAGGAGGTCCTGCATTCCATCTTGATTAAAGTCTGAAAAAAGAGCACTGAGGGTTTCCCCTTTGAGATCATCTTGAAAGGGTGCTTTTTTGAAAGAGAGTCCCTCTTTAATATAGAGTCTATTAATTGACGTCGAGAGGTTGGCCTTTAAAAAATTGACTTCTCCAAAGGACCAGTTCCCTTGAAAAAAGTCCAAATCCCCGTCCTTATCTATGTCTGAGAAAGCGGCCGAGATGGTTAAAATGATATTCTTGGGATCAGAGAGGTCTATCGCTTTTTTAAAGGTTCCTTTTTCGTTTATGTAAAAGTAGTTTCCTCCCCCGTAGGTACTGACAAAGAGGTCTTTCCAGCCATCGTTATTGATATCCAAAAAAGCAGTCAGGAAGGGGACACCCTTTAATTTTGAAAAGGGAACTCTTTGAAAGGTCCCTTCTTTATTGATGTAGAGATGAAGTCCCTGCTCTGTACTTACCGCCAGATCAGGCCAATAGTCATTATTAAAATCCCCAGAGGCGATTCCTTTTCCCATTTTAAAAGGCTCGAAGTTTTCCAAAGCTGAAAACCCATAGGAATAATTGAGGCCAATTTTATGCCCTTCGATTTTTTTGAACTGTTTCTCCGAAGCTTCAGATTTTTCAAAGTAGGGAAACTTTTGAACGGTCAGTCCTTCTTTTTTCAAAAAGCTTTCCGGTTTTATTTTTGTTGTATTAAATAAGGAACCTTTAAATTCCTTTTGGTGATCCTTTTCGCCTATATTTTTAAGAAGGTCTGGAATATAAAAGGACGCCAATTTTTCACGAATAGTATTTTTCACTTTTTGAGTTTTAAAAATATCCAAACATTTTGTTTTTTCGGGAAGTTTCTCGCATTTTTGGGAGTTCCCCAGTCTTGCTTCCATAAAGATAATATCTCTTTTGCAATTGGGAATCATTTTTTTATCGGAAAAGAGCTCACATATATTTTCTCTCATCTTGTTTTTTTGAAATTCGTTAATAATCATTGTTTGGCATTCTTCATTCACAAAGACGGCCCGATCATCTTCATAGCAGTAACCAATTTGGTTAAAATGGGCCATATAATTTCTTATAACTCTGTCTCGACATGCTTGTTTAGATGGACCTTCAACAATCGAGCATAAACTTTCAGCAGAATCAACACCGTCTCTTCGGTGAATAAACTCAGCACCCATGGAAAGGCATTCCGGATGAGAAAAATCCTTACAAGCTGATTTTGGATCTTCGTTTTGCAACTTCTTTTTCATGATATTTTGAAGACATATTTGACTTAACTGTGGAGGTAATCCCTTTAAACAAAAATCTATTGGCCCTCCTTTTTCAACCACATCGACTATTTTTTCAAACTGGTGGCATTTTTTCTTATAAAGGGGATCTTTAACTTTTTCGCAATGAGGGTCCGTAGGCTTATCAAAAGTGAAAAAATAAAAGGACATAATACAATTTTCTTTTCCTCTTTTTGTTGGATGGAGAAGGCAAGTTTTAAAGCCCTCAAACTCACCTGAATGGATGTTTATACCCATGTACTTAAAGAGGCATTCGGTTATAGCGCTGTCATCTGTTTTTTTAAGACAAAGCTTAAGGCCATCTCCTCTACTGAGGTAATAATCCACAAAGACATTTTTACATTGGGCCACAGATTCCTTTGAGGGGAAGTTTTCACAGAGGTTAATATTTTTCTTATCAAAGACCTTTTTCAAAAGCACCATTTTGGTAAGGCACTCTTTAATCTCTTTTCCTTTAAAATAACTACATATTTCTTTATCAAAAGACCCCTTCATCAAAAGAGAATTGAGGGACGTTCTTAGACAGTCCTGCCTTTTTTCAGGTGGCCATTTTCCAAAAAGACAAACTTTATAATCGCCATGTCTTTGTGCTTTTTTGGAGATATACTTATTTAGACACTCCTCTTTATTATTTAAAATCGAACAGCTCTCTTCAATAATTTTTAAATAAGGTTCTTTATCTTGTTTCCTAATTTTTGAGACCTTTATTTTTTCTAGCATGGTATCGATGGTTTGAAGGTCTCTTTTTCTTGAGAAGTCCCCTTTCAATTTCATGATGTATCCACCAGACATCCCCACGAGCATGGTGGCAGTAAAGACACCGACCGCTAGTTTTTTGGAAAGGGTTTGATACACAATGAAAAAGGGATAAATACTAAACATCCCCAAACAAAAGGCAAAAACCATAGTGGCGCCCATCGGAAGCCCTGATTTCATAAGGACAAAAGAAAAAACGAGATCAAAAGCTATGGGAACAGGAAGAAAGGTCCCCACTAAAGCGATAAGAAGATAAAGGGTTAAGTTTTCATTGGCGGACTGGAGAAAGTCGAGGTTAAAAACTTCAACCATACTGACACCAAGAACACCGGCCAAAAACATAAGAGGAACTGTTCTTTTTACAATATAAAAAAGATTTATTTTAAAGGAATTAAAAGATCCCTTTAAAGCTTCGGTCCAAGTTTCTTTGGGGTAGAATTCTATGGGACAAGCTTCCCCTGTTTCCTTGATATCCTTGGCAAAGAGACTCGTCAGAATAGGCACAATAATTAAAATAAAGAAAAGACTTAAAAGGATTTTGATCATCGCAAAGTCGAAAGGAAACAAATTAAAAAGCATCGTGATGACAATGATGTTCATACTTGGAGAAGAGTGAATGGTGGCAAGAATTGTTTCAGGCCTTTCTTTAGACCTAAACATACCTTGCCCAAGGGGAGCGACACAATTAGCACAAACCCCTAGAGGACTTCCCACCAGAAGCCCTATAAAAGAATGGAGAAAGGGATTTTTTGATTTTGGCCTTTTTTGAATAGTTTGGAGCAGAGTTAAAAATAGGGAAGCAAAAAGGATTCCAAAAAGCATTCCCTTTTTATTTGTGTTGGACCAGTTAATGATTGAGTAGGTGACCTTTTTATAAAGGGGATCTTTATCGTGAATAGGGAAAACCACATCAAAACTTAATGCTTCGTTGATTCTTATTCGGCCACTCATTTGTTCTTTTTCATTGAGCTGAGGGTATCTCGACTGGGTCCAGAAAAAAGTGGTCATAAAAATGAGAATGAGGCCTAAAAAGAGGGTTCTTTTATTCATGTCGTTTTATCGGTAATTTTGAGGGTCTTTTTTAAGGTTTATTTTTATCTAAGTCACTGTTTTTAATAGGCCTTTTTTGTTTTCAACTTTTGTTCATGATCTTTCAAAAGGTTTTCAATTACTAAAAAAGAGGATTAAAACTATTATTATTGTAGCTGAGAGTTGCTATGAAACAGTTGAAGGCATTTTTTGAGAAAATTGGAACCTTACCAATGTATGGGGTGGCCTATAATGTCCAGGGCCTCACGGAAATTAAGTACTGGGATCAATTAGGTAGGAAAAATGTCGTAAGTTATATTCCTGAAGGAATGGAAGTCGGCATCTTTATATTTGAAACACGGGATAATGAACTCGTTATTGTGGATAGAACGCCTTAGAGGGAACGTAAAGTGAAAAAGTTTACATCTGATGTGGTCGATTGGTGGGTGAAATGGAGCCGAATCCATAGAAAATCCAACTTAGAAAAAACCGATGCCGAAAAAGAGCTCGCTCTTCTCAAAGAGTTCGTCGCCGCCTTAAAAAATTACCATAAATAACCTCAACTTATTAACTTTTAAAGATTTTCTCGCCTTTTTCAAGTTTTGTTCACCTCTTTTCAAAAGATTTTCAATTTCTTAAAACCCTTAAAAATTTTATTATTTAGGTATAGGAGAAGAGCAATGAAACCACTAGAAGAACTATTTAAGCAGATTGGAACCTACCCAGAGTACGGAATTGCTTACAACATTAAAGGCCTAGAAGAAATTAGATTTTGGGACACCAACATGACAGAGACTGTTATCGATGAAGTTCCAAGCGATCTTGCAAGAGGTATCTACATATTCTCATACCAGGACGGGGAGCTTATTTCTCTAAGGAGGACAGCTTAAATGAAAAACCTACTCATAGAGCTAGCTTGCGATGACTTAAATATAGAGGGAATCATGTACCCAAGGCCTCACCTTGGGAAGACTGAAGTAATTTGGTGGTACATAGGAAAAAAATCAGAAAGAGTTGAAAAGCAGACCTTGGACGGAATACTTTGTGGAAAAACAACTCAATTTTGTTTAAACCTGGATGGTTTTACGCTGGAGTAGAGATGACAACAGAAGTGCTGGAGTGGTGGATAAAATGGAGCAGAATCCATAGAAAGACATCGATAGGGACAGAAGATGCCGAAAAGGAGATCGCTGTCCTTAAAGATTTTATTAACGCTTTAAAGAATTATCACAAATAAAGGAGCTCTAAATGGAAGATAAAAAGCCGGAAATTTGTACAAGCAGAGAAGAGATTATAAAGGAACAATTAACAGGAATGGCCATCTTTTGTTTAGGTTTAGCACTGGCACTTCCAGCAATCCTCAATTGTAATTAAATCCTTCGCACCATTTTTGCACCACCCCCTGTCCTATGTGCACTCTATTTGCACTAAAGAATATCACGCCTAAAAAAGTTATTATCTCTTATAAAGATAGCATTTGATAACTTAGGATAAGAGCAATGAAACCACTAGAGGAGCTATTTAGGCAGATTGGAACCTTCCCAAAGTATGGAATTGCCTACAACATTCTAGGCCTGGAAGAAGTCAGGTTTTTGGACAACAATATGAATGAGACTGTTATCCGAGAAGTTCCAAGAAGTCTGGCAAGAGGTATCTACATATTCTCATATCAGGACGGGGAGCTTGTTTCTATAGGAGGACGGCCTAAATGAACAACCTACTTATAGAATTAGCATTTGATGACTTAAATATAGAGGGAATCATGTACCCAAGGCCTCACCTTGGGAAGACGGTAGTAGTTTGGTGGTACACAGGTAAAAAGTCAGAAAGAATTGAAAAGCAGACGCTTGACGGAATCCTTTGCGGAAAAACAACTCAATTTTGTTTAAACCTGGATGGTTTTACGCTGGAGTAGAGATGACAACAGAAGATGCCGAAAAGGAGATCGCTGTCCTTAAAGATTTTGTAAATTATCACAAATAAACACCTTTTTTGCACTAGCGTTGCACTAATTTAATATTAACTGCACTCTATTTGCACTAAAGAAAATCAGGCCTAAAAAAGTTAATATTTCTATAGGAAAATAAACAACGAGGGGAACCAATGGAAGATCACAAGCTTGGTATTTGGGAAGATAAAAAAGACATTATGAGGGAACAATTAACAGGGATAGGACTTTTTTGTTTAGGCCTTCTTATGGCCCTTCCAGCAATCCTTAATTGCGGCTAGATTTTTAACCTTCTATAATCTCAGTAACTCTGCAATAAGATTCTTTCGGTAAATCAATATACACATTGCAAGTCTCTAACGTGCGCCTAAACTCAAACTCTTTTGGTGCCTCTATAGAGCTATTGGCAGGACCAACGAGTGAGACCCCAGTAGGACCTACGAGAGATAGGCTTACTAAGACTATCGCCCCAAAAAGTGTCAATATTTTTTTCACAAAATCACCCCCCTCTAATAACTATTCTAGACTTTTTATGGATCTTTTAAAATTGAAAATATGTTGAATATTGTTGTGCAAAGCATGTACATAGATATTGCTCAATTTTTGCTCAATTATTTTCAATATTTTTTCAATGTTAGAAACTTCTCTATTTTACTAAAATTAAAATAGGAGAATTTAAATGAAAGTACTCGTTGTTGATGACTCACTTGCTATTAGAGTAAAGCTTAGGGTCTTTTTGGAAGATGATGGCCACGAAGTTTATGATGCCAAAAGTGGTTCTGTTGGGCTCCAGGTTCTAAAAGAGAATAAAGAGATAAACATCATCGTTTCTGATTTAAATACCGAGGAAATGGGTGGTATGACCTTTATCGAAAATGCAAGGCAGTTAGAGGCCTTCAAAGAAACTCCTATCTACATTTATACAACAGAAACTAGTAAAACTTTAAAACAACAGGCAAAAGACCTTGGTGTAAGAGAATGGATACAAAATCCACTTGATTTCAAAAAGCTATTGTCTGCTTTAAAAGAAAAGAGGGTTTTATGAAAGCATTAGAAGCTTATTTTAGAAAACTAGGGGACTTACCTGATTACGGGATTGCCTACAATATTGATGGGTTACAAGAAATTAAGTATTGGGATAAAGAAGGACGAGCAAGCATCATTCAGGGTGTTCCTGCAGAGCTAGAAGAAGGTATCTATTCATTTAAATCTAGCGACGGTTCTTTAGTTCTTTTAAAACAATCACTTTAGCTTTCAATCTCCATTGTTCACCTTTTGTTTGCACCCTGTTCACACCACGCTCAGTTAAATTCACTTTGTTTTCAATTTTTCTTCCCCCAAAAAAAGGATATTCTTAAAACAAGGAGAAAAGTATGAAAGCACTAGAATTATTTTTTAAACAAAAGGGACTCACACCCTATTTCGGTATTGCTTACAACCTCAATGGTTTACAAGAAGTTAAGTTCTGGGATCAAGAAGGGGAAATCTATGTTATAAAAGAAGTCCCTCAGGACCTCGCTGAAGGCATACACACCTTCAAAGTTGAAAACGATCAAATAAAGAAAGTGAGGACGTAGCTTTATGGAAGAAAAGCTTGATAAACTTCGAAAAGGGTTAGATGTAGAAGGGATTCTTTCCCCAGTTCACCACCTTGGGGTCACAGACGTTATTTGGTGGCACAAAGGAAATGCTTCTGTCTCAGTTCAAAGGTTCACCTTAGAGAGTTTAATTTCCGATAAACCCTCTAACTTTCGTATAAACCAAGAAGGATTCAAAATAAGAGGAGATTTATGAAAACCTTTACATCATGTCATTGAGTGGTGGGTAAAATGGAGCCGGATCCACAGAAAGTCTACTATCGAAAAAGATGAGGCCATTAAAGAACTCGTTACGTCCCTAAAGAACTATCACAAGTAACATCTTCAGGAAGCCTGATATTTTCCACAAGCTCTTCAATTTCCTTAGGCGGACTTTTCGTTAAGGTCATCACAAAACTAGCGACAACAAAGTTAATAAGCATCCCCAATGCCCCAATTCCTTCAGGAGAAATTCCAAAAAGCCAATTATTGCTAGAGGGGTTTATAAACTTAAAATAGACGATGTAACCTCCGGTAAAAAGAATCCCAGAAATCATCCCAGAAATCACTCCCTCTTTGTTCATTCTCCGAGAAAAGATCCCCATGGTGATCGCTGGAAAAAAAGAAGACGCTGCCAACCCAAAAGCAAACGCCACGACAGAAGCGACAAAGTCAGGGGGGTTAATGCCAAAATACCCCGCAATTAAAATAGCAACCGCCGAAGAGCACCTGGCATAAAAGAGCTCCTGTTTTTCTGAAATATGGGGCATAAATGACCTTTTTAAAAGGTCATGAGAGATACACGTAGAGATAACCAAAAGAAGCCCAGCTGCGGTCGATAAGGCCGCAGCAAGTCCTCCCGCTGCTACAAGAGCGATCACCCAGTTGGGTAACCCGGCCATTTCAGGAGACGCTAGAACCATGATGTCTTTATCGATGTAGAGCTCGTTATTATTTTGAGTGGGACTATTTATAAGCTTATTATCCTTAAATTGTGGCTTCCCTGGAGAAAAGGCCTTCCCAGGATGGTATTGAATTTTTCCATCTTTATTTTTATCCATCCAGGCGATGAGACCGGTTTTTTCCCATTTATTAAACCATGACGGCGTGTCCTGATAGGACTTATTGGAGACCTCTTTAAAAAGATTCAATTTAGCAAAAGTCGCCACCGCTGGGGCCGTCGTGTACAAAATAGCAATGAACAAAAGAGCATAACCCGCTGACAACCTGGCGTCCTTCACTTTAGGAACGGTAAAAAAACGAATGATGACATGGGGTAAACCAGCGGTCCCGACCATTAATGAAGCGGTAATAAAAAAGACATCGATAGTGCTTTTTTGTCCATGGGTATAAGCGTGAAAACCTAAGGATTTTGACAGTTGATCCAATTCGCCAAGAACTTCCCCAAATGCCATCTGCGGAAGGGGGTTTCCCGTGGTCATAAGGCTGATAAAAATAGCAGGCACTAAAAAAGCAAAGATGAGAACACAATATTGCGCCACTTGAGTGTAGGTTATTCCCTTCATTCCCCCCAAGACAGCGTAGAAAAAAACAATGCCCATTCCTATAAAGACACCTAAGTTAATATCCACTTCCAAAAACCTGGAAAAAACAACCCCTACCCCACGCATCTGTCCAGCGACATAAGTAAAAGAGATAAAAAGGGCACAAACAACAGCGACAATTCTTGCGGTTTGGGAGTAATAACGGTCCCCTATAAATTCAGAGACGGTAAACTTTCCAAATTTTCTTAAATAAGGCGCCAATAAAAGGGCCAAAAGAACGTAACCGCCCGTCCACCCCATTAAATAAACACTCCCATCGCGACCCATAAAAGAAATAGCTCCGGCCATACCCAGAAAGGAAGCGGCACTCATCCAATCAGCTGCGGTTGCTAAACCATTAGCGAGGGGAGAGACACTCTTTGAAGCGACATAAAAATCCTTAGTGGTCTTTGCTTTCGCCCAAAAGGCGATTCCTATATAAAGAGAAAAAGTGAACCCTACAATAATATAAGTCCAGGCCATAACACTCATTTTTTCTCTCCTAATTTTTTATCCAGATTGTTCATCAACTTCACATAAATAAAGATCAGCGCCACAAAAATAAATATTGAGCCCTGTTGGGAAAACCAAAAACCAAGTTTAAAACCCATAAAGTTAAACTGGTCTAAATAATCCACCAATAGAATGCTGAGAACAAAGGAAACCAAAAACCAGATACAAAGAAGCACACCTAAATACTGAAGGTTCTTCTTCCAAAAAAAAGACTTATCCATACTGACCCCACTAAATAAAAAGGGCATCATAAAAAAAGATCAGTTTATCGTAAATATTGTTTTAATACCCTAGGCGTTATAAATCCTGCAGAGCACCCGATAAGTCTCCTAAGGAGCACCTATGAAAACACTCATCATCTTTATGACCGTCACTTTTTGTTTTAAGGCCTACTCAGTGGAGGCCCTTTTAAAAGCTATCTGGGACAACAACACTTCCAAAGTGAGACAACTCATCAAAAGGGGCGTCAACGTTAACGGAGTTGGAAGAGACTACGGTGAAACACCCCTCGCAAAATCAATAGGGGGAAAAGATGATATATTAAAAATGCTCCTTAAAGCAGGTGCGAAAGTTAATAGGCCCTCTGGCAGAATGAAACTCACTCCCCTCATGTCAGCGACCATTGGGGCCAGAATCTCTCAAATGAAAATTCTTTTAAACGCCGGAGCAAAAGTAAACATCAAAACATCTGACGGAAAAGACGCCTTCTTTTTTGCCATTAGAGATAACCCCAATATTGAAGCGGTCAAAGTTCTTTTAAAAGCGAGGTACAACGTCAATAGCGCCATGTACCCCATAGGCACCTTCAACAAAAAAAAGATGTTCGCTCCCCCTTTAAACCTCTCTTTGTTCCCAGACACTCCTAAATTCAAAGAAAGAATAAAAAAACTGGGACTCCAAATTCCCCTACTGATTATAAAAGCAGGTGCTGACGTCAAAAAAACGAATACCTGGGGAGAATCGGCCCTTCATATTGTTATGGGGGCACGCTTTGAAAAACAGGTCCACAAAAATGAGGACTGGAATAGAGAGGCCTACAAAATCATCGAGCTTCTTTTAAAAAAAGGTGCCAAGATTAACTTAAAAGACAAAAGTCAGAGGACTCCCCTCCACCGAGCGGCCCAAGGGACTGACCTTAAAATTATCGAGCTTCTTTTAAGAAAAGGCGCCAAAGTCGATGAAAAAGACAATTTGGGAAGAACGCCACTCTATGAGGCCGTTAGCTCTTTAAACAATCCCTCTATCATTAACTTACTCATTAAAAAGGGCGCCAACGTTAACACCGTTGTTTCAGGTATGACGCCTTTACTAGAAGCAACAAACCATGCCTTTCTTTTTAGAAGTGCCCAAACAATTGAAATCATTAAGATTCTTTTAAAAAATAACGCTGATGTTCTCCATAAAAATGCCAATGGGGATAATGCCTACACTCTTGCCGTCAAAAACAAAAAGACCTTTAAAAATGACAAGTTCAACCTAGTAGGCCTTTTTGAAAAAAACTCTCAGGGAGACAAATGGTTTGAGTTAGGAAGAAAAGAAGAACTGGCCAAAAGAAACCAAAAGGCCAAAGAGTATTATAAAAAGGCCTGTGATCTTAATCACCCAACAGGATGTACCAACTATGGTTTTTTCGAAGAAAAATCCGGAAACCTATCTCTCGGGAAACAAATGTACAAAAAGGCCTGTGAACTTAAAGAACCCACAGGTTGTTTCAATTTAGCTCTCTTAGAAGGAAAAAATCCTAAACTAGCAAAGCTTTACAATAAAAAGGCCTGTGATCTTAATCACGGAAGAGGCTGTGTCCGATTAGGCTACACTGAAGAAAAATCCGGCAATATGGCCTTGGGAAAGAAACTTTATAAAAAGGCCTGCGACCTTAAAAATGGAATGGGGTGTTTCAATTCAGGTATTTTAGCAAATAACATCAAACAAAAAAGAGACTTCTACCTTTTATCCTGCAATCTTAAATACGCAAGAGGTTGTTTTAATGCCGGTGAAATAGAAGAAAAAGAGGGGCAAAAGAAAAAGGCCAAAACTTTTTATAAATTGGCCTGCGATAACAATCACGGTGGGGGCTGCTATAGGTATGGGGTCCTCGAGACAAACCAAAAAATAAAAAGAGAAGTCATCACAAAATCTTGTAACCTTAATTTTGGGGATGCTTGCGGCCAGCTCGGGGTTATGCATGACCAAGCAAAAAACGTCGCAAAAGCAAAGAGCTTCTATAATAAGGCCTGTAACCTCAATTATGCACTGGCGTGTTCTAACCTGGGATTTCTTGAAGAGCAAGCTGGTAGGTCAGCGGTTAAGCTCTATAATAAGGCCTGTAATTTAGGAAATGGAAAGGGCTGCCATAATGCTGCTAATTCGACAAATAACTCTAAACTCAAAAAGGACCTCTTCACAAAGTCCTGTAACCTTAAGTTTGGGTTAGGCTGTACAAAACTAGGTGGTCTCCTTGAAAGGGGAAACCTTCAATTAGGGATAAAGTACTACAAATTAGGCTGTGACCTCAAAGATGGAATGGGATGCTATAATTCTGGTATCTTGGAAAAAAACTCAAGGTCCAAAAAAGAATTTTACACAAAGGCCTGTAACCTTAATTACAATAAGGCCTGTACAAATTTAGGGTCAATAGAAGAAAAAGCTGGAAAAATAAGCTCCGCAAGATCGGTCTACAAAAAGGCCTGTGACCTCAATCATGGGATGGGCTGTTCCAATTTAGGCTTCCTGGAATACAAAGCAAAAAATAAAGCAAAGGCCAAAAAATTCTTTGCGAGATCCTGTGACCTTAACTTTGGTGAAGGCTGTAAAAACCTAGGGGCCCTTGAAAGTGAAGCGGGTAACAAGGCCTTGGCCCAAAAATATTGGAAAAAGGCCTGTTCACTTGGTTACAAAAAGGCCTGCAATTAGCGCCACCTTTTCCCAATTTCATCAAGTCCTGATTCTTGAAGATCTTGAGGAGTCATTATAAGATCGAACTCACATTCAGCGTCAAACTTTAAGAACCAAGGCTCAGCAAATTTAGGAAGGTCTGAGTTTTTCTCAATATTGACGACCATAACAGCGCCTCTTCTGCCATTTTTACTCGTAAAGTAAACTGAATCTGGTTTTAACTCTTCCAAAATTTGGCCCATAGTAGAACCAGCGGTGCCTTCTTTGACTTCGGCGTTAAATTTTTCATGGGGAATACTGACAGTCATGAGCATTTTCATTTTTTCTCCTAGGTTTTTTTTAATGCCTAAAAGAATAGTTATCTCTTAACCATACAGTAAAGGTTTTTTTTACTCGTCAGTATCAATAAGTGAGGCCAGACCTTGAAAATCAAGGCCTGTGATATCTTTAAAGGCCTTAAGCTGATTAACTTTTTCAATAATTTCGGAGCCCGAACCTTTGGCCTTTTTAATATGATCAAGAAGTTTTTCGGCATTGAAGTTGTCTTTTTTAAGGTCAACCTCAATAAGTTCTAAATATCCAATAATGGCAGTTAAGGGATTAAAAACCTCATGAGAAATAATCCCATGGGCCTTTAATTTGATTCTGATCTCAGCATCTTTGACTAACTGGTCTCGATAAGCTTTTAAAGCAAGGTGGGTATTAATTCTTGCAAGAAGTTCCAAGTCATCAAAAGGCTTACAAACGTAATCAGCGCCTCCCACTCGAAACCCTTCTATTTTCGTTAATTGATCACTTTCTGATGTTAAAAATATAATAGGAGTGTAACGGGTTTTATCATTACTTTTTAATTTTTGACAAACCTCTATACCATTTATTCCTGGCAATTTAATATCCAAAAGAATGAGATCGGCCTTAAGAACCTGCCCGGATACGAGGGCATCTTCTCCCCCTGATGCCACTAAAACAGAGTAACCTTCATTTCCTAAAAGCAGTCCAAGCATTTGCGCGCTTTTCGCGTCGTCTTCAATAATAAGAATATTATAATTTTCATTTTTTAAGGGTTCCATTTTTAACCTCGCTGGTACTCCTCGGTAAAAAAAAATGAAAAGTTTATTTTTCAATAAATTCAGTGGACTTTGTAGGCGACACTTCGAGGGTTTTTAGCATTCCAATCGGCGAGGGTTTGGTTATCAATTTGAAAGATGGGTCTTTCTAAAATGAGCTTAATGGCAGAAGGCCAAGAGAGTAATTTATAGTCCTTACATTCCTTCAAAAGCAATACTCTTAATTCCGGAAAAAGTTTATGACATGCGCCGGGAAAAAGATGATGTTCGACATGATGGGAAAAGTGAAGATGCATAAAATCAATCCATTTAGGGACTTTAAGAGAAACAGTGGTTTTTAAAGTATTCTCAAAAGTATCCATGTCCTCTTCTAAAAGACCACAGTTTAAATGGTTTGTTATAATATAAAACCCAGATAACCAGGCCACGACAAAATAACTAAGCCCAATAAAAATAAACCCCTCAAAACTAAAGTCACTTAAAGACCAAAAGGCCCCATAAACAAAAAGATTTGAAAAATACTCTATTCCCGATTTTATCTTTTCTTTTTTGCTCAAGCGAAGGTCATAAATTTCTTTGGAGTTAAAAACTGTCTGCCAAAAAAGATTATTATGATAAGAAAAAATAAGAAAAGCATATCCATAAATAGAAGTCATTTTGGGATAATGATGACTTGGAACAAGATAAGAAAAGATTTTGGCCCATTTTCCAACATGCGCCACTTCTGATTGGAGAACTCTTCGATCTGGGTCTCTTAATTTATTGGTATGAACGTGGTGGATCCTGTTATGAGCGACGGCTTGATTAGTACTCGTGGTAAAAATCCCCCCGATCCAACCTATATGAGTTAAGATACTGCTTCTCCCCCCATGACTGATTTCATGAGCGGCAAAAGAAAGAACGAGCATGCTATTTCCAACTATAATCGCAAGAAGATAAGAGGCCAGATGAAAGTCAGACCGCATGACCAAAATCATCGTACTGATAAAAATAAAAAGATGGACAAAAAAATGGATAAGGATGGTTTTATCCTTTTTATATTTACCAATATCAATTTTTTGTCTTAGTTTTTTTAAATCTTTCATAGGATAAAAGGAATCAAAGAGTAGGATTTTTTCTTATAAATCTCGTAGTCTTTTTTAAAAAATTTACCAAGAACCGTTTCTTCGGCCCTTATTCTAAAAAGAACCATTGGTATATAGGTTAATACTAAAAAACAAAGAGCAGGCCAAGCACCCAAGGCCATATTAAAACCAACCATAGCTAAAATTCCACCTGAGTAACTGGGATGACGGAGTCTTTTATAAGGGCCTTTTTGAACTAATTGATGCCCTTTTTGGATATCAATTTTCCAGGAAAAAAACTTATTAAGAGTTTTAATAGACCACACCCTGATAAAAAGTCCAATCAAACAAAAAAAGAGACCTAAAACCATGATGTACAAGTTATTCTCATAACCTTTAAAATAACAAAAAATCGTGTATCCGATATTAATAGAAAAAGAGATCTGCAGTAAGGTTGAAGTGTGGCCGTCGTTTTCTCCACTTCCTCTTTGGTACCATTTATAAAAAAGAAGGTCATAACCCAAAAACGAGATGAAAATTCCAAAGACTAAAATATGAACTAAATCTGATGTATTCATAGGCTTAATATACCCACAAAATAACAGTTATTTCACCACTCCATGAAAAAAAGAATACATGGCCGTCCAACTCTCAACAAATGGTCACAATCACTAATTTGGCCAAAAATTAAAGATATCTCGTTTAGTTAGGTCGTCCATTAAGTCACTGTAATTATGGCGCTTTTAAAAATAAGCGCAGCGTGAAGGTTTGTCTAAGAGACAATTTGTAAATGGAAAATAAAAAATTACTCAGAGTTTTAATAAATGACGATGACCGTGCCGTTTTGGAAATGCTCAAATTGTCTGTTGAGTCTACTGGTGATTACAGAATCATAACTTCTGATTGCACCGAGAAGTCTATGGAAATCACCAATGAGTTTAAATTTGACCTGGTCATCACAGATTTTAATACACCTGTAATGAATGGAATGGACTTAATTAAAGAAATGAGGTCACTCATAAGCTTAAACAAAAAAACCCCCATCCTCATAATTACAGGAGACACAGATGAGTCTCTTAAGAACTCCGCTGAAAGTTACAATGATGTTAAATATATAAAGAAGCCCTTTCAATTAAGTTATTTTCACGAATTAGTTAAAGGCCTTTTAAAAAATGATTTCCTTAGATAAATCAAAAAAATTTATTGAGTGCCTCATTTTTTCCCTTTTTGCTGTAGATGGTCCTCAAGACCTCGATTTTCCTCTAAGATAAGCTTATAGGTCTCTAAAAGGTTGTGTTGGAAAACAAATTCCGTAAGCCTTGTCCGGTCCGGTACTTGCTGGACTTGTAGGGAAACATTATCGTAAATCGCGGAGAGGTTACTTTCCATTATCCCCTTAAAAAGAAAAGAGACATGTCTTGATCTTTGCTGAATAAGGCCAATAGTTTTTTCAAAGTCTGGATAAAGCTGTGCACGAGAAAGAATTTTTTGAATATTATCGACCTCAAGATTATTAATATCTTTAACTAAAAAACCATATTCAAATAAATTTTTATATATTTTTTCAATGTCCTGAACTTTTTCGAGGATAAGGTCGTTATAAGAAAAATTAAAGTTAAGATTAACGTCTGTAAAACGGTTTAAACAATCAGCATATTTTAAAAGAGTGTCCAAAATGTCACAAATAGTTGATGCCCCCTCGTTTTGGGGATTGATACCGTAGTAGCTGACTTTATTAAATTTTTCTAAACTGTAAAGATATTTATCAAACAATAACTCTAAGTTTTTAAGCCCTTTGATATTAATTTTTACTTCTTTAATGGCCTTTTGTAAGTTTGAATGAAAATAATCAGCATTGTATGTATCAGACATTGGGGAAACGAAATCTTCTAAGATTTCAAAATCTTTTTTTATGAAATATTCCAACTTTTTGGCTATTTCTTCTTTGTTTTCAATTTCAATAATTTCTGTCATAAATTTATAGTTTTCCTGATCTTCTTCTGCATTTTTAAGGTGCTTTTCGGATTCTGTAACATCGATGGCCATACACAAGATTTTTTCAACAAGACCTTCTTCATCATAAAAAGGAGCATAGGATAATTTTAAAATTTTTCCCTTAATATTATCTTTATCAGGCAAAGTTACGGTTTTTGGAAGGTTGTCTTCCAAACCAAAATACTGGATTTCATCTGATCCATAAATAATTGCAAAAACTGTCAACATATCACTATAGGACTTGGTTCCTCTCCTTATGTTAAAGAAAAGAAAATCTAAAACATTTTTACCAATGATATTTTCTCCAAAAATATTTTGAGTGTATTTTGAAACTGGAGAAAACACTTCAAACTTTGGACCTATACAAAAAAGAGCTGTTTCCATATGATCGAGAAGACCATTAATTTCTCTCTTATTTTTTTCAAGTTTTTTCTTTTCAATATCGATCAATTCGTTGTTTTTTTCTGTTTGAATTTGGAGCGTTTTTTGAAGCTCTAACATAATATTTTGTCTCATTTCTAATTCTTTATTTCCATTTTCTAATTTTATAACTTTTAAATTTTTTAAAAAGGTTTGAGTTAAAACGAATTGAACAAGGCAAAAAACGTAAAACGTGGGATAATCCAGAATGGCACTAATGGCCAGTAATCCTGAACTTATCAAAACGATTTTTGAAAAAGGAAACCCTTTAAGAACAAATTCGATATTTTTAATTAAAATATAAAAGGAAACAAGGCCAATAATGCCCTTAAAAACAATTAAAAAATAAGGTTCGTTATAAATTCTCCCCGTAAAAAAAATAACGATAGGAAGAAAAAGAAAAGAAGGGTAATAAACAACACCTTTAAATTTTTTAAACTGTCCTGAAAAAACCTCATTGGCCAAATTTAAAAGGATAGGAGAAATAAAAATAAACGTTAAAATATCCAATTTAAGCTTCAACTCGTAAATGAGGTCTGAAGGTTCGGAAAAAATCCAGGAATTTTCAACAAAAAGCCTGAGAAAAAAAAGGCCAGAAAATGATGCTGCATAAAGGTTAACCTTATCTTTTCTTTGATAATAAAAAACAAGATTATACAAAAAACTACAAAACAAGATACCGGCAGCGAAGATATTTAAGAAGTAAAGATAATCGTAATTCTTATAAATTTCTTTTTTAGACCCAAGTATCAATACTGGTAATTGGTTATTATCATTAAAGACATGAATGAGAAAAGAAAAGTCGTCATTTACAGAAAACGAATTTCTAACTTTTTTATATTCGTTTATAACATTAAATATTTTGGTGACAGATTTTTTTTCAACTTTGAATAAACTATAACCTAAATTTTTTCCCTCTGAAAAGATTCCAAGTTCTTTTTCTTTTACTCCTTTTATTTTTAAAGTATATTGGGGATTAATTTTTTTTTCCGATTTACTTATAGATTTTTTCCAGGGCCCTTTAATTTTTAAAGTTCCGTTTTTTTTAAAGTTCCACCAGGACAAATCAAGTACACCATTGGCCACAACGGGAGGTTTTTTTCCCGAGCAGGAAAACAATAAAAAAACAACTAATAAAAGACTTCTCACGGGCCCTCTACTTAAGAGTTTCTAATGACTTACCTTTCGGTTTTTTGAACAAAATGGTTAAATTCGATTGTTTTTTTTTACTCTAATTTCAATAAAAAAAACGTCCAGATTATGTTATCATTTTCAAAAATTGGAAATTATTTTGAAATATTTTTTATTTATTATTTTATCATTAAGTGCCAATGCTGACGTCTTAAATGACCCTACCTATATTTGTGGAAAGAATCTCTTTAAATACATTAATCTGGAAGGAATTCCTAAAATTAAGGACCTCCAAAAAAAGGAAAATTCTTATTTTCTCAAAAAAGAAGGGCTTCCAAACTTTGAAATCCCCGTTAAGATTATAAATACTGAAGTGGATCAAAAGTTTTTTTCCTATTACAAATTTCTAAAAGGAAAATTTCAAACGTTACCACTCATAGAAAAAAAGAAACAGGTTATAATCCATATTTTCCGCCTAGGAAAGGCCTTAGAGGATTATGATCAAAAGATGTTTAATATTTGTAAAAACGTTTTTTCAAATCTTGACAAAATATGCTCTTCCCAAAAGGAAAAATGTGTTCAAAACTTTATGTTCAAAAATAAAACAAAATATCTTACTCTTTATAAATCATTTAGCGTAAATAAATTTATAAAAAATATTCCTTTAGTCAAAAAACTAGATAATCTAGTTTTCAAGGCCATTAAAGATGATAACGTTTCAAAGTTTCTCAAGGCCTATAACAAAAGAATGAAATTAAAACAATCGAGAAATAAATCTACTTTTCACTACACAAGGAACATGCTGACTGACAATGCCATTAAAATCATTCAAAAAGGTGAACTTGTTATGCCAAGGTTTACTGGAGCACTAGAGTTTTCAGGAGGTAACGTCAAAAAGTTTCTCAATTATCACCTCGTTAATACCAAAGAAAAGACGATGATTCTCTTTATTAAAAAAATTGAACTTAAAGAAAAGAAAGTCATTAATTCCTTATTAAAAAATGCTGAAAAGCTAAATAAAAAAGAGCTTATCGATTTCCTAAAAACTCTAAATTAAGAGGCCTCGCTTTCTGATTTTTCGATAACAAGATCTTGTAAAAGATTGATAAACTTTTTATTTGTAATACCCACAGAAAGAGAATCAAATTCGGCAAGATCCTGCTTAAAAATTGATCTTATGATCGTTTCCAACGTAAAAATATTCGTAGAATATAATCTTTTATCTTTTATATCTGAATCTATTATTTCTTCCATCTTAAGATTTTGATCAATAACCTTCAAAGATGTTTTTATAGCATTGACATAAACTTTATTGACCTTCGGAAGAAGAGGAAGACTCTCATTTGGGCCATTTTCATGTTCAGACACAAAACGTTTCAAAACATTAATCATGAGTAATAAATATTCTTTTTCACTTAGAAAGACATCTTTAGGTTTTTTAAGTCTCATCCCAGAAGGCACTTCAATAGTAAAAACTGTTCCTTTATCCAATTTCGAAGAAACTTTCACTGTCCCTTCTATACTTTCCAAACTTTGCTTTACAGCATCCATTCCTATTCCCCGACCCGATATTTCTGAAACTTGTTCTTTGGTGCTAACAGATGGCAAGAAAATAAGGTTTAATTTTCCTTCTTCTGTCAGTTCTTCGACCTCATCTTCTTTTAAGGCCCCTTTTGAAACGGCCTTTTGGCAAAGTTCTTCTTTATTAATGCCTTTACCATCATCTTGGATAACTATTTTTATCCTGATGCCCTTTTTTTCACTACAGTTTATTTCAATAAGTCCATTTTCTTTTTTCCCTTTCTTAATTCTTTCTTCAGGGGTTTCCAATCCATGATCAAGAGAGTTTCTCAATAAATGAACAATAGCTTCCTCAAGAAGCATAAGCCTTTCCAGGTCCAAACTTCCCTGATCACCCGTTATTTTTAAATTGACCTTCTTTCCAAGTGTTTTAGAAATTTCTAAAACCATATTATTAAACTTATTCAAAGAGTACTTCAAAGGAACTTCGTAAAGTTTTTCAAAGTAGCCCATAATTTTTTCTGGAGGAATTTCTTTTTTATGACAAAGAATTCTTTTTAAATATTCTATATTTTCAGGCAGAACTTCAACCATTTCAGGTTTAACCCCTTCCAAATTATCCCTTTCATAAAAAGTGGGAGAAAACTGTACTATTTCAAGTTGTCCTATATAAGTTCCCCATTTCAAACCAACTTCGTTAAAAAAAGAATTGAATATCTTTAAAAAAGCACACGTCTGTCCCTGAAAGTTTTTTTCCATTAAAGAAGGAATAATATTAATGGGTGGGTTTTTTCTTAATTCTATTAAGAAATCATGTAAAAAGTTTTTTGTGTTTTGAGAGGCCAAAAAGCATCCTTCAACATGTTCTTCTCCTATTTCAAATATTTTAGACAGTCCTTTTTTAAAATCGTCTTCTCTTAATTTTTCAGAAGACAGTTTTTCTATAACCTCGGGATAAATGGTGTTTTCTACATCTTTTAAATTTAACATATTAGAGGTTATTAAAAGAAAGGCGAGCATTTCTTTTAAATAAAACTCAAATATCCCTTCTTTTTTAATCCGGACCTGATTAATAAGAAGACATGAAGATTTAAGGTAGTAAGACTTGGAATCTTTCACCAAGGTGGTTAATTTTTGAAGTTCTTTTTTCAGGTCAGAATTATTATCAACAAGACACTTATAGATCTGACAAAATATTTCTACCCACTCCTTACTTTCAAAAGTATATTCGGGAAGTATATTTGTTTTTAACAATTTTATTTTTATTTCATTTTTACCTTTTTTTAGAATTTTTAAGAACTCTTCCTCAAGGGTACTAAAATATTCGAAATTCTCAAAAACAAGTTTATCAAACTTATCGTCCAAATTGCTAAAAAGCCCCGCTAATTTTTTTTCATTTAAACATCTTGCGAAAGACTGCAATGAATGTAAGTTTCTTTTTATGACAACTAATTTGTCCTGCCTTTTTGAAATACCATCTAATGCGTATTTCATTTCTGTAAAATTTGATATCTTAGGAATTGAACCGAAGTAAGTTATAAGAGAAAACTCCAAGTTTATCATTTGTTTATGAATATTTTGAAAAAAGTTACCAGGGTCATAAAATTTCAGTTGAAAAATATCATTAGCAGGTTGAAGATACATCATGATCTTACCATGGATATCGTAAATGCATTCCACCAATGAATTATAGTCCTCCTTTTTATCAGATTCTGAAAAGGTAATCATTTTACTTTCTAAATCATGAATTTGTGTTGATATGGAAGCAAAACCAAAGGCCCTGGCATCACCTTTCATTGTATGAAGGTTAATTAAGGCCCTATCAAAATTGTTTTTATCCATCTTTTCTTTATTTATATTTTTTCGGATCATCTTTATGGACTGCTCAGCTTCCATAAGTAACTTAAAAGTATTATCAAAATATATAGAAAGGTTTTCATTTTTGTTATTTGATAATTCCTGAAGAATTTCAACATATTGTCCCTTTTCTTTGGTTTGTTTATTTTCCTCTTCTTCAAGTCTTTCCAGTTCTGTAATATCCTCCACAACAAACATAATTTTTTTTAATAAATCTTCTTCAAAAAGAGGATTATAACTTATGTGAAGTCTTTTTCTATTGCCATTTTTTGATATAAACCAAATCTTTGAAGGAAATTGATCTTTAAGAATTTGCCACTGAAGAATTTCCTGTTCATAAACGCAGGACATAGCAAACTGAATCCCCCCGTATTCCTCACTTGAGGGTTCCATATTTCTAAAAATAGTTTCATAAATATCTTTTTCTTCAACCTCTTCTTCAAAAATAACTTTTGAAAAATCTGAAGCTGGATAAAATATTTTTCCATCCTCATCAACCACAAACACGGCCTGGTTAATATTATCTATGATATTTTTGAATTTATTCTTAGAATCCACGGCACTTTTAGTTTGCTTTTCCACTTCCTCTTGCAGGTGTCCCGTCAATCTTTCAGAAGTCAAATAAGCGTTATTAAACTTTTTTGCCAGTATATAGCTTTGAGCAAAAACAAAAATTGTAAAGCCAAAACTAGACAAATGCTTATAGCTTAAATCATAACTTGTGGCAAAAAATTCATAAATGGCCGTAAACAAAGCAAAAATAAAAGGGTAAAAAATAATCCCAGCATAATTTTCTTTTCTTTTTGTTGCCAGCCCAAGTTGAAATAAAATAACAACCCCAATCGATACAATGAGCGGCTTGATGACTTTAAGAACTAAATTATTTGAAAAGATATCTGGAGTGGTAAAAAGAGTAAACAAAGAAAAAACGGCCCCCATGAGAACTGAAACCTGGTAGATTCTATAACCAAATTTTGGGCCCAGAATGCTTCTTACAAAAAATAAAAAGGAGGCGCAACTCCAGGCCATAGATATAAACTCAATCTTTTTTTGAAGAGTATAATAGCCAATACTCATTTCAAAAAAGTTTTCTAAAGATCCTTCTGTTGCAAATCCCCTCAACATAAGTAAAGCACAAAAAGCACTGAAGGCCAGACTGGCCTTATCCGCCCGCCTTAAAAGATAAAGAGCTAAGTGATAAAGGGACATCATCAAAAGAATTCCTGAAATCAGAATTTTCAAAGATTGCTTCTGTAAAGAACTTTGTCTCATCATTTGCTCTAATCCAAGTGTGGGAGCGACAAAGAATCCACCCGATCTATAAAAGTAATTTGATAAGTGAAAAACGACAGTAATGTCCCCCGAAGAGGATTTGTGACTTTTTAAAAATAGCCTTTTTCCTGGTTTACTTCCCTCTTTTGACTGTTTTTGGGACCCATTGACCTCCTGGTTTATGGCCCCATTTTGGATGATAAATACTTTGAATGAGGAAGAGATTCGTTCCATATTAAAAATAAGATCACTATTTTTTGGAGGGTTTTTAAGCGTCACACTATAAGTGGCGAAACCTAATTTGGGGTATTTATTTTTATAATTAATCCATCGGCCAGGAACCTTTTCAAACTTTCCTAACTGTCCCGATTTGAAAGGGTCTACGAATTTATTCCAATTAAAACGCCAATCCCCTTTGAGCTCGACAGGTCCATCTTTTTTAAAATCCCACCCCTTAAGGTCCAAGACTCCCTTCACTACTTTAGGCGCAGGTTTACCCGATAACTTCTGTCCACAAGAAGTGCAAAGTATTAAAATAAAAAGGAAAAGTATTCTCATTTCATCTCAATGAAAAGAGTACTAATACCTGACTTTTCGGCTTTTTTATGGGAATTACTTAGCTTTAACTGAGGTCCAATAAATAATGGTTAACTGACTTTAGGTAACTTAATAAAAAATGTTGTTCCTTCATCAATTTTTGAAGAAATTGATATTTCTCCCCCAAGAATATCAATTGACTCCCTAACGGCATCCATACCTATTCCACGACCTGAGATATCGGTGACCTCATCTTTTGTAGAAAACCCAGCGAGAAAAATCATATCCAATAAATCTGAGTCATTCATCTTTTCTAAATCTGTTTTAGACTTAAGGCCTTTTTCTTGAGCTATTTTTTTTATACGGTTTGGGTCAATACCTACCCCATCATCTTTGAGAGTGATCATAAAAGAATCACCACCGTTTTTAAAATTAACTTCAATATTTCCTTTCTGGGGTTTTGCTTTTTCTACCCTTTCATCTTCTGTTTCGATACCGTGGTCGACCATATTTCTGAAGAGGTGAACAGAAATATTTACGAAGTCGGAGTATTTTGAATAATTAACTAAGATTTTTTCACCTGAAAACAAGGTTTCTATCCTTTTTCCCTGCCTTTCAGCAAGTTCCTCAACTAAAGATCCGTAACGTTTAAACTTTTCTTGAATATCAGAAAGAAGGAAATTTTTATAGAGATCAAATTTAAGTTCCTTAATATCATTAGTTTTATCAATTCTATCCATCAAGTCTGAGATATGAATGGCCTGTCCGTTATCAACCATAAACTTATTCGCAGCTTCCACGATGAGACTATTTTTTTTCAAAAAGTCTTGTAACTTTAGACGAAAGTCGTAGACCTTCTTGTCCATTTCCTCCAGCTGACCCTTTTCAATTGAGATCTCTATTTTATCAATATAATTTGTTAACTCTCTTACCCCAAATTGCCCATATCTGGCCTTTAAGGTATGAAAATGCCTGAATAGGCCTCCTAAATCTAATTCTTTCATTTCAGAATAAACCTCTAATATCTCGTAAGAGTCATCCATAAGGTCGACAAATTCAACAGGGTTTTGAAGACAATTCGTTATAAAATTTACACGCTGCTTGTCATGCTCCAACTGCCTTTCAAGTTTTATTTCTTCAGTTTTATCTGTCGCTAAGCATATGACCTTATCAATGTTATTTTTTGAATTCTCCTCATAAACCGGTCGGTAACCAAGCTTTATATAGCGCCCATCATCCGTTTTAAAAACCTTTGGCCCAAGAGGGAGTAAATCGTTAAAAGATAAAGAACCTCGCCAGATATTTTTTAACCATTTAGAAAATAATTCTTCCTCTGAGCTCTCTAAGTTTAAAATACTTGAAAGATTCTTTTTTTCAATTTCTTTTCCAAAAATTTCTTTTGCACCTCTCGATGCTCCTTCCTGAACGACCCCAGATTTATCAATAATCATAAAACCTTGGGCCAAATTATCTAAGATATCGCCAAGTTTCTTTTTTTCATCTATGACTTTCTTTTCATTGACTCTCAATTTAATCATATTTCGAACAAGGCCTGCCAGTTCATTTTCATTAAAGGGTTTTCCTAAAAAGCAATCGGCACCTAGGGCCGTTCCCATCACCCGGCTTTCAGCATCGCTTTTTGCTGTCAAAAGAACTATTGGTATGGAGGAAAGCTCATTATTTTTTTTAACTTTTTCAATGAAAGTTGGCCCATCCATTTCGTCCATGATCCAATCGACAATAATAAGTGCAGGCATTTTTTCAATTGCAACTTCAAAACCTTCCCTACCATTGACCGCCGACTCAACTTTGTACCTTAAACTTTTAAGCTTTTTTATAATCATTTTTCTCATATCAGCATTATCATCAATGACAAGGACCAATTCGCCATGTCCAATAAATTCATCGCTTTCAACAGATCTACTTATCTTTTGCTTTTTCTCATTTGAAACTGAAAGATGCCATTTTTTCGGTTTATAGCTATCCTCGGAAATAAGTTTACTCTCTTCTAAAATACCTTCTGTTGTCATGATGAAGTCATCTTTACTCCAGGGCTTAAGTTTGACCTTTATTCCCGATTTTTTTAAATGACCTTTAAATATCTGTCCTCCCCTAACCTCTGTGACCAAAAACTTAAACGTTTCAGGAGAAGAGTAACCGA
>JAOMEV010000030.1 GCA_028346125.1 Bacteriovoracales bacterium | reverse complement strand
AGAGGCGACGTAGTCTTTGAACACTTGAGTAAAGTCTGCTTGGGGTTTTGTTATTTTAGAAGAGGCTTGTTTTAATGCGCCCTCAAAAATAAAGCTGTGCTTAAAGGTTTTAATGTCGAGTCCGCGCTCTTCAACCTGAGCAGAAAGAGCATCCCAGACGATTTGGTTTCGGGGGTTGAAGAAGGTTTTGACTTCTTCTGGGTGCTTTAAAAAGACCTCTATAAGTTCGCCCATTTCAGGGATACCGAGCTCTAAGTGCGCCTTATTTGTGGAAAGAAAAGTGTGGGCGAAGGTGCTTGTCTCCGAATTTGACTCGGATTCAATAAGGCAAAGTGCTCCTTGGTCAAAAAGGTTAGCTGCTCCTATAATACCTTCTCCGATATGCCCTTTGAGCATAATAAGAACAACTTCCTGATTCAATTCCTTTACATCAACATATTGATTGAGAGTCTCGTCAAGAACAGCGTCTTCTGAGCTTTTGTAAACATCTCTGTTGAGAAATTTGAATTCGACATTTTCAAGTGGAAGAGTTCTAATTTGTGCATTGAGAGACCTTAGGGAATCAGAAGATTCCTTGCCACCGCAAACTAAAATAAGAAAAGGCTTATTGTCAGAAATTGCTTTTCCTTTATTTAAAGTTATTCTGTAAACTATTCGGAATTTTAAGCTGTTATCTTAACTTTTTAGAAGCGAGGCATTTTTTGTATTTATTCAAAATTATTTTTTTTGTTAAAACGACCTCAGGCAACCAATTGGAAATTTATTTAGAGTACGTAAATTATATTTATGTAAAAAATTAATCTAAAGAGCTCTTTTAACAAATTAGATAGTTAATTCAGGGCCAATTTAAAAAAAAGATGACCCGTTATAAAAGAAAATTCCTTTACGATTTTTGGTTTTGTCAAAAATAATTTATTTCTTATATTTTTATAATAAATGATGTTCCTTTTTCAGGAATCGTTTGAATTTCAATACTTCCTCCAAGGCCTTCTATATTTTCTTTTACGACATTCATTCCTACGCCGCGACCAGATATTTCTGTCGCGCCATCTTTTGAAGAAAGCCCCATTTTGAAAATAAGAGAAAGTTTTTCTTCCTCAGTGTACTTTGAGTACTCCGTTCGTTCAATCTTGTTGGATTCAATCGCCTTGAGCGAAAGTTTCTTTTTATCTATTCCTCTACCATCATCATCGATTTTTATTATAAAGTTTTTGTTTAGATCCGTGAGGGTTATTTTTATCTTCCCATCTCTTTTTTTCTTTGCATGTAATCTTTCCTGAGGTTCTTCTATTCCATGATCTATGCTATTTCTTATTATGTGAATAACGGAGTCCACTATCATCATTGATTCTCTTTCATCAGTAAATATTTCATCGCCAGAGACTTCAAATATAATACTTTTATTTAATTCTTGTGATAAGTCCTCTACCATTTTATATAAGTTTGAAAGTTGCTGGTTTAGAGATGTTCTAAAAACATTTTCAAGTTGTTTGTTGATCTCCTCTCTAGTTTTTACGTCAGAGATGACATTATTTATGACATTTTTAATATGTTTTAATTTACTATGGGCCTTTGGTACCTCTCCCTTTGGATTCTTAAAATCAATTCCAAAAATGTCTTTCCCTGTTTCAATATAGAGGTCAAATAATGCTTTCAATTGAAATATAAAGTTTATCCATTTTTCTGACAAGTTATCGCTTATACCCTTGTCGCTCTTGAGTATATCCTTAAACTTATGTCTTTTCTCAATTAGGTTTGCAAGTGTATTCAAATTTGCATCTATTGCTATTTTAGAGAGTGTGTCTAGATTTTTATTTATTGTTGTGAGATCAAGTCGAGAAATATTGATATCTCTTTTCGATAAAAATGTTGTGACTTCAGATATTAATGACATGGATCTTTGTAGGAAAATATAAATATTATATCGACGATGTTCTAAGTCAGTATTATATGATGGGGCCATTTCTGATAGAATGGAATTTCTAAGGTATTTGTTCTCTTTCGCTTTATTGAGTTCAGATCTGAGCGTTTTAATTTGTGAAATATCCTTTATTAAAAATAGGAGTTCAAAATCATTATTTTTTAATACCTTTGTTGCAGTTATATCTAAAGTCCTGGTTCCTTTTTGAAGAGGTTTTAGCTTGAATGAAAAAAGGTCTGAAGAGCTTTCATTTTTTATGAAATTATCAAGCAAAGAGATAAATTTTGAACTATTACGAAATTTTTCAATTGATAATACTTCAAAAATATTTTTTCCGATAATATCGTCTTTATAGAAGGTAATTTTACTTTGTGAGATCTGGTTCGCTACAATCAAGGCCTTACTTGATACAAGTAAAGAGGATTCATTGTTATTAGATAGTAGCGATGGTATTTTATTATAATATTCATCATATTTTATTTTATCACTTGGCAAGTCTTTTTTTTCTAAATTGAGTTTAACAAGGTCTTGTTTATTTATAATGAAATACGAAATAAAAACTAATAAGAATAAAACTATTATTATTTTAAATATTTCAAGGAAAAAAATACCTTGAATCATACCTATTACAAAGCTAGGTATCATAATTAGCAAGACAGCTACTAGTGTAATAACCTTTTTCAACTCTATCTCCAGATACTATTATATAGGAAATATCATAGAAATGTAGTCTATTATAAAAGGAGTTTTATACATCCAATAAATTTTAAAGCGCTCAGGTGCTGTCCTTAACAGCTCATTTATCGAATGGTACCCAAAAGCCTAAGATCCTAAAAGAAAATCCTTTAGGAGCAATCCCATCTGGGAAACTTACCAAGGATTCATTTAAGCTGGTTTTTTATTCAATTACTTTGGATTTCAAGTTAGAGACCCAGATCTTCTATTTGCGTAGTGTAAAAGATAATGCAAAGGGGAGCATAAAAAAATATTGATAGTTTTTGAATAAAAGTGTTACACGAGACACCTAATATGAAATTAACAACAATAAGAAAGGAGTTTTAAAATGAAACATTTCTTGGAGCTTTGTATAACACTATCTTTAACTGCTTGCGGTATAGGAGGACGTATACTCATGGGCAAAAGGTAAAGGCGTTTGTCAATCAAGTCTCTATGTATGATGCCCAGGAGCAGGGCACTTATGCACGTCCAGCTAAGAAAAATACTTGGAAATATAACTGGATGGTTATTGAACTTAAGTTTGATGAGGAAGAAGGTATTGAATATTACGCTGTTAATATGGAAGTCTACACACCAGGTTTAAATGAAGAAGGAAACCTTTACGAATTAACTTCAGCTAATTCTAAAGATTTAGAAAAAATGGCAGCTGCCAATGAGCTTATTCAAATTTCATTTTTAGCAAAAAAACTTTCTTCAGAGTTTTCTCCTTCAGAGGTCAGAAGTAAAAAAGTGGCAAAACTTATTGTTAGTTATAATAAGTTAGGAAATAAAAGAGCTTTAACGGATGCTGATTGCGACATCTTCACAAAAAGCTTGTTTGGCCATGATTACAAAACAGTTGAGTCTGCCTTAATGAAAAAAATGTCAGGTGATGACAGTGATTATGAAGGACTGCTTGAAAAATCAGCTCTTTTAAATAATATCACTCCAGAGCACCTGAATTCTCTTTTTGAAACATTTGTAAAATAACTTTTAAGTGGCCCATTTGTAATCGGCCACAAATCTTAATAAAACCATTTAGGCGTGGGGTTATTTACCTTGCTTGTTGTAAAGGACCGGTCCCATTTCGTGATTTTGTTTGATCTAATGAGTTCTAAGCCTTATTTTTATTAGTGGGTAAACTAAGAGTTATAGTTGTACCTTTATTGACTTCTGAATCAAGGACAATAAAACCTCCTAAGGATTCAATATTTTTTTTGACAACATCCATCCCTACACCTCGACCCGAATATTCTGTGGTCACTACTTTTGTTGAAAATCCAGCCTCCATAATAAGGGATAGTTTTTCTACATTTGTAAACTCAGATGACTCTTTAATACTAACGACGCCTTTTTCTATGGCCTTTTTAAGTATCTTATCAGGGTCTATGCCCTTTCCATTATCCTTGACCTTTATTTTAATATTTTCATTTTCATTTTTTATATCAATTAAAATTTTTCCTTCCTTTTCAATTCCGTGATCACAAGAGTTTTGAATTATATGTAAAATAGAATCCTTTAAAATTGAGGTTTCTTTAAGGTCTAAGAAAACTTCATCACCAGATATCTTTAATTCAATTTTTTTATTAAGATAAAGAGACATTTTATCCACGACCTTTTCTAGGTTCATTAAAATTTCGTTAAGACGCTCATTTTGGAGCTCTTTAAATTTTTTCAAAAGTTCAAATTCATTATTTAATGTTAATTTCTTTGTGAGTTCAATCATGATTTTTTCAAAGCGTTCTTTAGATAATTTTATAAAACTGTCTTCAGTATTCATTACCTTTTCAGTAACATCTTTCCCATAAACTTCTTGTATCAAAGAGATATAGTTTTTTATTTCTCTTACTAAATCATCATGAATACTTTTTAAGGTTTCTAAGATTGTTTCTTTTTCATGTTGACCTTTTTTAAGAGGAACAATTCGATTTTCTAGAAGGTGAATTTCACTTGATAATCCAGATAGTCCATAGGCCCTGGAACTACCTTTAAGAGTATGCAAAGTTCTAAAGAAGGCATCTAAATCTTGGTCTTTTAACGCATTTTTAATCTGAAGAATATGGAAATTAATTTCATCTATGAAAATATTTAGTTCTTTTTTGTCATTGGAAACAATTTCCTGCAGCCTTTTAACCTTCAATAGAGACTTAACCTCTTGATCTTTGGCCTCTTTTTCCTTTTTTTCTAACTCAGTAACATCTTCTACAACCAGCATGATTTTATAAATTTTATCTGAATCATCTAAAATTGGAGCATAACCTATTTTAAGGGAAAGTGTATCTTCCCTTTCTTTTGAAAGTTTTATCTTTTTTGGAAGTTGATCACGCATAAGCAAATACTGTAAATCATCAGCTCCTATGCATACATTAAGAAAAAATTTAAAAGAGTCTATGAATTCGCCCTTTTTATCATAGTCTTTAAACAAGATATCAAAAACGCTTTGACCCTCAATGGACTTTTCAAAAAGGTCATGACTGAATCGAGAAACTGGTGGAATTATAATTCCTTTTTCATTTACGGAAAAAACGGATTGTTTCATGGTATTCAAAAGGTTCGAAACTTCTTTTTCAGAGGCCAAAGCTCGATTTTTTTGATCCACAGCTTCTTTGGTTTGAATTTTTACTTCATTGGCCAAGTTCTTACTTAACCTTTCGGCGGTTCTAAATGCAATTGAAAACTTTTTGGAAAGAATGGAGCTTTGTATAAAAACAAAAATGGAACCAGCAATAGGGAATAATTCGGGCGGTGGCAAAATATGTTGCGTGACCAAAGCTGATTGGACCCCACCAATAAGACAAATAACAAATGATAGTAAAAATGTAACTGAATAATCTGTTTTCCTATATGACTCTCGGATGAGGACATAAATGGTTACTATCATTGTAAGAACAGCTTGTCCCCACATAAAGGGAAGGGTTACAACAAATGTAATTGGTTCAGTAAAGGTAATAAAAATTATAACTAAAAGAGAAGCTAAGAGGTTTATTTTAAAAAAATTTTTCGGCATAAAAGAGGGAAATAAATGTTGGGTATAACCAATGAGGGATGGGGTAAGAAAAAAGACACTAATAAATTCAAGCCGTCTATTAATAAGGAACTGAAGGTTTCCTGAATTTTCTAAAAAGTCATCAAGGTAAGAATTATTAAAAAAAAGCCTGGTCCCGAGGGAAAGCAAGGTAAGGCCAAATCATAAGCTCACATAATCTTCATTTCTTTGTTTAAATAAACTGAAATGATAAAGACCAATAATTGTGAATATTCCTATAAGCAGAAATTGAATGGACTCTTCATTTTTAATTAATGATTCGATATCTTTTTCTAAACCCAAAAACATGCCATCTCTAAGCCCTCCCCCCCTATGACGGTAATTACTGGAATTAATAAGAATAAAGAAGCTATTCTTGAGTTTTGGAGGTGAGGTGAAGTTACTTTCCCAAGTCCCATGCTTTGCTACCGATGACTTCTTTGTCATCCCGACTTTTCCCATCCCACCCATTTTTTGAATATTTTTACCACTGATGGCGAAAACTTCGTAACTGGAAAAAAACCTCTTTATGGCCAATCCAATCTTTGTTCCGTTAGGAAGACCTTTTACTTTTAAAAGAAAGCTTCCATATCCTACAGGACCCAATTGGTTTTTAGGGTTACGAGGATCTTTAATTTTATTCCAAACGCCTGGAAAATTTATAATGGTTTTCGTTTTAAAAAGACTTTCTAGATCATCTTCAGGGTTTATTACTTTATGAGGGAAGAACTTCCATTCTCCACGAACTTCAATTTTTCCTTTTTTCTTCAAGTTCCAAGAGGATAAATCTAGGACTCCTTTACTTGCAGTTGGGAACTGAACTCCAAGTGCCTGTACAGATAGGGATAAAAAAAGAAGGAGGGCATATTTTTTCAATTTAAACTCATTTTATTAAGGCCCTATGGGTAACACTAATTTATCGGACTTTTTATGTCCGTTATGAGCACTTTTGTCATATACATCGTGAAAATTTTTATGGGAGTCTATAAACAAATATCAATGAAAAAAATTGTCTCAGAAAGAAAAGATTGGGGTGAATAGGGACCTTTTTTCTATAACAGAGCGACCAATTATCTATTATTTTCCACAAAATCTGAAACTATAAAAAAGCTTTAGAAATTCCGCTCTGCATATATGCTCCTTAGCGTTTTAAAATACAAACTCGCCATATTTATAAACTTCGCTTTTACCGTTTGGGAGGACTTAAATTACCGTGTCTTTCTACGTCGTCTAAATTTATGGGAATAGATTTCTTTGCTCGGGCGGCTTTATACCAAGTCTCTAGAGGACCACTTATAAGTAATGATAGTTGTGTTTCTTTTTTTCTTGTAACAAAATTCTTTATTCTTTGACCTAACCTTTTATTTTTAATGAGGATGAGGTCTTGACCATCTAGAAGGCTTGGTCCATCGAAGAGGTAATCATTCCCACTTTTTCTAATCCATACCGTTGTTAATATTTTGCCACCTTTAGACCATGCTTTTTCCATCCAATGCCAAAAACGCCACTTTATCTTGTTTGAGACTTTAGATACCAAGCATTGTCAGTGAAAGGAGAATGAAAAAAAAGGCAAGAAAGAGGACGTATTTCATAAAATTTTCCTTGTTTGGTGGTTTTTGTAATTATATCTAGTGCTATGACTTTATGCAGAGATAGGTGTAATGTTTTAGTGTTATTTGATCAAAAACCTTGAGAAAGGGAAGTCTTCTTAAAAAAACCGTCAATGTATTTTTTTGGTCCACGATAAAACTTTTCTGGAAACTGGTAGAGGTAATAGTTATCTCTAAAACAGGACATATTGGGGTTAAAGTTTAGCTCCATCATAAGGCCAAAGAATTCTCTTGCTTGATCTATTCTCTTATTTGGGTTCATAAAATTCTCAGTTCTCAGGTACCTTTTTCTTTTAAAGCATTTTAAATTAAAAGTTGCTCTTACATTAAAAGGATCTAGAAATATGGCCTCAACAAATCGTCTAGGAGGCCTTTTGAGTAAGAGCTTCAAGGGGGCCGGCAATCTTGAAAAACCTTTTTTCATTTGAGGTTGATTAATTGTTCGATGCTCCCAGTAAGAAAAGATTTCAAATTGATCCCATTGTTCCTTTTTTGAGAGTCCCTTTCCAGTCTTGACTTTTTCAAGAATGTCCATCATAAAGGGGATAATTTCAGCGATGCTATCGACCTCTTTATATAGGGAAGATCTCTGATTCATACCTTGAAAAACTGAAAGGAAGGATATCTTTTTTTTCCTTAAAAGTTCGGCCAACCTATAAGAAAAAAAGAGGCGTCTCACCATAGTTTGGTTAATAGACCTTAATAGGCCACCCCAAACTTTATAATCTTTTACATACTTCATTTTTTTAATAGCTTTTCCTATCACAGGTTTCTTTTCCATTGCTTCTCCGACCCAAGTCGAACGATCCAGGGCCAAAGTTAAATGAGAAATAGAAAGGGCGAAACTCAGTGTTTTTTTTGTTTCGTAATAGAGAAATAAAAGGGCCTTCGCTCTATGGGCCATATCATCCCTTTTTCCTGCAAATACCGCTGCTTCTTTATAAATTTGTTTAATTTCTGGGATTAAAGTATCGGACCGCAATGTTTTTTGAGGAAAAGTAAAGAGTGATCTATGAGTTATATAACCTCTAAAAAAAGCGGCCAAAAACTTCTGACGCTGTTCAAAGTTCCCCCAATCTTTTGATTTTGATCTTTTATAGGTGGGAGCTTGCCTCAAATTATTTTTAAGGCCTATTTTTTTATTGAAGTGTTGAAATTGTAGATGATTAATTTTTTTTAAAAAGGGATGAGTAAAATTTGTTGGGACATCTTTATCCAAGCGAATGTTTAATTTTGTATCCGTACCCATTCTAAGAGGAGCGGATTTTGTCGCCATTATTTTAAAAATTGTTCTTGTCAGACGAGTTCTGAATCCGGTCTGAAAAATTTTTAGAATAAGGGTATCGACTCTTTTTTGTTCGGCCACAACATGAAAAATTGATCCGTAAGTGATGAGTTCCATCTTTTTTTCATAATCTTTTTCTCTTATGGCCTTTTCATAATTTTTAAAGGCCTTCAGGAGCCACAAGTCGTATTGTTTTTCTACATCAAATCTTTTTTGAAACTCAGCATAATTTCCCTTTTTATCACCACAAAATGTTTTTAAAAACTCTCGTCCCAAGGGAATCATTTCAGTCGCAATAATGGCATTGGTATTGGCAAAGATTTCTTTTTGAACCTTTTTTCCCTTAACCTTACCAATGGCCCCTCCTATCCAAAAAAGGGCATTTTTAATTTTTCCTAATTCGGCAAACTTTTGGCCACTGATAACTTCTCCAGCACTAAGGCTTGCCCAAGTCGCGAAATGATACCAATTTCCAATTTGAAATTGTGGGGAAAGACATTTTGAGAGTTTTTGTCCTAAAGAAAAGTAAGTCGAGTTTATATATTGATTCCTTATCATAGGATTTGCGTCCATTGCCAAAAACTTTTGGTCTTCTGGCCCTATACTCAAACCTGCATCAATGACAGGAATTCGATAGTCTTGATGAACATTTTTCCATTGGTTTTCCACCCATTTTTTGAGGTTTCCTTCTTTTGCAAAAAGGGCCCATGGCAAAGTAAAGAGAATGATGAACTTATTTAGACTTTTTTCCATACTTTTCCCCTCAGGAAGTTTAGGAAAAACAAACACTCATTTATCGATTTTTTCCAGAAAATCTAAAACTAGACAATAAAACGCCTTTAGATCCGCAAGTGTCTCATAATGAAATAAACTTCTCATTCCTTTTTCTTTTCATCACATTTAAAATAGGTTTAATTAGGCGATTTAGAATACGTTAAACAGTAACATTTGTATTATAAATATGGAATGAACATATTTAAAAGTAACTTATCATAGGGAATTGAAAGGTTATTATGGAAGTTTTAACAAGGTATTTTTCAGAAAGAAGTCTTTTAGTTAATTTAATCATTGTTATCGCAGCTTTTTTGGGCATTCAATCTATAATAGGGATGCAAAAAGAAGGGTTTCCAGAAGCAACATTAAAAAGGGTTTTTATTAAAACGGTTTACCCTGGCGCTTCGGCAAGAGATGTCGAGCTGAATGTCACTATCCCCATCGAGGATGAGCTACGAGATATATCTAATGTGAAAGAAACTCTTTCAACATCAAGTGAGGGAATTTCAAATATTACCGTTGTTGGAGATGAAGACTTAACTGATGAAGAGTTTTCAAGACTTTATGATGATATTGGTGATGCATTGGGAAGAGTTAATAACCTCCCCAAAGATCTGGAGTCTCTTCCTACTTATTCTCAATTTACCTCAGCAAATGTCCCTGTCATTGAGATAGCTTTGGATGGCCCAGAAAAAGAACTTCGTTCCTTTATTCCTTTTTTTGTAAATGAATTAAAGAGAAACCCTGGAATTTCTAAAATTTCGGAAGTCGGCTTCCCTGACGAAGAGTTAGTGATAGAAGTTAATCATAAAAAAATGAATAGATATCAAGTTGATTTTAAATTAATTGTCAGTGCTCTTAAATCAAGAAATATAGAAGGGAGTGGTGGAACCTTAGAATCCTATGTTGGTGAAAAGAAAATAGTAGCATTTAATAAGTTTAATTCTATTGATGATATTCTCAATACTAATATTAGAAAGTCAGTAAATGGAAAAGGTGTAAAGATAGGTGATGTTGCCACAATTAGTAATAAACCAAAGGATTTAAAACTTAAAGTTAGAAACAATGGAAACTTTGGCGTTAGCCTCGTCGTTGTTAAGAAATCTAATGCTGATTTATTAAATACCATAGACGAAATTGCAAAATTAACTAAAAGTATAAATAAACCAGGTAATGTTAGAGTAAAATTATTAAATGATAAGTCTGTTTTAACTAGAGACCGTCTAAAGTTGCTTTCGAGTAATGCATTAATTGGAATTATACTGGTCTCAATTATTCTCTTTTTTATATTAGGAGTGAAAACTGCTTTTTGGACAGCTTTTTCAATCCCTCTTGTATTAATAAGTACTTTTATTTTTCTACCTTTCTTTGGGATCACAATTAACTCGATTAGTTTAGCTGGGTTTGTTTTGGTTTTAGGGATGCTTGTCGATGATGCTATTGTTGTTGCTGAACAAGTTAATAAAGAAAAAGAAAATGGGTTAGAAGGAAAGGAACCTGCATGGATTGCCGTTAAAAAAGTTTGGAAACCGATTACAGGAGCTAGTATAACAACAGTTCTTTCTTATTACCCAATAAGTCAATTGGGTGGCCTTCCAGGAAATTTTGTATGGATGATACCAACGGTTGTTGGAATCGCTTTGTGTTTATCATTATTTGATTCCTTTTTTTTATTACCTAATCATTTAACCCATGGGAAAGAAGAAAAATTAACAAAAAGTAAGCTTTTTATAAAATTAGAGGAACTTTATAAAAAGGTTCTTTATGGTGTCTTAAAATATCGTTATCTTTTCCTGGTTTTTTTCTTTTTTCTTTTTATAGGGGCAGGTTTTGTCGCTAAAAATAAATTGAAAAAAAATCCATTTCCCCAGGATGCCTCAGAAGGTTTTACCATTGAATTAACTGGAGCTCCGGGCATCTCTATGCGGAAGGCCGAAGAAAATTTAAAAATTATTGAAAAAGAGTTAATGGCCCTTCCTGAGGGTGAGCTTTCTGGTATTTCGTCAAGAATTGGAACCCAATCGAAAAGAAGCATTACGGAGAGGGGTACGGAGGCCCATTTAGGGATCATCTTTGTTTATTTAAGTCCTTTTAGCAAAAGAAAAAGAAAGGCCCAGGAGATTATGGATGACCTTAAAATTTCCATGGATCAGACATTTAAAAAGCTAAATATTAGGCCTCTTTTTGAACTCCAAAGAATTGGGCCACCATTGGGAAGACCTTTTGAAATCAGAGTCTCTTCAAATAATGATTCAGTTAGGAAATCGAAGGCCAATGAAATAAAAGAGAAAATAGGAAAATTAAAAGGAGTCCTAAATATAAATGATGACCAGGTTTTTGGTAAAAAGGAATTAAACTTAACCCTTAATTATGATTATTTAAGCCGCGTTGGCCTAACAGTGGAAGATGTCCTTCAAACAATCCGTTTGGCATTCGATGGTCAAGTCGTAACTGATTATATTCAAAATAACAGGCCTATAGATATTAGGGTTCGTTTAGATAAAACAGGAAGAGGAGACCCGAACTTTATTAAAAAATTAAAAATAATTAATAAAAGGGGGTACCTCATACCTTTACAAAAAATAGCATCTTTTAAAGAGGAAGTGAGACCCTCTCAAATTAGCCATATTAATGGTGATAGGGCCATTGTCGTTTTTGGTCAGGTCGATGGTATAAACCAAACCCCAGGTTCTATTTTTGAATTTTCTAAAAAGGAATTTCCATCAACTAAAGATCTTCAAATTACTTATGCGGGGCAGCCTGTTGAGAATAGAAAAATATTTAAAAACCTCTTTATGGCAGGGTTGACTGCTGTACTGGCCGTTTTTATTGTTATTTCAATTATTTTCAACTCAATGACTAAATCAATTATTGTTATTTCTGCCATTCCTTTTGGTATTGTCGGTATTATTTTTGCCGTTTGGTCCCATGGAATGATGCTATCCATGTTTGTAGGAATTTCTTTAATAGGTCTTAGTGGTATCATTGTAAATGATTCTCTTGTTATGGTGTTTACGATAAGTGACTTTTTAGAAAAATCAAAGTTTGACTTTGATAACCTTATTAATGCAACTGTAACCCGTTTCCGCCCTGTTGTTCTTACAACAATAACGACAGTTTTGGGTTTATTACCAACAGCCTATGGATTAGGAGGGCAAGACCCTTTTATTAGCCCCATGTGTTTGGCCTTAATGTATGGCCTTATGTTTGGAACTTTTGTGACTTTAGGTCTTATTCCTATTCTTTATTGTGTGAGGAATGATATTTTAAAGTTAAGAAGTTAAAAATTTAACTGTTTCTATGGGGAACTGAGATTAAAAACTGTGTGCCTTCTCCAAGGGTGGAGTCTAAAGCAACTGAGCCGCCAAGCTTGTTCTGACAACATCCATCCCAACGACCCCTCCGAAGTATTCTGTGGTTATTAAACCTTTAATGGCCTTATTATAAATCATTTTGTGGTCGCAAGAGTTCTGAACGATGTGCATGATAGAGTCCTTTATAATAGATGATATTTTTGTATTTAGGTAAATATCGTCACCTTCAATTTTATATCCTTTCTAAGAGACGTTGATATTCTATTGACCTTTTTATTTAAAGTTCCTAAAGCTTGTTTGAATGGCCGATAGTGTAATAAAGGTTAAGTCTCAAAACTTTTGTAAGTAAGGTCTTTGTCTAGTCGCCGACTATTGTGAAGTGTGTCAGATGTTTTTTTGCAATTGAGTTGCAAAAATACTGCTTGTCTGTTAATTTCACTTCCTTTATTGAGTTAAAGTATCGGAAATACAAATCTATATGGAGGAAATCTTGAAGAACATAAAACTCTTTTTTTTGCTTTTAGGCCTCATTTATAATTCTCAGGCCTTTTCCCATGGTGGAGGTGGTGGAGGAGAAGTCGGTATCGCTGACGTCGAATTTCATATACCTGTTCACATTGGCTTTGATGGCCATGTAGAATGGGGAATTGGTATCCATGGTGATGAGCATGGTGGACACGGTGGACATGGTGGACATGATGATCACGACGACCACGATGATCACGATGACCACGATGATCATATAGGAAGGCACATTCTTGGTGGAGTTGATGACCCTGATTCACATGATGATCATGATGGACATGACGGACATGACGGACATGACGGACATGACGGACATGATGGGCATGACGATCACGACGATCATGATGAGAAGAAGTTATCAGAAGTACTCTTTTTCGCTCCTGTAATTTACGGAGGGTTTGATAGGTTTGAGCATGTTGTAAACTTAGGAAGTAATTTTAATCCTAACCATGCTGGTCATGACGATCATGGACATGGACATGGTGATGACCATGGCCACCATCATGTTGCAAAAAATAATGATGATAGTGGTATGGAAGATGATATTGATATTTTTCCAGTCGATGAAAAATTGTCGTTGGAAACAAACCTTGATGTAAACAGCTACTTCAAAAGAATTAAGGCCTGGAACATTTCCGCTGGTGCTGGTCTTGGACTTGGAACTCACCCTGCAAGCATGGCATCGTGGGGCGGCGGGATCAACGGTCACTTAGTTCCTACCATTGGAAAATCTGTTTACACAGAAAGAATCGTTAAAGGAAAAGCTAACTTAAGAAACCTTACGAAATTGAGAGTTCCTAAAAGTCAGGAAGAGCTTAATTCATGGAATGTTGGTGAGGCAATGTCTTACAATGTTCACGGTGGAATTGCTTTTCACGCTGGGCTTGGATGGACTATTTTTACTTTGACAGGTCCTGGGTATGCAGCGTCTGGAGAATGGACTGTTTCGTTGAAAAAAGTAGCAGATAACAAAATTATGGCCATGATTGGAAAAAGCAAGGTTCATAGTTTCATGCTTGCTTCTGGTATGACTCTTACTTCTTTACACGCTTCTGCCTTCAAAAACAAAGATGAGAATTTTGGTTTTCTCTTTGACTTTACAAAACCAGAAGCCGTTGTAGCTTACAGAGATCTTTTGAAAGGGAAAATAAAAGCTGCTCAAGAATTGGCCCTCAACGTAGCAGATGGTGTTAATTGGGTTAAAAAGGGAAGAAGCGAATCGGTAGGTAAAGGTGTTTCTTTTTCTGGAAATATCCCTTTTCTTGCCAAGGGAAGCCGTTCTTGGGGTGAAATGCAAACACTTTCTAAAGAGCTTGAAGTTAACAAGAAAAAAGTTAGTTCTCACGTAACAATGGCGACTGATGAAATGAGAACAGATGGTGTTCTAAGTTTTCACAAGAAAAGGTTCTTTTATTTCCTAGGTGGTATGCAGAAAACAAAATACTTAAAGGATCCATCTAACATAAGAAATAATTATGCTGGAACTTTCAAATGGCTTTATCAAAATGAAAAAACTTCAGGAAAAAAGCTTAGAAAGGAATTCTCTAAACTTACGAAAAGAATTGGCCTTAAAGAAAATGTAGACCTAGAAATCCCTGCAGGTGATCTTGGGTTTGTAAGAGCAAGTGTTGAAATCCAAATTAACCAAGGTGGAGTTCAAAACTTACTAACTGAAAAGTCCCTTAAAAATTACAGCAAAAATATAGATTCTTCTATTGAACAAGTTCTTTCGATTCCTTCTGAAAGAAAGGCCTTTTGTAAGACAAAAACATTCTTTAAGGTTTGTAAAAAAATCGTTAAGAGAAGAACACTAAAGTCTATTAAAAAAGGTAAAGAACTGTTGGCCAAGATGAAAGAATACCTTTCAACTAATCAACCTAAAAAGTTCTCTAAGTCCCTTGCTCGTCTTGGAAGACAAATGATGAAAAACCGTTTCGTTTTTGAAGCCTTTTTGAGTCAAGCAGGTAGAGGTGGAGTTAAGCTTATGTTTGAACTTCAGGGAGAAGCTATCAAACCTATTGAAAAACGAATCAAGCTTGATAAGTTTTTTGCAAAAAAATAAGTGATTTTATTCAAACGAGGTGATCTCTACAGATCATCTCGTTTGATTGAGAAACCAATGATAAATGAAAACAAATTGGAGCTTTTGAAATGAAAAAAATATTTTTAATCCTTTTAATGATTGCTAATGCAAATGCTTACGCAAACGAAATGACTGCCAATGACCTAATGTCAGCAGCATCTGAGTCCATTAATAACTCTCTTCAGGGAACCTTGACTAAAAAAACCGTCTTGGCCTGGGAAAGCACATTTAATAATGATGGTGTCGAAGTTAAAGTTCTTGGCCGTCAGGACCAAAACCTAATGTATCAGTGTGACTCAGAAAATAGTCAATTTGTTTGCGAAGAAGAAGACTCCTTTTTTGGTCAAAGAACATTTGAAAACATTCCAAACCTTGATTCTGATTTCCTTATGAGGGGAAGCCAGGTCGCTATGAGTAAATTTGAAAAAACAATGAAAAGAAAAGGTTTCGATCTATCCATTGTTTCTTCTTACAAAGTTTGGTCTCTTGAATTAGACCAAGGGCATGGAACTAAAGATAACGTTTGGACAAGAATTGATTTTGAATTACCTCAAGGTAAGAGAGAGATTTATGTTCTTTGTCACGTTCATGGCGGCGATAGTAAGTTTACTTGCCACTACTCCAAGTTTGGAGAAGGTGAACCATCTTTTCAGTTATAAGAGTCTATTATGAATAATATGTTAAAAATAATGATGTTGTTTTTATCCTTAAGTTTTATCTCCTGCGGCCAGCTGATGGGAGATAAGACTGGGGCCAACGACTTGCCTGAGATAGGACTAAAAACTATTGGGGGGCTTGAGGCCACTGATGTGGAAGCTGATTCTTACCTTTTAAAGGGAACGGCTTCTAATGGTGGTTATTTTTCCCATAATTTTAAAGTGAAATTCAAGCTTCCTAAAGAAGAAGAGTTAACTTTCTTTTTCTATACCTCAAGTAAACTCCAAGGGGGCTCCAAGTTTACCTTTTCAAGAGTTGAAAATGAATTGGTTTTGGAGATGGAGGCCAATGGGAAAAGCCACAAGAAAACTTTAGAAAACTTTTCCTTAGAGGACGATACTGTAAATTTAAGTATCGATCTTCACAATGACCACACAGACGTACACCTTCTTATTTGGAACGCTGAAGGCCCCTTTGGGGACCAGGAAGAATGTTCTTTTGAAGGAGGGTGCATTTATAATAGTGAAGACTTTGCCTTTGACTACTGGCTTGGAGTTGGAAGACTTAATGGAGTCTACTGGGGTTTCAAGGGTGATAAAAGTCTAATCCTTTCTCTGGAAGGTCCTTTGGAGGCGTTGTCAGATGCTTAAGTTAATTATTAGTCTTTTTTTACTTTCGTTCACTTTTTTGTCCTACGGAAGTGGCCTAGAAATATCTGTTTCTGGGGACATGGTTTATAATCAGGGAGTCAACGAGACAAGCCAGGCCCAAGACAAGCTTACCTTGAGAGGGGCCGAGGTCATTTTGTATGCTCCCATAGACCATCAATTTAATGGGGTCTTAAGTATCGCTGCCCACGAAGAAAATGGTCAGAGCAACTTTGAGCTGCATGAACTTTATTTAGGTTCCTCTAAGCTTATTCCTCGAACTAATTTTAAATTAGGTCAGTTTTTCCTTGGAATTGGTCGGATAAACCGTTTTCACCAACACGATTGGCCTTTTACAAGGGCACCAAAAGTTCACCGCTCGTTTTTTGCGAAGGAAGGAATTTTTGATTCTGGTTTGGAGGTAAACTATATTCTTCCATCATTGTCTGGATCAAATTTAACGATGGGTCTTACAAGTGGTCATAAATATGGCCATTCCCACACAGAGGGAGCGAAACCTAAAACACCAACACACTATGCTCGCTATTCTCACTTTTTAGAATTCGATTCCTTAACTGGACTTGATATAGGGACGAGTTACCTTGGAAGACAAGATGCTCTCAGTAATAAAATGAGTTTACTAGGGCTAGATCTAACCTTTAAACATAGAGTTGGAAGGCATTTAGACAAACTCTTCCAATTTGAGACCTGGTATAAAAATGAAACAAACTCTCTTAATGAATTAACAGAGCAGGTCGGTTTTTACTTTTTTAATGAATATTCTCTTAGTTACCACTATAGTTTTGGCTATAGACTTGATGGTTTTAAAGATTTAACCAAAAGAAATGCTATTACTGGAAAAAAGATTAATAATGTGAATTATGGAACGCTAGCGCAATTAACCTATCAATCCAGTGAATTTGCAAAAATGAGGGTATCTCTTGCCCATGAGTTTGACCGAGAAGAAGGGGAAACGCTTGGAAGAGATACGAGATTTCAGCTACAATATGTCTTTTTCTTAGGGAGTCATCCAGCTCATGTATTTTAAAAAATTATTACCCTACCTTATTTTTTTACCAATGTTAGCTTTTTCTAAAGTTAACGTTATTACCACGACCACGGACTTAGAATGGGCCGTTAAAAGAATTGGAGGAGACCTTGTAAAAGTCGAATCTCTTTTAAATGGTAAAGAAGATCCCCATTACGTGGACGCAACACCAACCTTTATCTCAAAAGTGGCAAACGCTGATGTTTTTTGTTTTGTCGGAATGGATTTAGAAGTTGGTTGGGCCCCGAAAGTTGTCTCCCGGTCAGGGAATAGAAAAGTTCAAGAGGGAGGCAAAGGCCATTGTGAAACGGGAAAAAATGTTAAGGCCATCGAAGTTCCTAAAGGCGAAATTACGAGGGCCATGGGGGACGTCCATGCCGAAGGTAATCCTCATTACCACCTAGGCATTTCTAAAATGATTGAAGGATCAGAAGTGATTCTTGAAGCTCTTATTTCAGTTGATCCTAAAAAAGCTTCTGTTTACCTCAAAAATTTTGAATCCATGAAAATGGACCTTAAAAAATTAAAAAAAGAAATTACTGAAGTCCTAAGGCCTATCAGGAAAACCAAATTCATGCAGTACCACAAAGAATTTTCCTATTTTTTTAAAGAGTATGGAATCAAAAGTCTTGGGGCGGTTGAATCTGTTCCAGGTGTTCCACCTTCTGCTGGAAGAATTGCGAGAGTGTCTTTCAAGGCCAAGAGGTCTAATGTTAAGCTCGTCTTGGGGTCTTTAACGTCACCTAAAAGGATTTTAAATAAGATCAATGAATCTGTTGGTATTAAAACTCTTCAACTTCCTCTAAGTATTATGAAAAACTCAAAGTATAATACTTACGAATCCCACCAAAGGTTTCTCGCGAAATCTATTTTAGAGGTAGTGCGTGAATGATTTTGTTTTAAAATGCGAAAACCTTTCTATTGGTTATAACGAGGTCTTAAAAAAGGACCTTAGTATAAAATTGAAACCAAGAGAAATTCTCCTTTTAAAAGGAGAGAATGGTTCAGGAAAATCAACGCTTCTTAAAACATTACTAAGTGAACTAAAAAAGAAAAAAGGGAGTTACTCTTGGAAGTACCCCCTAAAAAGTATCTCTTACCTTCCTCAAATCAATAAAGAGTCCCAGTCTATTCATTACACGATTAAGGATATTTTGGAGATTTATAATATTCCGTCTTCTAACAGACATTTTATTAGTCAAAAATTATATAACTCCCCGTGGGAAAATTTAAGTGGGGGAGAAAAACAAAAAGTGAGGATCGCCTCGCGCTTAACTAAAGACGTTAAAGTTTTGATCTTAGATGAGCCCTTTAACCATGTTGATAAAAATGCAACGTCTGAAATTACTTCTTTTTTATCTGACCTCGTTGAAACTGGAAAGCTGTCCGCTTTAGTGGTTGTAACACATAAAGAAATCAATTTTGGAAAAACTCCTGTTGTAAAGGTTGAGCTATGATTGAGGGAATTCTTTTTTATAAAATGGCCTTTCTCTCTTCCTCTGTTTCAAGTATGGCCCTTCCTATCATCGGTCATCACTTAACCTTGCGGTCAAAAATTCTCGAGCTTTTTTTTCTTACACAAATTGTGGCCATTTGCTCTCTCCTGTCTCACCTTTTTTGGGAAGGATTTGAGCTTCTTTGGACATTGATTGCCGTTTGTTTTTACTTTTTGGGAACTTATATCTTTTCAAAGTTAAAATTGGAGGAGGGAAGACGGCATGTCACTATTATGGCCCTTTATTTAATCCTTCTCTCATTACAATATCTCTTGATTGGGATTTTTCCTCAGCTTGATTCCCATATGACCAAAGGGCTTTTTGGTAATATTGTGACTATTTCTAATTTTGAGGCAAAAGCTGTCTTAGTCACATTTTTTATTTTTTTTGTCTTTTATAGTTTCAATAGAAAAAACCTCCACAGGGAATCCCTTGATAGCGCCTTCTTGGCCGTCCCAAAGGAAAAAAGACTAAGCTCCCTTTTTATTCTTATTCCGGTTATCCTTTCTCTTTATTACCTTGGGTTAATCTATACCTTAAGTTTTTTGCTGATACCGTCTCTTATACCAACAAAAATTTTTTCAAAAATTTCTTTTCGAATGAGTGGGCTCGCTTTTTTATCCCTTTTAGCTTCAGTTTTCGGTCTTGTTCTCTCCATTAGCTATGATAATTTAAGTACAACTCCGACTCAAATCCTTCTTCTTTCGATCATTCTTATTCTGTATTCATCTTTAAAAAAGTTTTCGTCACACTTTTTTAAATAACTTTAGCTTTGCTATTGAGGTTTTCATGGAATTAATTATCGTCATTGTTGGCTTTTTAGGGGCAGGAAAAACAACGTTATTAAAAAGGTTAACTAAAGAATACCTGGGTAAATCGTGGGACCCCTATATTATTCTCAACGATTATCAAAATGCCTCAATGGATGCTCAGCAATTTTTAAGCTTTTTGAGTCCTTCCCAAGTGAATGCCTTAAGCGGTAGCTGTATTTGTTGTAGCGGGATCAATGAATTAAGAATACAGGTAAATTCCATTCCAAAAAGAGAAAAAGGAATCACTTTTATTGAGGCCAATGGGACGACCGATGCTTGTGAATTAATGGGCTTTTTGGGTGTGGGGCTTAAAGAACAATTTTTGCCACCTATTCAAATTTCTGTTGTTGATGTGAAAAATTGGCAAGAAAGAGGTCATCACAATGAGTTAGAAGCTCATCAAGTTCAGGTTTCTTCTCTTGTCCTTTTGAATCATACTGACGGCGTTGGCACTGAAAGAATTGAAGAAGTCAAAAGAAGTGTCTTGGAGCTTAACCCTTCGGCCGATATCCAATTATGGAGTGAATTCGACTCGTCTACTTTATTAAGTTTTGTCCCCTCAAAAAACCAACCAAAAAAAATGGACCATGCTAAAACTCATTGGTCCTCTTGCTCAGTTGACCTCCCTGACCCTATTGAATCGAAACGCTTGAAATATGTTCTAGATGAATTGCCTGAAAGCATATTAAGAGTCAAAGGATGCACAAAGCTTGACGAGGATAAGCATTACTCTTATTTTGAACGCGTACCGTCAGGAAGAGTAAGTGTTAGACCCTACACAGGGGACTTAATAACTGGCCCCAAGTTATTAGTTATAGGGCCAGGAAGTGACCCTGATAACCTCAAAGAGCTTCTTACGAAAAGCTTGCCAGGCCCGATTTAAGTTAGAAAGAATTTTTTACATTCCAGGTTTTTTTTCTTGAGAGTTCCCAATTTGCCAAATAGAATTATGCAAGTCATTTGCAAATGTAGGGAGCTTTTATGTTGCAATTAGTTGAAGAAGCATCACGATTTGTGAGTTCAGAGGAGAACTCTCTTTCCATCAAAAGAGATAAAAGTCACCAAATTAAGGCCTATCTTGAAAAGGCCCTACCAAAGATAAAATCGTTTGATTTCTCTATAAAGCACCCAGATGATATTGATGCACTGCGCTCTACGGCTGACAAAGTGTTGCCAGACTTCGGTGAAGGCGCTGAGAAAAAACTCTTTGTAGAAGATATGATTGACCTTTGTAAGTTTTTCCAAAAATTAACAGACAGTAAAACCTTGAATTTAAGGCTTCAGGTTGTTTCGGATAACATGTGCCGTTTGTTCCATGAAGACAATATCAATCAAAGGTTACTATGTACCTATTTAGGCCCTGGTACTGAGTTGATAAAAGAACCTTTTGTTAACAGAAAAAGGCTGGGTAAGGGAAATAATAGAAGAGTCGTCTTGGATTGGGATCAAGTTCAAAAGGCAGAAAACTTTGAAGTGATTGTTTTAAGAGGAAGGCTTTTTAGAGGGCGTAAAAAGGGGGCGATCCACCGTTCGCCAAGCTTAAAGTCCCCAGCTGATCAAAGACTTCTACTTAAAATTGATGACTTTTAATGATGATGGTGTTGGTAAAAGGCCGAAAAAATTCCAATGAATATTAAGAGACCACCCTGCGCATAACCCCAATGAAATTTACGATTCTTACTAGAAATTCTTGAAAGAAGTTTTTCACCGCCAATAGAGACGAGTGAGACGACGAGCAGTAAGGTAACACCCATACCAATAGCAAAGAAAAAAATATTTTGGATGCCATCAAAAGAGTTCCCTGAATTGAGTCCGGAAAGGTAAGCGCCTATAAGTGTCGGGCAAGGGACGATACCTGTTGCTACTCCCAGCATGAGAGCTGAAATAAAACCTTTAGTATTATCTGACTTAGAATGATGGTCATGATGGCCTTTGCAGCAATGACTTTTTTTCCCTTTAAATTCTCTATAAATGGCCCAAGCACCTAAAGCTATAATTAAGACGGCACTCCCATTTTTTAAAAGCTCCTTAATGAAATCTGGCTCAAATTGCTTTTCACCATGGTGAATGGCCATATGGGACATTAGAGCGATGAAAAGGACTGCCATAGAATGAGTAAAAGCTGATGAAAAAGAAATAACAACTCCCTCTTTCCAACTTTTTTCTCCGGAAGCAACGTAAGTCAGAAGTGCTGTTTTTCCATGGCCAGGTTCAATTGCATGAAGAAAACCAAAACCAAGCGCCAAAATTGATGTTAACTGAATTTCTTCCATTAAAAAACCAACCTTTGTTTTTGCAAGACGCTTGCAATATTATTTTAAAGGGGCTGGATTGCCAAGCTCATTATAAAGGTTTTTTAAAAGTTAGTTTTCAATTTAATGCGAATAGAAAAACATTCAATAAAGGTGAAAGGATAATTTATTGCCAGGGAGAGTTAAGTCTTTTTCTTACTTGTGGTGTGACTGACCATTTAAAAAAGTGATTTTAGGTTCAATGAAAAGCAAACATCTCTTTTAGAGAAAAGTTATTATTTTAATTTGGCCCTCAGAACTTTTTCAAGTATGTTAATCATTCTTTTCCCATCGGAAAAAGGTTTTGGAAGATGCATCTTTACACCTAAATCTCTCGCTTTCTTGGTGTAAGAAGGAGACATCTGTGTCGTGTAGAAGATAATGGGAATATTGTTTACTTCTTCATCCAATTTTACTTTTTCAACAAACCCAAAACCATCCATAATTGGCATCTCTATGTCAGAGATAATGAGATTGGTGTCCTTATTTTCTTTAAGTACCTCAAGGCCAATTTGGCCGTCTTCGGCTTCGATAACTGTAAGTTCGACGAAGTCTTTTAAGAGGTCTTTGAAGTCTTCTCTAATTTGGGTAGAGTCATCAACTATTAATATTTTCAACATAGTCTCTTTTTACAGGTTAAAAATTAAATTATACACCAAAAAAAAATAAGGAAAAGTAAGTGTCCTTTTTTGTCTGACTTTAGCTTGTTAGGCAAAATTTTGTTATCTCCTTTATAACTAGGAAGGGACTCAACAATTGGATAAGGAATGTTTTTTGAAAAGAGCCAGTATAACCTTACCAAATTTCCGGTCCTTATTTTACACGTTCTTTGTAACGCAATTCTTTATTGCTTATTGCTTTCTACGCAAGTTTCATAGGCCTTTTCAAGCGTGTAATTTCCGGAAAGGAGACCACCTGTTTTCAAGGTCCCTTCTTTCCCTTTAGAGAGGTTGTAGGCGGTAAAGGGAAGAAAAATACTATAATCTAAAGCTAACAAAACAGGAAGGGTGACCATCCAAATAGGAACTGTTCCTAAGGCACATACACCCTCATGAAACTTTTGCTTTATACCTGCATGGGCCGGTGAAATAAAAAGGTCGCTCCACTGAAAGGATGTCTTTTTTCCAGCGAGGTCCTTACCTATATTTAAATTTATCTTTTTAAATTGTTTTAAAAAGTTTTGGTCTCTTAAAATAAAGAGAACAACCTCTTTTGCTTGATGAACTAACTTCCTATACTTCATACGACCTTTTGAGTTTTTATGGTAGAGGCAGCCAAATTTTTGACCAGTTAAATAATCAGCATAAGAAAAGGGCTTATAACGAGGGCTCTTTTTCAATTTAGAACTGTACTCTGGGTTATTATACATAAACTCTCGGCATCCTTCATGAATAGCGGCAAAATCTCTATCCATGCCAAAGTTTTTCAAGAGAAACCATCTGTTTGATTCGTAGATAGAAAAAATGAGGTTATCGTAAAAGTCCCTATCATTTGAGGCCTTTTTTAAATGACTTTTATTAATTTCTTTTAGATCTCCTTTAAGAAAAGGTTTGATTCGAGAAACCTCTTTTTTAAGGTATTTGTTGAAAGCTTTTTCCATAGACTCTTTGGTTCTTTTTTCGATAGTTCCAGAAAAAGCGGAGAAATTAAAAAATATGGCCATAAATAAAATATTTTTAAATATAAAGTTCATTAGAGCACTCCTTTTTAAATCATGTCGGCTAATTATCACAAAATATAAAATTTGAGAAAAGGCCCTATCACCCGTCTATTTGAAAATACCAAAAGATTCAACTGAGTTAAGATAAGGTTTAGTAAAAAATTCGACTAATAAGAGCCCGAAAAATAGGGATATAAATATAATAGTCAACTTTGTTAATTTTTTTCTGTATCCATGAAGGTATTTTAATACGACCAGCAATGAGATTCAATTTAGCAAAAGAGAGGAATAAAAAATCACTAATAACCTCTCGTGATTAATATCTAGGAGATTTTCTTGTACTATTTTTTTCAAGTGCATAACCTAAAAAATTTCAACCCTATTGAAATTAATTTTGTTTAAAAATTCCCTTCTAGGCGAGGGGGTAATCGTTCCTTCTTGTTTGGATTGTATGGACTTTTGTATAATGGAGGAACAACTTAATTTCTAGGAGTATCAATTTTGACCTTCTTTAATCATTTCTTAATTTTAACTCTCATTATTTTTGTTAATTCCTGTGCTCAAAAATCAATTCAACCTTCAGTTTCAAAGTCCAAAGAGGCGGCCTTAAAGGGAAGGATTATCGCTTCTGCATGGGATCGAAAAAATATTCCCGAAAATATTTTGGTGGCCGAGACGGCGAGAGATAGTAATTTGGAAAGAAGGTTTAGCTTGCTACCTACAAAAGGTAAGCTTCCAACCCTTCCTTGGACGGGCGATTATTGGGCAAGCTACCGTGGTGGAATAAGCTACCGTTGGAATAATAAGAGGCTAGACCCCAATGATTCTGAAAGATATGAGTACACGATAGGAGAAATACCTGGTGGGGATGTTAATTTACTTTCTCCTTCGGAAAAGTGGGACCTCTATACAGGAAGTACAAACTTTTCTCTTACAAGAAGTGAGAGGAGGCGTGTGGGGTTAGGAGTAAGGGAAATTCCAAAATGGGAAGGTCTTTGTCATTCCTGGGCGCCTGCGACGGTTAATTATAAAAACCCAACAAGCTCCGTTACAGTCAAGTCTCCTACGGGAAGGCCAATTACATTTTATTCTTCAGACATTAAAGCGCTTTTAACTTATTTTTTGCATTGGGATAACCCACGAAATGGTGGTAGTGGCCGTTCATTCTCTTCTTTTCTAGGTTCTCGTTGTGAAGCGACTTTGAAAGAGTTGAGGGACGCATACAGTAGTTTAATGGGGTGGTCTCCAATTACGGCATTAAGGCCCTATACCAAATACCTTAAAGGGGCCTGTGGTGATTCTAATGCTGGTTCATTTCACCTTGTTTTGACTAACTTGATTGGGATGAGGAAAAAAAGTTTTATGATGGATGTTACCAGATCTCAAGAGGTTTGGAATCAAGCTATCTACAAATTTAAATCAGAAATCCTTGAAGAAAGAGAAAGTGCAAGTAAGGGTGCCGCTGAAGGAACTGTCCGGGAAAAAGATATTCTATCAAGAGTTTGGTATGTCTCGGAGCCAAGCTTTCCTTTTTCTAAAGATGGGATAAAGTCTATAGAGGGGAAACCTATCTATACAGAGGCCTCAGCAACGACGGAAAAATGGTTTTTTTATAGAGTCGAGCTAGATTCTGATAATAAAGTTATTGGAGGAGAATGGCTTAAACCTCAAAACTATTCTCGCTATTTTCGTGGAGGTCTATCGGCCAGCGATGATAGATTCTTTGAAGACCGACCTGACTTTCTTTGGGATGAGACTTCACCTTCTTTTTATGGACGTTTTTCAAAGCTTGAAAGTATTTATAAGCAATCAATTAAAAAAGGGAATTTAGGACAACCTGATAAAAATGACCCTTTAATGGGCTTGAATACAGGAATTCTTAAGGTGACAAATTATTTTACAAAAAATAAGGTCATTCACCTTGTCGGAACAAGCCGTTATGAAGGTCAAGGAAAACTTATCGTTTGGAGAAGGACAAATGTTTTGAGAAGGCCTAAGGTTATTTATCAAGGTAAGTTAGTAGGAAAAAACTTTGATGTTGGTTTTACATTAGGACGATTCGGTCGTTTTAATACTTCTGTTATTGCTTTGGGGCTTGAAGTCGATGGAAAGATTGTCGATTCGATTAGTTATAGAGGTGGTGATTTAGCAAAGTTACTCAATTAAAAAATATTCTTAAAACTGGCCTGTTCTAAGCATAACCAATGTGCAGGCCTCAATGACCTCAACACCTTTTTTCCGGAGTGGTTTATAGAGGGACTCGTTTTCTGAGCCGGGGTTAAAAATAACTCGGCCCGCTCCGGAGTCCAAAATTTCTTTTGCTAGGGAATCTGAAATTTGTGGGTTTACATAAATTGTCAGGGTATCGATTTTTTCTTCAAGGTCATTTAAGTGAGAGTAGCATTTAACTCCATCGACGGAATTAAGTCGAGGGTTAACCAAGAGGGGTCTATGGCCATGTTCTAAAAGCTGCACCAACGCCATGTGGGAGTATCTACTCGGGTGATCAGAAGCGCCAAGAATGGCAACATTTTGTTTATCCATGAGAGTATTTTAGCAAAAGACTCCGACACACGCATCAGGTTTTTTGTATAAAATTTAATTTTACTTTTCTCAGCCAATACTTTTGCGTGGAAATTATTTTTTGATTCTTTTTTCGGTTTCCAATATTTTGGGTCTTCAGTTATCACTTTTAACACCAGCGGTTATTATAGCAGCGGAGTCATTTATGTGGCCACACAAGGAGGGCTTTCCATTTCAACGGATGCTGGTACGAGCTTTACTAATAAAACGACCTCTAACGGCCTGGGGGAGGATAAAAAAGGAGTTAACTATGTTGGCACTGATGGTGGACTTTCTATTTCAACAGATAGTGGCACGAGCTTTTCAAGTAAAACAACTTCAGATGGTCTTGCCCATAACCAGGTTAAAAATCTTTATTTATACTAGGAGTTAGTTACTAATGACCTGTTTTTAAACGAGCTTTAAAATATAGGCAATAAAATTTATTTAATAACACGCCCTTTTTCCAAATGTTCACCTTTTGTTCAATCGCGTTCAATATTCATTCAATAGAATAATTTTTTAATTAATTTTAAAATAAAACTAATATGGGAGATAGAAATGAAGATATTAGTTGTAGATGACTCGAAAACGATTAGGGTTCAAGTAGAAAAGACTATTCGAGATTCGCTTCAAGATTATGAAATTTTCCATGCTGCAAATGGATTTGAGGCCCTAGAAATTTTGCAAAGTAACCCTGGTATAAATATTATTCTTTCGGACATTAATATGCCTGAAATGGATGGAATGGCCTTGGCCCAATCGGTAAGAAAAAAGAAGGAATTAAATAATATCGAGATTCTTTTTCTAACAACGGAATGTTCGAAGGCCTTGAAGACAGAAGCAAAAAGAATAGGTGTTTGTGCGTGGATACCAAAGCCTGCAAAACCTGCATTGTTGTTAAGTGTCTTAGAAAGAGTTGTAACGAGAATTTTTAATAAGGCCCAGGTCTCAGCATAAAAGGTTTAAAACTTTTTAGGGAGTTAGCATTGAAAATTTTAATCGTAGATGGTTCTGAATCGGTTAGAAGAAGAGTAGATAAAGTGCTCAAAGATATAAATGACAATTTACAAGTTTATCACGCAGAAAATGGTGCAGATGCGATCGCCGTTTTAGAGAAAAATAATGGTATAAATGTTCTCTTTTCAGATACTGATATGCCTGAAATGGATGGTATGACACTCGCTAGAACTATGAAAAATAGAGAAGATTTAAGAAACGTAGAAATCGTTTTTGTCACAATGGAATGTTGTCTTTTAATGAAGTTAGAAGCTAAGGAAATTGGGGTAAGAGGTTGGCTTCCGAAGCCACTGAAGCCAAATTTACTGAACAATATATTGGAAAAAATAACAAGACGCTTAGATCTAAAAAGTAAAATGGCCGCCTAACATTTATGACTGGTTAAGAGCTTTAACCCAGGCCTCCATGTAAGTGATTACATCTTCTCTCTTATTTTTTTTGAGGTGTCTTTCCCCTTCAGGAAGTTGTTTTAAAACAACGGGATCATCCAACCTTTCAAGAGAGACAATATCCCTTTTAGAAAGACCTAAATTCATCATTTCTGTTAAGATATGCTCTACAGGATAACCACTTCCTTTGCAGTAATCGAGGGCCTTTTCCGACCAGTCTTCGCCTAGTGACCGGACGGCCAATTCATGGATTTCACCCTTTGATAGGTGGGTCACCGTCTGGGCCAAATGGCCGCAATTGCAAGATCCTAAATGTCCCCATTGATAAGAAGATCTATTATCTTTAAGTCTTCTAACTGTCTTTTTTAAGGCATCAATTAAAGGTAGAATTTCACTTTTCATAGATAACCCCTCTATACCTATGATAACACCACTTTTAAAGTGGCCCTAAAAAAACTAAGTATGTCCAAGATGTGTCTACCGCTGGGAAATTAAAGTGATATTTGCTTAAAATCTCTTGTGAAAAAAATGTTTGAGAGGATTATTCCTCAAGTAGGGTTATGTGACCATTTACACTTCTAAAACAAAAAATACCATTTTCTAGGTCTGTAGGAACTTCCGTAATCTTTACTTCTTTTCCAATATTGTTCCAATATCGAATTTCTTTCCTTTTCTCTAAGTTGTAAACAATTCCGTATTGTGCTCCATCAATTTTTTTTGACTTAAAAAAGGACTCTAAGGCCTTCATAATTAACTCCTAAAAATTAAATTTATCCAGGTTACCCAAGTTTGGGTACCGGCAAAGCCATCTTTAAAACTCCCAGCATATTTGATAATTTTAAAGGCTTTTGCATCCATGCTTTAACACCGAGTTCTTTTGCCTTTTCTATGGTTATTTCACAAGCTTCTGTTGTACAAATGACAACTGGGGTATCAGTAAACTCTTTTAAATTTCTTGCACGTTCAATAAAGCTAAAACCATCCATTTCGGGCATATTGAGGTCTGAGAATATGAACTTAATTTCACTATTTTCTTTTAAAACCTCCAGGCCTGAAATCCCAGAATCAGCTTCATAGATTTCATAACCATTTTCTTCTAAAAAGCTTCTGATTCTAATCCTGCAAGTCATAGAGTCATCAACAACAAGGACTTTCATTTTTTTCCTCCACACCTTAAATTTTAATACTTAATCATAGTTTAAAAAACTGAAAGTCTGTTGAAAAAGACTGAGCAAAGTCGGGACACAATTGAGCAAACTTTGAGCAGTAACAAAAAATATTATTGATAAAGGGGTATTTGGCCATTTGCCATCCAAAAGTAACCCATTTCAATAATTTTTATTTAGATGAATATTAGAAAAACTAACTACTTTTTTTATAAAGAACATCATCATCTGAGTTATTTAGCTTCTTTAGGCCAACATCCAAGGACTTTATTGTTGGCAAAGGAATTATGTTTTCATATTGAAAAAATTTATTCTCCGAATAATTTAAATTGCCAGTAAGAATGATTTTATGGCCTCCTTCAACTTCATTAACTGACGTTTGAATAACCTCATTAGCTTGAGGGGAAAGGTTTCCAATTTGACTTCCGCAAGATAAGATAAGTGAATCTGCTTCAAGTATTTTTAAGAGATCACCAATTCCTTTTCCACTTTTTTCAGCATTGTAAAAAATGACATTAAGGTTATGTTTAAGGCAAATAAATGCTGTTTGGAAAACTTCTAGCTCCCAGTAAGGGTTTTCAAAAAAAGAGATGATTACTTTTTCAAACCCTTCTTCGTTTTTAGAGAGTGACGGCCCCAAGTAAAATTTAAAATAAGAAGTTAATGATTGCACTTGCTCCGGTGTTAATTTTCCATTTTCTATTTGTTCATTGATATTTTTAAATACTAATGGAAAGTATTGAACTGCGAGTTTCTCTTTCTCAGGATAGTTGGATAACCTCTTTAATTCTTTTCCTAGTCCTTCATGATCTTTATTTTCTATGGCAAGGTTAGTAATGTGGGCAGACTCTTCGATATTTAAATTTGAAAGGTTTTTATTTTCATTATCGGGGTTAAGTTTTATTGATTTTGTGTTTTTAATAAGGACCTTTAATTGTTCTACGTCAAGCTTTGCAAGTGAACCAATAGTTAGTCCAATCTCAATCGCTGATTTTATAAGCTTAACTCTTTCAAGTTCACTTTCATTATAAAACCTTTTTCCTTTTGAATCACGAAAGGGTGTGAATGCTTTATGCCTTCTCTCCCATGTTCTTAAAGTGTTTTCTTGGACTCCTGTAATACTTGAAACTAATTTAATGGAATAAATATTTTTTTCATTAATTAAATGGTTTATCTCTGTTTTGTCGTCAATCATGAACATAATTTTGGTAAGTTCATTTTTATCATCCCAAAGGGGCCTATAATGAGCATGTAAATTTTTGTCACTTTTTTCTATGTCGTTATAGTATGAAACCTTACTCGGAAGTTTTTTTGGAACTTTTTCCCATTCATCTTTTTTCATTGTTGAAATGTTTTCCAAGAATGAAGTTATTTCTTCTTTTGTTTTTTCTTGGAGGTCTTTATATAAAGATTTTAGAATAGATCCACCTTCTATATTTTTCCCAAAAACCTTTTCGGTTGTCCTAGAAGACGGAGATAAAACGATTCCATTTTTGTCAACCCAAAAAAAGGATTGCCCTATATTATCCAACATCTCATTTGTTTTTTTCAAACCGATTTTTATTTTTTCTTTTGAATCTGCAAATTCTAGATGTAACTTTAACCTTAAAATAAGCTCTTCTTCGTAAAATGGTTTGGTGATAAAGTCACTTCCTTTTGCCTCTAAGGCCTTTACTTTCTCCTCAATTGAATTTTGCGCTGTTAAAAAAATAATAGGTATGTCACTTAGATCTTCCAGTTGTTTTATTTTTTTACATGCCTCTACACCATCCATAACAGGCATATTTATATCCATCAAAATAAGATTTGGTTTGAAGCTTAATGCGCGTTCGATTGCTTCTTTTCCATTTTTTGCAACGGTTGTATTGAAGTCTCCATTAGATTTTAAAAAATCACCGAGGAGTTGAATTGTTTTTTCATTATCATCAACAATGAGTATTTTTTTGGATTTAAAAATATCCGTCAAGTAGGTCTCCTGGTAAAAACCTACCAACCCCATCGGTTTATTTTTCTAAAAAGTACAGCCCATTTAAGAAAATTATTTAAGTGTTTGTTTTTATTCAGTTACAGCTCAGGCAAAAAGTAAATTGTATTTAAGTTTGGTAAGGTGGTTTAGAAAAAGGGCATCGCTTTAATAATTTGATGGGGAGGGGGGGTAAGTCCTTTTGTCAGGCTTTAAGGGGTTCATGTAAAAGGTGGTTAAATGAGTTGTTTTTTTTATACTTAGTTTTTTTTGCCGAAGAGTAGGCATGGACTTTGGGTAAGTTTATTGGCGCTGGAGGATCTATTTCAGATTCAAGACCTGTACTCGTTTTAATTTGCGGTGATAAGGAATCTTCTATTTCCTTAAGGTCTCTTAATGCCCAGCTTCGAGGATTGTCCCTCCAAAGCATGGATTCAAGGTTTCTCAGCAGAGAGACTTTCCTAACAGTAGATGATCTCACCCTCGACGAAACCCTCGCTCAGTACGCAAATGAATCAGGTAAATACCAGGAGATCGTTCTTGTCTTGCTCCAAGGCACCATTGGCGAGGGGCTCATGGGCGCGGGCGAACTTTTTGATAAAGGCGCACTTTGCCTAATAGAAGCCGAGTCGGATCAGGAGCGAAGTTCTTTTGCCCACACCTTTCTCTCGACAGGCAAGGCACACTTAGAGCTCGGCATCCCTGAAATGGGCGAATTTATAGAGCTCTTCTTAAAGCACCCAGAAGAAGTCAAAACCTTCTTCACCCCCCGAAACCAAATCGTCTGGGGCGCTCTTTCTGCTCAGCTTGAAGAGCGCGGGCTCGACATTAAAGCCTTTAAGCACAGCTTTATTTTTGAGGGCGTTTTAAAAAGAGTCCACTCACGCATGATTGAGGGCGTTAAGGGTATTGTCCAGCATTTCAAAGATTACGTTCTCTCCTTGGAGGAA
>JAOMEV010000003.1 GCA_028346125.1 Bacteriovoracales bacterium | reverse complement strand
TTTCAAGCAAACAACATTCATTAAGGAAGGAAAAGAACAAAACTTTCTTAAAAAAGAAACTGGTCATATTGGTTGGAGTAAAACTTTTAAAGCTGACTATAAAGATGACCTAACTACAAAATTTGATGCCGTTATTAAGAAGATGAGGGAAGGTGGTGAAATCAAAAAAATTATTGATAAATTCACAAAATAGTTTTGCTTAATACATTGGGGGCAAGTTATTTTGTCCCCTCTTTCTTTATAGCCTGCTTTGAGTGAAGTCCCTTGGAGCAAGTCACCTTTTTCAAGCACCGTTTTAAATTAATTTTTTTTCAAAACCTTTATTTTTTAATTTTTTTGTGAGAAAAAAAGTAATTTTTTCCTTTTTTTTTAAAAATTTTTTTAAAAAAATTAGAATTAAAATGATAAATATATGGGAAGTAATACTATAGATGTTTTGTGGGTTATGATTTGTTCAGGACTGGTTCTTCTGATGCAGTTAGGGTTTCTCGCATTAGAAAGTGGATTAACCAGGAATAAAAATAATATAAATGTTGCTTTAAAAAACCTTTCCGATTTTGGTTTGTCTTTTTTTTTATTTTGGGTATTCGGTTTTGCGTTTGGTTTTGGGATGCCCCTTTTTAACGATGATATTTTTTCACATAAAGAGTTTTTTTTCTTTTTTTCCGATTCATCTTCTTTAGTTGCCTTTTTTATTTTTCAAACCCTTTTTTGTAATACTGCTGCAACAATTGTTTCTGGAGCAGTTGCTGAAAGAATGAAGTTTAATGGATTTCTCGCATTCGTGGTATTGATGGCCCTGGCCTTTTACCCTTTTGTGGTTAACCTTGTTTGGTCCGGATCCTGGAAGGGTGAAAAATGGGGTTGGCTTGCTAAACAAGGTTTTTTAGATTTTGCAGGTTCAACCGTTGTACACAGTACAGGAGGGTGGGTTGCACTCGCCTTGGTAATAGTTATTGGGCCGCGATTAAATCGTTTTGATCCTCGTGGTAAACCAAGAGAGATTCATGGAAGTAGTTACCCCTTCTCTATACTAGGTGTTTTTGCTTTGTGGGTAGGTTGGGTAGGTTTTAATGGTGGCAGCACTATGGGCTTCACTGATTCCGTTGGGCCAGTGATTCTTAATACCTTTTTGGGCGGTACATGTGGTTTACTTTGGGGAATTTTTCTATCCTCTCTTTTAAATTGGGGAGTTCCTTCGGGTAATCACCTTATTAACTCGTGTCTAGGTGGTTTAGTAAGTGTTACTGCCGGAGCTAATGTCTTTAATGCCGATTCAATTTTTTTAATAGGAGGAGTCGCTGCAGTTGTAGTCATTTTTGTTGATAAATTACTTATTAAGTTTAAGATTGATGATGCCGTTGGTGCAATTCCTGTTCATTTAGGGGGTGGTATTTGGGGTACAATAGCTGTCGCGCTTTTTTCCGACCCTGTTTTGAAAGGAAACTCTCTGACTTTTTTAGAACAACTTAAAATACAAAGTTTGGGCATTATAGTTACGGGTGTTCCTGTTTTTTTTGGGACATACTTTGTTGCAAAAGTTATTAATTCTTTCTATCGATTAAGAGTTAAAAAAGAGGATGAAATTATTGGACTCAATATTTCCGAACACAAAGCGCAAAATGAACTTTTTGAAATGCTTCTTTTTATGAAGGCCCAATCTTTACAAAAGGATTATAGAACCAAAGCTCCAGAAGATCCTTTTACTACTGTGGGTCTTATAGGTTATGCATATAATGAAGTAACCCAAAGCATGTTGATTTACAGAGATGAATTAGAGCATTCAAAGAAGGTTTTAGAGGAAAAAAATATAAAGTTAAGAAAATACGATTACACTGTTGCTCATGATTTAAAATCACCTATAAAGGGGATAAAAAAGAATTTAGATTTACTGGAAAAAAATTTAGATACATATGAAAATAAAAAAGATTACTTAAAAAATATGAAGCTGTTGACTAAGGAATCTATCGATATAATTAATAAATTTCTTAAAGTTACCATTAATGGTGATGTTAACCTTCACTCAGTTTATTTACCAGATATTATTGAAAAGCTTAAAAGTAAGTTTAAAAAACAAATTGAAAAAATTGAAGGTTCTTTCTTAGTTGATTTAGATGAAGACTACGTGCTTGCTGACGAAGTCCTTTTAGAACAAATTATTTCGAATATTATAACTAACAGCATAAAATATTCTGCATTTCCAGTAAGAAAATTAGAGTTAAAAATATCAACTTACATAAAAAATGAAAAAGTATTTATTATTGTTGAAGATAACGGTTTAGGAATAGAGGAAAAAGACCAGCCTTATATTTTTGAAAAGGATTGGCGTAGTCAATCAAATAAAAGCGTAGAAGGACAAGGTATTGGTCTTTTTACTGTTAAAAACGTTGTTGAAAATATGAGAGGAAGTCTTCAATGTGAGTCGAGTAAAAACAATTTTACAAAAATGGTTATAGGCCTTCCAAAAGTTCAGGATGACGATATTAATAAAAAGTGAACTTCATTGTGTCCTAAAAATTTAAAAAGAAACCCTCTTAGATTCATAATTTCGAATTATGAATTATCCAGCTTTGGTTGCTCTGCACATCTTAATTATTTCTTTATATTCATCGGGATGGTCTTCTAAATTTGCCATTTTTATTAAGTTCCTTGAATAATTTTTTGGTAAGATGACAATGCTACCTAAAGCGCAAAAAGCGAGGTCTGTTGGTGAAAAATTGGATTCCTCAGTAATCGAGTAGGGGTTTAACTCTAGCCTCTTACTTGCTTGTTCAAATATTTCTAATATAATTTTTTTTGAAGTTTCAATGTTTGTTTCTGTCATGGCCATTAATTCATACATAGATTTTCTTATTTTTTTTTCAAATAAAAACCAAAATAACCTTTCGGCAGTAATAGCTTGTTTAATTATATTATTTATTAAGGATTTGTTTTTTGGATCAAGATAGAAGTAATAGGCCAATTGTCTTGTTGCAATTCCAATTTTGTTGTCTAATATTTCTTTCCATTTTTTATCTACAGCCCCAAAAAAGGTTTCTAGAATCTCCCAGCTGTCTTTATAAATAATTCCATTTGGCATTACAACTAAGGGAACTGAGTATTTTCTTCTTCCACCGTGATGGCCGCTTTCTTGGCCTGCAAAGCTAGAGTTGGATCGATTTTCTTTCTTTTTCCTTAACTTTCCTACAATTTGTGCATGATAAACTGGAATATACTTCATTTCTTTATATTGGGTTTTACTAATGTCTAATACCCATCTAGCTAATTCACAGTAGTGTGAGTAAGGAATAGTTATAAGATAAGGCTCTTGCATTTTGTTCATATTAATTTTTTGGGGAAAAATCACTTAGCATCCTTTATTTTAGATTAGATTTTTTAAAAAAAATCCTAATGCCATTTTTATAACGTTTTTATTTTTTAAAAAGATAATTAATAAATTCCCATAAAGTATTTTTAATTTTTTTCTCAAGGGAGTTTTTAAATTAAAATAGAAAATTTTTGGTATGCGTTTCTACTTACTAACCTTTTATACGAAATATTTAACAAGGCTTTATTTTAAAAAATCAAGGTAACATTTGAGATTAGTTTTTTAACCTATTTAAATTATAAATAATCTTGTCAATATTTTTAAAGTCGCTAAATCGCTAATTCTTATTAAAGTAAATAATAAATGAAGTAATAAGAGTTAGGTCAAAAGGTCTCAGTATTTATATTTCATTCATATTGTCATAAGATATATTCATTTTAATTTTTTAATTAAAATAGAGGAGTAAAAAAATGCGGTTAATAAAGTTTTCTTTTATTTTGGGGTTATTTTTAATTTGTTATAAGGGAATGGCCCAAGCTGATTTTGCAAAAAATAAGGCAGATGATTTATCTAGAGTAAAAGCGCAACTCAATATGCTGAACGGATTTAAAGATTGCCTTCAAAAGGCATCAGGTATGCTTGCTCTACGTGATTGTCACAAAAATAATAAGGTAAGAAGGAAAAACCTAAATAAAGATCAGCGTAAATCTATGATGGCCAGGCGGAAAAAAGAAATTGAGGATAAGTGCACGCATCGGAGGATTAAGAGCAAGAGGAATATTAGTATGGAACGTTGTGTAGAAGAAGAAATGAAAAGAATGAGAAGGCACAAACGTGGGCGAATGGGAAAAGGCCGTGGCAGAGGTAAAGGTCGTGGTAAGGGACGTGGAAGAATGAGGGGTGATGATAGAGGTGATATGCCATTCGAAGATGATTTTCAAGGCGAAAGGCAAGAAGATTATTAGTTTTAATATTGAGAGTAGTGATTTTAGAATATGCTTTTGTTAGGGCTTAAGTTTAGGATGCTATAGATGACTACTCCAGACTAAACTTATTCCCAATGCTTGATACGATTTAACCAAATTTTTACAAATCTACCCTCAGGTTTAATAGTCCAAACAAGTCCATTAATTTTGTACGAATCGTCTTCTATTTAACCATTTTTGAACGCTGATTTAAATAAAGGCTTAACTGAAATCCCAATCAGGGTAGATTTTTTTTATAATGTTGTCTAATCTTGTCTTATTAATGGGTTTAATGGCCCAAGCTTTTACATTTTCCGTTTCTTCCTTTACTTTTTTAGCAAATATTTTTGGTATTTCTGTTGTTAAAATAATTTTCGGTATTGAACTGGCTAATTTATCACCCTTGAGCATTTTCAGCATTGAAAATCCATCTAGCTCAGGCATGTTTAAATCAACAATTATGAGATCTAAAGAGTTCTCTAAAGCTTTAATCTTTTCAAAACCTGAATATCCATCATTCTCCTCAAAAACCTCAACGGATTGGTTTTCCAGCCATTCTTTCAATTGAACTCTTACCGAACTGGAATCATCTATTATTATAACCTTTTTACTTTTCAACTCAAATTTCCTATAAAATAAAACGTTTTAAATTAATGTAGATTGATCGGCTAATTGATTTTTTTACTTTAAAAATTAAGATTGTTTTAGTCGATCAAAATTGATTTGTATATTGTGACTTAAACAGTACGTGAAAATTACAAAGGATAAGGTAATTTCAAACGTCCTTTCAAATTAATTTCATACTACGCTTTTGTATGGAATTTCATGATTTTAGAAAAAATATGAACAATATAAATATAGCATGCGTTATAAAAATTAACTTGTTAGAAAAAAATACGATTTTATATGATTATTTAAATAGGCCTACTAATAGATCTTATGTATAAAAAATTTTATGATTACTATTTTGAGTAGCATCTCTTAAAAACAGGGCTTAATAAATTAAAGTCTAATACCGTTAAGAAATCATGACATTTAAATACAGGTTCATAAATCGCAGGACCACAAACTTTATATCCAGCTCTAATATAGCCTTTAAGAAGATTGGAAATCATTTTTAAAAATTCTTTATCGTCCTTAAATGGCGGTCAAACCCAAGCTGTGTTGATCCTATGAAAAAATCCCATGTTTAAGCTATTGGGAAGCATCTCCGACTTTTAATTTGTGGTCACAGGCTTAAGAATTAGATACAGTGGTAAAGAGGAACGTTAGGTGCTGTTATGGAAATTGGATCTGAGGCCCTTGTTAATGATGAGAGAAGGAAAAGTTTTTCTTCCAAATTATCCATGACTGTAGATTTCCATTCTGGATTTTGATTTAAGGGTAGATTTTGGTACCCATGCTCTAAAACAAAAAAACAGTTTCCTAGAATTAGGGAAGTTCTAGCTCTGAAAAATTTGTTAGACGACACAATTCATCATTATAGAACCTCAATCTTATAATTATACGACCCATGGTGACCTTTGGGATTTCTTATTTGATGAACATAAATTAAAGAATTTAAACAATTTTTTTATACCATGGACATTGGGTAAGAAAAAAACCAAAACACATTTTTAACTCATTTGCTCTTTTAAATCCTATTATTGAGCATCGATATGAAAGAGCTATGAGATACCAAAAGGCCTTAATTGATTTTCTTTTTTTGCGACAAGAAATAATAAACAATGAAGTATAATTCTTGAAATTTATAACATTATTAATGTTTATAAAAAATACTCTAATTACTTTATTTTTTTTCGGGTAGTAATAAAAATTATTTTTTATTTAATATTTTATTCTGTAGACCAGAAGATTTCTTTTATTAGATTTTCTAAAGAAACTGTCTAAAGTCTTTTCAAGTAAATTAATTAAAATTAGAAAAAATTAGCTCAATTTTTATGTCGATGCCTTTGTGGAGACACGGCCAAAAATGCCCCCCCACACATAAATGATATACTTTTTAATTCTCGCTTTAGTTTAAACTTGGTTCCTTACTCATGCCTTTCTAACATAGATTTAATATTGTTATCTATAATCTCAAGAAAACGACCAAGATGACGGACATCACTTGAAAAACCCATTGGCGTGGTATTTTCAGATCTGATATGGCAAATTTTTTCGAAAACCTTTTCAAAGTCCTCAAGAGCAAAACTATAAGCTTTTTTTGGGTCTGAAGGCTCTTTTATCCACTTAATTATATTATTTTCTATGTAATCGGTAATTTGCTCTGGTTTAAATAGCCTAAGAGAATCCTCCTTATCAACTCTAGCACTTTCCGAATCTGCACGGACAACCCAGCTATTATTTTCAATATCTTCCCTTTCGTAAGCTTCTGACCAATTCCTTAAGATATTTAGTAGCTCTTGGCTTTTGTCTTTTAACTCTAGTAACCAATCAGTTCTACTTGCTAATTCTTCATCAGTACCCGGTTTAGTAAAGGACTCTAGGCTGTTGATAGAGTAATTTAAAGGAATTTTTAAGTGCTTGGAATTGTTCTCTGTTTTTTCCTCAGAAGGTTTGCTTTTTACTTTTTTCTTTTTAGTGGCCTTTTTCTTAGCAGGCTTTTTAACGACCTTCTTTTTTACTTTTTTCTTTTTGGTGATTTTTTTCTTAGCAGGCTTTTTAACGACCTTCTTTTTTACTTTTTTCTTTTTGGTAGTTTTTTTCTTAGCAGGCTTTTTAACGGCCTTCTTTTTTACTTTTTTCTTTTTGGTAGTTTTTTTCTTAGCAGGCTTTTTAACGGCCTTCTTTTTTACTTTTTTCTTTTTGGTGGCCTTTTTCTTAGCAGGCTTTTTAACTACTTTCTTTTTTGCTTTTTTCTTTTTAGTAGTCTTTTTTGAGACCTTTTTCTTAGCGGACTTTTTGGCCACTTTCTTTTTAGTCTTTTTCTTAGTAGGTTTTTTAGCAACTTTCTTTTTTGTTTTTTTTGCCATAATTCTCTCTCTATCTGCTCATGGTAGCTTAAAAAAACTACAAAATAATATGCCGATACATGACTATCGGCATATTATGTCATTTTTTTAGTTAAAAATTAAAATTTTGGATTGTTAACACGAGGATAAATAAATTCATCTGGGTTAAAAAAAAATTTAAAGAACCTCTATAATTTTGGTGCGTAATTTTAAGCAGTCATCACTTCGATTATTTTAAACCTTTTACTGAAGGGAACTAATGGCCTTAAATGTAAAAAAATTGTTTTATTTCAAAAAAAATACTCTTAATAAATACATAACCAGCATAAAGTAATTTATAAAAAATTTTTGTTGAGGGTTAATTCTGTTCTAGTATCCTCTTGAGTTTTTGCAAATAACTTTTCATTACCTGACTATAGTAAATTTTTACTAGAAAACTTGGTGCAGGTAATTTGGTTGCAGTATAAGGCATTCCTTTATCAACTTGAACATGATAAGTCATAAGAGTTTTACTTTCATCTAATTTCTTAAAAGTTCTTTCAGAGCGAAGATGTAAATGTTCCTGTCCTGTTTGAACGACCATTTTTTTTGGGTGCTCTAGCTCCAACATTTTTGTGATTGTCTTGTAATGGGGGTTAAGCCCTAATGTTGAATCTTCCTTATAAGTTGTTCCAACCTCCCATGGGCCACTTGCCTTTATCTTATTAACTTCTGATCTCCATTGTTCATCATTAAGTGGATTTGCAGCAAACTCAAATACCTTCCCAATAGGCTTATTAATAACAATAGAGTTCTCAACAACAAAGTAATTCGTGTCTTTAGCGAAAGCGATTGCTGATAAAGTCAATATAAAAGAAATGGTTAAAACTTTCATCAAATTCCTTTATTTTTTTAAATTAATTACTTTTCTTATCTTTATGAATGGGCTCTAAGAAAACCAGTTAAGTTTTTTGTGCATTGAGTATTTCCTCAACAGGCGTTTATCGAAATTAAAATGCAACTAAAAAGGAAAAGACCATCATCATAATGTTACCATTACTAGCATTTTCCACAGTCAAACGAAAGTATATATAAATATTTTGGGGAGTTCTTTTCTTAAAAAACCAAAAATACGACGCCATGCTTGGCCATTGGTTAAGCATTAAGAATGGTGATGTTTTATGGTGTCGGTTTTGGAGTATACTAAGGATTTATTCCTTCATTACTTTCAAGTAGGGACAGGAACCAAAAGATAAGATGATAAAAGAGACTTAAGCTCTTTTTCTAGAAAACTATTTTTTAACTTTTCATGAAGGTGAGTTATCACGGAGGCTCTAGATTTTCAAGGAAAGCGTCCTGTTTTACCAGGGCGCCAACATGTATAAGACTCTTTATTTATGGTGGATCTACGTAGATGGAACAAGAACGACTAGTGCCGTGAGGAACTTTGCAAAGCTTGAAGCGCACAAAAGTATTGATAAGGGATTTGTTACTTTACTATTTATTAAAATTTTAGGGGGGACATTTTTGTCCTCTTTTTTTTCGCATGTAAACCTATAGTGAAAAGTCTTTTATGTAGCTTAAGCCTAAGTTAATTTTACCTATTGTGACTTTATGACCATCAGACCCATAATTACCACTGGTTTTTTCTCTGTTTAAAAATAACGACCACAATCCTAGTTTATTCTGGTGAAGATAAGCGAATTTTTGGTCAAAGCCCCATAAGTCTTGGACTGAAACAGAAGATCCATCGACAGTTTGATAGCTCATTGAAGTTGACTTCGCCAAATTAAGCTCGACTCTTATAGCATTTGTCAGATTTAAATTTCTTTGCCCTTCAATGGCCACTCGGATAGTGTTTCTTGATCCTTGTATAATATTTTTATGAAGAGGAATATCGACGATTTCTTCTCTCCCTCCAAAGTGTTGTAATTCAATATGACCGGAGTAGAAATCCTTCTCTTTTTTCCATGTTTTTTTATAGCTTAGGGATATATACCTTTCTTTCAAAGAGTGTGAGCCTGTTTGAAGGATTTTTCCATTGGGGTCCGTAATGGCCGCAAAATCTTTATCTTTTTCTGGTTTAAATATGAATTTATAGACGCCTTGTTTATTTTTATAAGAGGCAGATAAAAAAGGACCCTCATGATCAAATTCATATTCTTGTTTTAAGGAGACTCCATCTAAATCACCTGGCGATCCGGGTCCGTAATCTATTTTGCTAGATAGGGGAAAGTAAAGGTTAACCAAAACACCAATAGACCATTTATTTGTTAAGCCGTATGTAAGGTTTTGACCCAAATAAGTCATAAAAGATTCTTTTATGGATTCTTGACCTGAATTACCATCATGCCCTTCTGAATAATTTTTAAGCCCAACATAGTTACCATAGATAAATTCACCTTTAGCTGGTAGAAGGTTTGGATCGAGGAGGCTTTTTAATTTTTTAGATTTTTTTAATTTTATTTCCTTTATTTTTTTAAAAAAAGAACTTAATGTTTTAGTTAACAGCGTTTTTTGCTTTTTTATTCCTTCGTTAAGTTCTTTTATTTTTTTCTTGATTTTATCAGCTTCTTTTTTATTTTTTTGATCTTTGTCTGGGACAAAGCCTTTCACAGAATCAAGTTTGAGTCCTTTTGGAGGAATATATTTTCCTGTTTTTGAGCTTAAGGATCCAATAGTTTTATCTTCGTAAACCCCAAGCTTTTTGTTAAGTTCACTTTTCTTCCCTGGTGCTACATAGAGACCTGTTTCAAGGTCTAAAAAGCCTCCTGAGCGAGGAGCAAAGTTTCCAGATGCAGTTTCACTGACACCTTCTAAAGGTGCTTTTTGCTCGGCCTGAGGAATGTAATCTTTTTGAGTGACTTCTTTTAAACTTTTAGGCCCTTTGAGTTCATCATTTTTATAGAGAAGAGTAAATTGTTTTGGGGAAATCTTAACAGGTAAAGTCGTTTTTTTAAGCTTTGGACTAACTCCAGAGAATTGTCCTTTAGGAACTGTAACACTTTCTTTAGAGTTTAAAACTTTTTCCATTTGCTTGGTTTCTTCCTCGAGTATGGCCTGATCTGTTTTATTGGAGAGATCTTTTGCTCTCGTTTCATTTTTGGATATTTGGACTTTTCCTTCATAGGTAAGGAGTGAAGTTACTTTATTTTTTTTATTGTAAAGAACTTGAAAGTCAGTACCTCGTACCCCCAAAGAGGCGGTAACGGTTTTGATATAAAGTGAATGAGATTCCTCCCCTTGAGATTTCTTCGAAATTTTTTTAATGACTTTTGTTCTTAGCTTTCCTTTTATAAGCGAAATGATACTTGCTCTTTTTTTACCAACTTGATTGACGACCATCTTGCTGTTTGGCCCTAAGCTTGCTATTGATTTGTCTAAAAATCTAATTCTAATAAAACTTCTCGGACCAGTAAGAATAGAGGCATCTTTTTTAAATTTGGCCCCTCTCTTAATCACTTTCGCCTGAAGGTCCCCTAGCTCTAAAACTGTAACTTTACCTCTGACAATAATTGCTTCAGCAATATGTTCAGCTCCCCATAGGAAAGAAGCATGCAATATGTAAAAGACCATCAAAAAAAGCAATTTTTTCAATGTAAAGGTTCCTTAAAAATAATTCTAATACTGGATTATTCATCGGGCGAATGACAACGACCAATTACTAATGGGTCGTTTAGAGGTATTTATTTCCGTTTTTTTTTAATTAAAAAGAATAATAAGGGTAAAAATGAGCCCCTTTAAAAAAAATTAAAATAAACTTTAATATCCTAATTTCGAGGTTCTGGACGAAAAGGATTGACTTTAATGTAACTTTACTTTTGTTCTTCTAATATCTTATTTACGATAGCAATGAACTTTTGTTCCATTATTGGTTTTACCATCCATCCTCTCAAATTTGGTATTCGTGACCTCAAAGAAAGAAACTCCTGAGGGGGCTCTGAGGTTAAGAGAATTTTTGGTATATCATTTCCGAGTGAATTAACGGCCAATTTCTCCATCATTTCAATACCATTTAATTTGGGCATATTTAAATCTATGATCAAGAGAGATATTTTTCCATCATTTTTTTTAACTACTTCTATTCCATCTTCACCATCTACAGCTTCGATGAATTGGAAATCTGTTTTCGTCAGATAGTTTATTATTGCTTCGCGCATAGGCTTTGAGTCATCAATTATAGCAATGAACTTTTTACTTATATCCATTTTTTTTTACGACCATGATTTATAATTTGTTCCTAGACAAAGTATTTCATCCTTTTTAAAAACTTTCTATTAATTAACAAATTATTCAATTTGAGAAGGTGAAACAAAAGATTTTTTCATCATTGACCATGTTAAGACCTGAGATTTCCAACTTCAATATATCTATATAAACTATTGGGAAATTGGAAAAATTTTTAGTATAGCTTTAGTGACAAAGAGGTTTTTAAGAAAGGGGTATTTGCGATGGGTCGAAAGTCAGCAAAAATAGCGACAAGAAAAGGGGCTGCAGATAAAGCTAGAGGACAGGCTTTTACAAGAGCATTAAAGGACGTCTTTATTGCTTCTAAGGGAGGAGGCCCAGATTCTTCAACGAACTTTCTCCTTAAAGTCGCAGTTGAGAGATGCAAAAAATTAAATGTTCCCAAGGATAATATTGAAAAGGCCATTAAAAAAGGGCAAGGCTCAGATGGTGTAGGCTATGAAGATGTGAATTATGAAGGTTATGGACTTGGTGGTATCGCTGTATTTGTCGAGGCTTCATCAAATAATGGAACAAGAACTGTCGGTAATGTCAGAAGCTATTTTAATAAATGCAAAGGCTCATTAGGCGTGTCAGGCTCTCTTGAGTTTATTTTTGAAAGAAAGGCAAGGTTCTATATTCCGGTGGAAGGGGTTGACGAAGATGACTTAACTCTTCATTTGATTGATGCTGGAGCAGAGGAAGTTGATAAGGAGGAGGAAACTTTTGAAATTTTTGGCCCAGTTGATGCCTTTGGAAGCATCCAAGAAAAACTTCAAGAGATCAACGTTACACCTGATGAAGCAGCTTTGGTTAGAACTCCGGTTAGCTATAAAAATGTCAATGATGAGGAGACCTTAAAACAATTTGATAAGCTTATCGGTCTTTTAGAAGAAGATGAGGATGTTGTTACTGTTTATCATAACCTTGAGTTACAAGAAGGGTGATCTGAACTAAAGATCATCGTAAAGCTTTTATCTTAGATTGAACTCGGGTGTTTTAGGGCCACTTGTGGCCGTCTAAGAAGTCCTAATATTTTCAAGTTATTTCGTCCAATCGCAATTGTTCCCAAAAATGTGGTTAGGGTAAGTGATTTTCTTTGGTGTGTCATTTTATACATTCCTGTTAATAAGTCCAAATGATGTAATTAATTATTTTGATTCTTTCTGTCCACTAATTGCAAGAAGAGAGATTGGGTCTTTTCTTTTTAAAAATTTTTGTTTACTAAATCTGTATTAAAAATGGACAATATTAGGCAATAATTATCGGATTTACATTGAACAAAAGGAACAAGAATGACTAAAGGTTTTTTTACGTTAATGGTAACTTTTTTCTTAACTTTATCATCGTTCAGTTTTGCTTCAGATGGTTGGGAATCAGCTGGAGGTAAAGATGGAGTTGAGCTTTTTACAAAGACTTCTACCGGAGAGTCTCTCAAGGCATTTCGTGGAACTAAAGTTTTTAACAAGAGTATTAAGCAAATCTATTGGGTCCTTAGTAAAAAAGATCCAAACTTTAGAAAAGAGTGGGTAGACAGACTTTATATTTCAGAGCCTCTTGAAAGTGCTAAGACCTTAGGGATTCCTCATTCAAGCGTAACTTATCAGGCCTATGACACACCATGGCCAATTTCAAATAGAGATCAGGTTGTAAAAACTCAAGCGACCAGAGAGGGTAAAAATCTTAAAGTTATGCTTAAGTCAACCACCCATAGTAAAAAGCCTGCCGCAGATACTGTTGGGGTAAGGATGGATTTGCTCTTTGCAATTTATAATTTAAAGTATGTTGGTGACAGTAAAACAGAAGTAACCGTTTCAGTTAAGATAGACCCAAAAGGACTTATTCCAAACTGGTTCTCCAATATTATTTATAAAACCTGGCCGGTTAAAACTCTTAATCGCTTAGAAAAACAAGCGGCAAAGTATAATGGTCAAAATATAAATATGCCTTAAAAAAAATATGGAGAGGGCCACCTATGGCCCCTTTCCATATTGATTTAATCAGCGCCTCTGTTCGAGGGTGAGTTTTCTAATTTCAAAATGTTGGTAAGTCTGGCGTTTACGAAAATTATTGTGAATTTTACCAGTCTTTAATTTATTATTTATATATGAAAATCTTTTTTTTGGTTTTATTATTCTTTAGTGTTAGTTGTACGAAAAATTATCGTGTAGAGACTTCAAAAATTAAAAAAACCTTCTTTAAGCATATCGTTTCCAGTTTTATTGACAATCCCAAAACCTTAGAAAAGTTAGAGAAAAGCGGTCTTAATTTTGGCCATTGGTTTAGTGGAAGTTTGATACCACAAAATAATAATGAGCTTTATAAAAACTCTTATTATAGATCAATGATTGATGAAATTAAATCCGATTTAGATAGTTTAAAAAATGAAGACCCTTTATTATCAGTTACAATGTCAAAATCCCATAGACTATTTAATTGGCGATGGGGGAGATCTAAGTATGCTCATTTTGAACTTGTTGGTGTTTCAAATCGACTGGATCGACTTTCTTTTTCTCCCAAAAATTGCGGTGAAGTAAGGCTAATTTATCGCTTGGCGTATAATAAATCAGGTATTAGATCAAGGCTTCCTTTCACAGTTAATGTCGTTTTTTGGGCCAAGGATGATGATGGAAATTTAAATTGTAATTCCATTGCTAAGTCTTGGATAAAGGGTAGAAAAAAGTCTTTAGGTCTAATGAATGATAATGAGGCCTTAAATAAAAAACGTATTAATATTAAAAATTTAAAATCAGTTGAAATCAATTTACAATCAATTCGCTGGCCTTCAACCGTAAGGCCGGATATGGGAGGCTACGCGGAATATATTATGCGGGTTTTTAAAAGAGATCCAAAAAGTAAAAAGTTTAAATTGTCCTTTCTAGAAAATACTCCAAACTTTTCAAAATTAAAAAATAAAAGTTTAAAAATAGAACTATTACGTTGGATTAAAAGGTCAGATAATTTAAAAAAGTTGGATCAAGGTATTTTAGTAATCCCTGAAAAGTATTTGGCCAAAAAAGCAACAAGTTTTGCACTTCATGGATCATCAAGGTTTAGGAACCGACCATTTGATCGGCTATTTAAAAAAGGGAATTTTAAAGATATAAGTTATAAAGGTTTTAAATTTGTTAAATCTCCCGCTGGTGTATTAAGAAGACTAAATGACTTAACCTGTATAGGTTGCCATCAAGGGAGAAGTGTGGCCGGTTTTCATTTTTTAGGAATCGATAAGTCCTATACTAGTCCAGTAAACTTTATTAATTCTCCTATGTCTTCTCATTTTTTAGAAGATCAAAATAGAAAAAAGTCTTTTATTTTAAATTTAGCTACTAATAAAAAATTAGTTCACAAACGACCATTTTCTGAGAGAGCGGAAAAAGAATCTGGAAAATTTGGATCCCATTGTGGACTTAAAAAGGACCCCAGTTTTAGAAGTTGGACATGTAAAGAAGGCCTCGTTTGTCAAAAGTTTAATAAGAAAAAAGATGCTCTTGTTGGAGAATGTTATGATTTAAAAATTGTCCAAACAGGTGGGCCTTGTCAGGTCGGAGAGTTGACCCAACGGTCTGACCCTCATAGAGACAGAATTAAAAAAGTTCGTAAACTCACTTGTGCAGGAAGTTCCCATTGTGAGATCTCTTCAGTAGGGTTTCCGGGGGGAATGTGCTCTTCCGACTGCTCAAACCTAGGTAAAAATGCGACTTGTGGGTCCATTGCCATTTTATTTGGTTTTAACCAATGTTTGGCACGCGGGAATACTTTTGATAAATGTTTAATAGAAAACATAAGGCCTGCTGCCCTTCGAAAGTGTAATCTTGCAATGCCTTGTCGTGATGACTATATTTGTGCCAGAACGGTAAATGGAAAAGGTGCCTGTATTCCTCCCTATTTTTTATTTCAACTCAGAGTGGATGGACACCCAAGACCATGACGATTGACACAAAAGTTTAACTTTCAGCTATCAAAAGAGCGGACTTATAATAAATGTATAAATGCAAAAAAATCTCTGTTTAACAAGTTTTGATTTAGGAATTAGAAATGACATTGGAAAAAAGAATTGACCCGCAATCAAACCGCCCTTTAAAGGCCCTCAAAAAAACTTACCCTAGAGGGCTTAATGGAATTTTAGATATAAAGGAGCGACGAGAGGCCCTTTTGGAAAAAGTTCAAAAAATGAAGGCCATTTTTCCACCGAGTTCAAATGTCCTGTATGAGGACTATTTAGTGAGAGTTAGGGAAGGAGAAAAGCTTAAAATTCGAAGTTATCGGCCAAAAGATAAAGAAGGGCTTTTGCCTTGTCTTTATTATATCCATGGTGGCGGTATGATCATGGGAAGTGTGGAAAACGATGATTATAATGCATCTATGTTGAGTGAAGAGTTGGGCGCTGTAATTGTTTCTGTTGATTATAGATTGGCACCTGAAGATGTTTACCCTGCTCAATTAAATGATTGTTATGATGGCCTTGTTTGGCTTGAATCTCAAAAGGAGATGCTTAAAATAAATGCGTCTAAAATAGCTCTTTATGGACAAAGTGCCGGGGGTGGACTTGTCATAGCAACTTCAATGAAGGTTAGGGATAATGGTGGGCCTTCTATTTGCTTTCAAATGCCAGTTTATCCCATGATCGATGATCGTCATGAAACTCCTTCAAGCCATGAAATTACTGATATTGGGATATGGGATAGGGATGGAAGTATTGAAGCATGGAAATGGTATTTGGGTGGGAAGGAAGCAGATCATTATGCTGCACCATCAAGAGCAACATCATTAAAAGATTTGCCTCCCACGTTTATAGACGTTGGAGAGTTGGACTTATTTAGAGATGAAAATATAATTTTTGCACAAAGGTTACTTCAAGCAGGAGTCACAACTGAGTTTCATCTTTACCCGGGGGCCTATCATGCATCTGAAAATATGGCCCCAGGAGCGGCCCTAAGCAAAGTCATTTGGAGTAATCGTATAAATGCTTTAAGGAAGGCCTTTAAAGATTCATGATAACTTAGATCATATAGAAAACAACTATATTATCAATACACTCTTTTGTAACATGTTTATCAAAAGGCTTTCCAATAGAATGATTATGGGTGTTTTCATTATAAAAGTTTTTTAATTTTTCATGATCTTCAACCTTTTCAGCAGAAAATAAAAGAAAAGGAAGGTCTTTATGGTTTTTATTAAATATATAAAGATCGCCTCCATCCAAGTTCTCTTCAGCTTTGGGCATATTGTAGTCTGAGATAATTAAGACAATATTGGGGTCTTTCAGCAAAGTTTTCTGGGCCTCAGAAATTGTACTTACTTTAACAATTTCAATTTCATAGTTTTCATTAATAAAGTCTTCCATAATCTCCTGGGCCTCTGGTACATCATCAACAATTAAAAATTTTATTCTGTGTTGAGTAAGATAATAGTATTTTGTAAAAAAAGCCGCTGAACTAATCATTGCTAGTATAAAAAGTATCATGGCCTGGTCATGATGACTGGTTGGAGAAAAGTCTTTTATATAAAAAAATGAGTAAATTGCACTCAATAAAGTAATGAATACAAGAGCTAAAAAAAAGTTTTTTTCTGCCGCAGGCCTAATTGTTTTATGTTCAGGTTGAGCTATAAAAAATGCGTAGTGTATCTTTTTTGACAAAGCTTTATCAAAGCCTAAAATCGCTCCTGTGTTAGAAAGAAAGAGAACAATTTGTATTACAACATAAAATGCTGATGGGTTAGGGGCACCTGAAAGAATAAAGTTCAGGTTCATTATAAGACCCATCATGAGGCCAAAGTTAGTAAAAGCTCCTGTTAAAATGCTTATCCCTACCAACAACTGACCTATAATAATTATCCAAGCAAGAATGGCAACATTAGGCAAAAATACATTATTAACCAAAAGCTCATAAGGAGGAAAGATGATATCTCCTTTATCAAGGTGGCCCACAAGAAATTTTTGTAAAGCATCTCCGTTGTACCATTCTTGTTTTGTAAGCTTTTCTATACCTGCTCGAGACCATCCAAGACCTAAAAATATTCTTAGTGGTAGCAAAAAACTACCCTTTGTTTTAAGTTCATTAAGAAAGTTATCGATTGTTAAATGCTTAAACATATTTAATTTCCTTATGAAAAGAATATCCGTTTAATTATCGACATTGAAAAAAAATAATTTAGACAAATTAGGTGTGTTATCAAAAATTTTATGAAGAGATTCCTTAGGTCGTTTCAAATAAAAGAGGCCACCCATAATTATGAGTGGCCATGTTCGCATAGAGGTCGGTTAACCTTTAGGTTGAACAATCCTACGCTTAGGTGGTGAAAATTGTTTTTTTACGACTGGTTTTCTTAGGCCAGGTCTTGTTACTCTAACGGCCGGCTTCTTTTTAATTCCTGTAAGGCCTGGTGCCGCATGGGCGGTACTAACAACGCTGACTGTTGATGCAACAGTCGCTGCCATACCAAGAGCAATGAGTGATTCTTTTAACTTCATCAAATTCTCCTTTTACTAGTTGGTTAATAACAATAGAGGAATTATTCCTCTATTTTTCATCACATTTTTTTAAATCCTAATTGCAATATTTGTGCCAAATTAAAATCAATATTAAGGCCAGTATATAGACGCTTTTTTATAGCTTGAGAATTTTAAACAAAAAGAAGTGAAGTGTTGATATTGACCCTAAATAGAATTTGAGAATAGAATTTTTTAAAAAAATAAATTAAGTTTTGAAAGTAACCTTATTATTTTCTTAAACCTATTTGGGAAATTTCAATAATTGATTCTAAATAGTATTATAAAAAGGTTTTTTTGTAGTCTTTTAGAATAATAGTGTTGTTTTAATAAGGTTATCTTTTGGTGTCAAAAGAGCTCCATAAAATTTTTTGTCACCAGTCTAAAATTAAAAAGTGGTGTTCCTAATCATGCAAAAAAAATTCTTGGAGATTGGAGATATGGATTGTCCTATATAGTTAAATAAAGAATAGTTTTTTCATAAAGTAGGTGCTTTGGTGTTCTTCCTTCCATCAAATATTTGGCATTAATATTGCATTTTAATTTTTGCTATTAAATTCTGACCCTGGAAAAAAGAAAGGAAAAAAATGAATATTCAAAACCGATTAATGCGAGTGTTTTATGATAATAATAAAGACGTTGTTTTTGCATCAGATGTAAAGGGAAGGGTACACAAGTTTGATAGTGAACTCAATTTACTCTGCTCCTCTCCTGTTGTGGGAAGGTCACACCCGATTAATGCCATGTGTCTTACTGGCGATTATATTTTTACTAAAGATCGTACGGGGACCATCGGTAAATGGGATATTGAAAATTTAGCACCATTAGACTTTTATGATGGCCCTATGATTTGCAATAGAGAAAATTTAGAGGAAGATGAAGAACCATCTCCCTCACCTAATAGAGGAATTGCCCATCTAAATGGCCGTCTTTATACAAATAATGGTTACGGTCAATTGGTAGTTTTGGATTGTGACACTTTTGATGTTTTAGATATTAGAGAATCCCCATCTGAAACATTTTTAGATAATATTTACACGGAAAACCCAAATTTACATGCCATGACAGATGTTGATGGTTTCCTTTACTTGGGGGATCTTGAAAAAAATGAATTTCCTATTAAATTTCAAGTCGATAGTGAATTGGCCCATGGTATCGCCTATGATAAAAAACATAACAGATTTTGGACAACCCAAGACGGTGGGTTTGGAGAGGATAAATTTGTTAAAACAGGTGTTACAAATATTAATTGTGATGGCACTGGTTTCCAAGAGTATAAAATTTCTCATGAAGACAATGAGTTTATTCAATTTGATAAAGGCTGCAATAATCTTTTCGTTGGAGGATTTAGTGGGAAAGTTTTTGTTTTTGACAATCAAGGAAAAGATTTTCGACTGAAAAAAATACTTGGCCCTTTTAAATTCCAAATTATTCACGCTTCAATTGTTAGTGAAGATCAAATTTATATACTCCTTCAAACTGGAAATCTTCTCAGAGTTAATGGTAAGGGTGAAGTTATCAACAAGGCCGTATTTGATAATAAATGTGTGTGGATTCTGGAACCTCACCCTCTCGATGATAGTTTAGTTTATGCAGGTACGGACGATGGTGTTTCTCTTATCAAATATGATACAGGTAAATTTGAAACCGTTAAAATAAAAGAAATTTCCAAGCATAATTTAGGTTTTGAAATTGTAAAAGACGTTAAGGTTTTTCCAAACGGTGATTACTTAGCTATCTCGCGAAATGGTTATGTTTATAAGGCAGGCCAAGACGGTAAATTGATTTGGTATCGTCAATTAACAGGAGTACCTAGAAGTATCGCTCTTTGTTCAGAATACAAAAAAATGATGGTTTCAACAGATCATGAAGTATGGGAGCTTAATACTTTAAATGCAGAAATCATAAATCAAATAAATGTTGGAGGCCCCGTTTATGCGGTTTCTTACGCAATAGATGGCCGTCGTGTTATCTCATCAGATAAGGGGCAAAAAGTTTTGGTCTATGCATCTGATTCTTTAAAAGTTCTTGGTGAGTTCAAATTTAATAGAAGAACAAAGAGGATGATTAAAGACAAGGATGGTAAAATATTTGCTATTGGCCAAGATGGGATCTCTGAACTTAATTTGGATACCTATACGATTGAAAAACAGTTTAATGAACTATTAGTGAGTACTAAGGAGAATGGAATATTCTTTGAAGGAAATATTTATCTTGGAGGGTATGGATACCAAATTGGGTCTTATTCTTACGAAACTGGTGAGATAATTGATCTCATCGAGGATAATCCTGATTATACAAAGGCCTTCGCGGCAAGGCGCCCCGAAGAGGGAAGCCCTATTTTATTGGTTGGAGGGCGAGGCGGTTTTATTAATGCATTTAAATTATATGATGGGGTTCCTTACAAAGTTAGAGAATTTTATATTCGATAAAAAATGGAAAAAAGAATGATCTTGAAAATATTACTTTTAACTTTTGCCTTATGAAAAATAATATATGGTTTAATAAAAGATTTTTGGCCTACGCTTTAGGGTTGTCTATAGACCGATTTGGAAATGCTGTTTATTCAATAGTACTTCCCTTGTTGGCCTATAGTATGACAAAGTCTTTTATTGATATGGGGGTTATGGCCATTTGTCAGTTTTTCCCTCGAATTATTTTTGGTTTTTTTGCAGGGCCATTAATTGATCGGGCAAAAAAAAGAAATATCCTTTTTAAGGCCCTTATTTTTCAAAGCTTCTGCAGCATGCTTATAGCAATTCTTTTTCAATGGAGTTTCTTAGAAATGTGGATGCTTTATGCCTCCGGTGCACTTTTAAGTATTGGTTTTGAATTTTCAAGAACAGCAGAAATATCGGTTGTTCCTGAAATGTTTGAAGATAAAAAAGTAGATGCAATAACTAGCTTGGCAACAATTCACACACTTATGTTTATTGCGGGTCCAACGGTAGGAGGTTTGTTGTTGAAGTTTACCTCCTATGGAACTTTACTATGGGTTAATTCATTAACCTACCTTGGACCTATAATTTTTTGTTGTTGGAGCAAAATTCCTAATAATAGAATCATTCCGAAGGATAAAGGTCTAAAGACTGTACTAAATGATATGAAGGAGGGATTTCAGTTTTTAAGAAAAAACTTTGTTTTGAAAAAAATTATGCTCATTACATTTTTTAATGGAATGGCAACAAGTGGAATTCAAATGATGGTTTTATTTTATGTTAAGGACTATTTAAAGCTTAATGATAGTCAAACGGGTCTTGTTCTAGCAGTTGATGGTATCGGAATGCTTGTTGGATCAATTATGGTGGGGCGTTTAAAATTAATGGGTAGAGGTCCTTTTCTTCAAATTTGTTTGTGCCTCAACCTTACTGGAAGTCTTCTTTTTTTGTGGCCATCAACTGAATCTTTATTGATAGGACAATTTCTTATTTCAGTTGGAACGTTCTCTTATTTAGTTTCAATGGATGTCATAATTCAAAGCTTAACTCCTGGGCATATGCTGGGGCGAATGGCAGGACTTTTTAGGTTATTTAATTATTTAATATTCGTATCATCTACCGCTTGTCGATCATTTTTTGTAAGTAAAATAGGGATTGTCAATATATTTGCGCTATCCTCTTTTTTAATTTTGATGGCCGTCGTTTTGGCAAAGACCTATTTTTTTGGAGGTCAAATTAAGGATAGTGATTTTAATTTTGAAAAGGCATAAGTTATTTAGTTGGAGAATGTATGGAAAAGGTAAAAAGTAAATATCAAAATGTTCTTCTTAAGGCCTTTACAAAACAGTATTTAGAGCGAAGTGATGAATGGACCCATGAGTCGGAAATGCGAATCGTACCCTATTTAATTCAAAAAGAATTAAAGGTAAAAAGTGATATTCAGGTTTTAGATATTGGATGTGGTGCCGGGCACGACATGGAGTATCTTGCAAGGTTTTATAAATTAGTTGTTGGAGTTGATCTTTTTTCCCATCCTCGATGTTTTCAAGTTTTAAAAAAAAATAAGAATGTGATATTTTTTAAAGATAACTTTATGGATTTAAAAATTTCACAAAAATTTGGACTTATCTTAGATAATGGTTGCTTCCATCATCAACACCCGAGTGAATATAAAAAATATCTCGAAAAAATTAATTCTCTGATGTTAAAAGAGTCCGTATTAGTACTTTCAACTTTTAATGAAGAGGATAACCCAATTTCTAAATCAAATGATAAGTTTATCGATGATAATGGAAGAATTCATCGTTACTTTAATGATCAGGAGCTTAAGGCCTTACTAGAAGGCCAAGGGTTAAAGGTTATTAAGCATATTAACATTGTTAGAAAGCATGGGGACAGAGCTTATCGCCTTTATTTTTGTCGCCAATCAAAGAAAAAGTAGGTAGGGCCTTTAAGTTAAATAGTAACAACGGACCCTGTATTATTTTCTTTTTCTGAAACCTTATAAGAAAGACTTGAAGAATCGAAAGTGTCATTATTCAAATCAGCTTTTTGCACTTTTTCTACAAATCTTTTGAGAGGGGATCCACCTTGAATAAGGCCTACGACACTTCTAAAAGATCCAACAGTTAATTCCAATCTACCGTAGGCGATATATTGAATCTCGTGGTTTTTATTTAGAATAGGTGACCCACTCATCCCTTGCTTTATTTTAAAGTCTGTAATCATATTTCCACTCCTTTTTTTATTTTTTGAACGGAGCCTCTCGCAGGAATAAATAGAAGTACAATCTTTATCAATGATTTTAACTTTAGAAAAAAACCTATGCTGACCTTTGAACTTTGTTGGCATTTTAAACTCTTCAGAAGTTAATCCCTTATTAAAACTTTCTGAGAAAGTAAGATATTTTTTCTTTATTTTATTTGAAAGTGGAAAAGCACAAAGATCATTTACTTTGTCCATAATGATATCTTTTCCTGATAGTTTTAAATAATAAGAGACTTTGGCCCCTTCAAGAGTAAAGTAATACCTTTTATTTTTTTCAATTGATTGGTTCTTACCACCGCACACATGAGCATTTGTAAAAAACCAAATTCCTTTTTTTAGGGAAACTAAAAATGCATTGGCAGTAACACCATGTTCAAATGAGTTAATAGAAAAAACCGATTCTTTCACCCTTTGATGGTTTAAGTTTTCTTTATTAATTTGTTGGCCTTCAGAGCTAAGGACAAAAAAACTAACAAAAGAAATTAACCCGAATAATACTTTGATAAAAAACAATTTAACTTTCACGATAAGGCCTCCGTCTACATCGAAGTTTTCACAGCATTAAATGTAATAAACCTTAATTTTTCTTAACTTTTTTAACTAAATATTATTTTAATGGATTTAGGGAAAAAGACTGAAAGTATTATTAAAAAACTTAATAATCATTACCTTATCAATGGTTTATAAATAAAATAAAAATTTAGTTAAAAAAAAATTATTTATAAAGTTTAAGAAAATCGCATGATTTTTTGGCAGTCAATTGAATTTATTGTAACCTTAATTAAAATTTGATTAAGGTAATATCGATTATAGGTTTCATTTTATATTAACCAAGACTTCATTTCTTCTATTCCATGGAAAGGTCCAAGGAGAATCGTAACCAGCAGTAATGAAACCTTGACCAATAACCTTGTGACCTTTCTTCTTTGTCCACTTTAAAAGCTCTTTAAATTTTTGTAATCTTTTCTCTTTTGGGTTAAATCCACTGTAACGAATAACCGCGACTTTACCTAAATAAAATGACTCTAATTTAACTTTTGAGCTTGTAGGCTTTGGCAGGGTTTTAAGAGTATGCCCGGATGGCATAATAAACATCATTGAATACTCGCCAGGCCTATCTTTCATAAAAACAGGCGCAGTCATTGGAATCTGTTTTTTAGACTTATTACCACCAAAAATGTAACCAGCAAGCTTTTTAAACAGGGAGTTATTATTGTTTCCACTTTCAGTTTTTGCAACTAACATTTTTGGATAATGCCGAACTTCGAAGGCTTCATCTTTTACAATAAGTTCAAAGGTAGGTTTGTATTCATCTGCAAATAAAAATAAGGAGGTAAGTAAAATGATGTATAAAGACCATATTCTAAAGTTCATGTATTTTCACCTCCTCATAACAGTTATATTATCACTGAAGTAAGGTAAGAAAAAAAAATATTATTATTTTAATCTTTGACAATTTCTAGATAAAACAATTTGAAAATCCAAAAAGGTCAAACAAAGTAATATTTCGTAAAGAGACCTATAGGAACTCGTTTCCGAAAATGTTTGAAAGCGTTAGATTTTTTCCTACTATCGACAAAATCAATAAAGAATTATTATGAAATCTTAAATATTTTACATGTAATATGGGAATATTTTTTGAAAATTAATATAGAGGTAATGGAAGAGCGAAATATTTTTATGGTGGAAGGAGAAGTGGATTCTTTCACTATTTCAAATTTCGTCCAAGAATTAGAGCTTCTTGAAAAAATAAGTGGTCAAAAAATAGTTCTAGACCTTTCTAGTATGAAATCTGTAAATTGGCGTGGGCTCTTAATTCTTTCAAAAAAAATTCAAGAAGCACAAGAAAGAGATGATGATTTTGTACTAATCTGCAAAGACAAAGAAATTATAGAAACCTTAGCGCTTTTTACCCATCCTAGAGAACTTGCATTTTTTCCAACGCTGGAGGATCTTCTTGAGTCATAAAAAAATTTTAAGCTCATTAAGAATTTTTATTTATACTGTCTTGTTAGTTGTAAACACATACAATGGAAAAGCTTCTAGTACAAAGGAGAAAAAGAGTGGCATAAATTCCTATAATTTTGAATTCTTTAATAAACAACTTCTTTTAACAAACGATGAAATTAAAATTAAAAAAAGAGATCGAGTGTTGGCAGAAGAAAATCTTACTGTTTCTAAATCAGGTCATTATCCTAAAATGGATTTAAAATTTGGTGCGAATGGCGGAAGTGAACAGCAAGCAAGCTCATCAAGTTCCGACCCTTCAGGTAATGCTCGTAAAATGGGACTTGCCGGAGGTTCTGGGGACGGTTCAAATTATACAGTAAACTCTGACTCTATCTCAGGAAGCTTGGGTTTAACTTTTAATATTTTTTCAAGATTTGCGACTCAAAATTCTATTTCAAATGCTCGAAATGGAGTTAATCAAAAAATACTTGAAAAAGATATGATATTGGATCGTAAAAAAAAGGAACTAATACATACTCTTTTAGAGATTCAAGGCTTATTAAAGGTAAGAAAAATATTATATAGTGCAGAGTACATGTTAAAACGTTTAAGAAATCAGAGCTTAAGTAAGACAAGGAAACTTTTTTTTGGTCCAAGCAGGAGACTGAAAATAGATAAAAAATACAAAGAGGTTCTTTACCAAAAGGCCAAAGTCGAAGGGGCAATTGAAACAGGCCACTTAGCGCTTAAAAACCTAATACCCAAATATGAAGAAAATTGGATAAAGGAACTTTCAACTTTGTCTCTTAGTTATAATTTACCACCTTTTGAAAAAGCATCAAAAAAGTTCTTAAAAAAGTCCAAGCAATCAAAGAATTTATCAATAGATATTGAAAACTACAAAAATATTTATAATACAACCACATGGGAAAGAGCATGGGTTCCGCTGGCATTTTTATCTGCAAGTCATACGACAACACAATCTTTAAAGTCAAAAGAGGTTTCTAATGGATGGAGTGCTAGTGTGGTTATGCAATTTAACCTTTTCGATGGTTTCTATTCAAGCGGACGAAGGAATCAAGCGTTTAATATGTACAAAATAAGTCAGATAAGAAGAAGAGACCAACTATCGAAAGGGTTGGTTCTTTTGAGGAAAGATTACGCTCAAGCTGAAATATCACTTCAGGATAAAAAATTTAATGAGGCCATTATAAGAGAAAAAAAATCTAAAATAAAAAACCTAAAAAAGATTCGTGAAAGAGGGGTCTCCACAAAAACTGAGGAAAGCTTTTTAATTCTTGATTTGGCCAAAAAAGAAATCGATAAACGAAATGCTCAAAAGAGTTACGAAATAGCTCTTTTAAATATAGCAACAAATATAGATGAATTACATAAGGTAAAAATAAATGAATCAAAAAATAATTAAATATTTTAAACCATTGTTTTTTTTATTTATAATGATTTTTTTTATCTCTGATAAAGCAAAAGCAGATTCCTTAAGAGAATTGATACCATCTTATGGTGTTATTAAGCCTAAATTTGTTTCTACTCAAGTTTCAATAGGTAGTGGTATTGTTCATAAAATCAGATATAAATTAGGAGATAAAGTTCGTAGAGGAAGAATACTTATTAGTATAATAGAAAGGGAAACGATTAGAAACTATAGAAATACTTTAAAGGGGACTGTTGCAAAGATTCATGTGACTCCTGGAGCTGCAATAAGTGCTGGAATGCCACTTGTTACAATTGTAAATTCTAATAAAAAGTATATGGAAATAGCTTTTTCACCTGATGAATCGAAAAAGGTGCGGAAAGGTCTTAGTGTTTTATCACAAAATAAAAAAAGTATAATTGGAACAATAAATAGATTATCACCAATCGTAGACCCTGATACAGGAACCGTTCTGTCTTTTGTGAATTTAGAGTCTCATGGTACCCCCTACCGGATAGGGGAAGTCCTCCCCATTTTTATTGAAGGAAAAGTAAAAAATTGCCAAAAAGTAATTCCTTTAAAAGAGCTAGGTCTTTATACAACAGGTTACAAAGTTAAGTTTATTTCTGGCGATAAGGCTTGCTTGGAAGAAATATTACTGTAAATAATAATTTAAATTAGAAGAACTAAAAAGATATGGTTCAAACATTTATTAAAAAAGGGGTTTTTACAGTTTGTTTAAACCTCATTATCCTCTTAATTGGTTACTTTACTATACCCAAGCTTTCTAATGAATTTATTCCATTGGTTGAAGTTCCTGCCGTTGCAGTCGTGATACCTGCTCCGACAATGAGTGAATCTAATATAAAGCACAACATCGTTTACCCTTTAGAAAAGGCCTTACTTAGAACAGGAGAATTAAAATCAATCGAAGCGGATATAGAAGAGGGGAAAGCCGTTTTTAAACTCTTTTATAAATGGGATTTTTTACCTGAAGAATGTTTACGAAAAGCAAGGCAGACAGTTGAAAATTTATCACTCCCAAGTGGCGTATTAGACCCTATTTTTGTTCTTTATAAACCAAGTAATAACCCGATTTACAGAGTTGTTTTTTATGGTGAGGGGCTAGAGTCACTTTCTACACACGCACTTAAAGTAAAAAGTAAAGTTGAGAGAATTCCTGGTATTTCTGAAGTTTTGATTTCAGGACAATATTTGGGAAAAACCTATATTAATGTAAAAAGTGAAAAGCTTTCACAGTTCCAAGTAAGTTCTCATAAAATCCTTGATGAAGCTTATAACACCTGGAAGTTAAGAAAGTTTTACAAAGGAAAACCTTTAAATCATTCACTCTCTATCCCAATTAAAAAAACTGAGGATATGAAGCTGTTACCAATAATAAATCACAAAGGATCTCAAGTATTTTTGAAATGGATTGGAAATATCACAAAACCACCAGCAAAAGCGCAAGTTATATATGGTAAGGAGAAGCCCGCGGTCATCTTAGAAGTTATTAAGGCCCCTGGAGCGGATACTATTTCTATTATTAACAAAACTCTTCAATTAGTTGAAAATTCAAAAAAACCATCATTGAAAACAGAAGAAATTTATAATGAAGCAATAAAAATAAAAGAAAGCCAAAATGGAGTATTTACCAATTTTTTTATAGGGGTTGTTTTAAACTCTCTTATCTTAATGATATTTTTAGGTTCTACAATTGGGGTATTAGTCGCTTCTGTTGTTTTTCCTACAGCACTTCTTGGAACCTTTTTTGCCATGGACCAGCTAAGCATTTCAATTAACCTTTTTAGCTTAAATGGGTTTTCTCTTGCAGTTGGAATGATTACCGATGCTTCAACAGTTGTTTTGGAATCAATAACTCAAAGAATAAATAGAAAAGAACCGCTTTTTATGGCCTGTTGGAAAGGTGTTAAAGACGTTCGCTTGGGAGTATTGGCCTCTACATTAACAACAGCAGGAGTTCTTCTACCTATAGCCTTTCAAAAGAATGTTTCTAGCAAGCTATTTTCAGACCTTAGTCTTACTGTTGTATCAACCCAAATTTTTTGTCTTATTGCGGTTTTCAGTCTTGTCCCTTGGTTATGTTTTAAAATGCTAGGAAAAAATGCAAAAGCACCCTCTTTGATTTTTTACCTTTTTAAAAAATCTGATTTTCTTGTACAGAGTATGATTAAATTAGCACAAAGTACGCAACGGTTTTGCAGAAAAAAGTTGGCCTATAAGTTACTTATTCCTGGAAGTGTCGTTTTTTTTAGCTTAGGATCGGTTCTTTTTTTGCCTGATATGGAGTTTCTTCCCCAGGTTTCATCTCGTGTTTATTCCTTAAAGTACCCTATTAATAATTCTAGGAAAACAGCAGAAGGTATTGCCAAAAGAAATTTAATTGCCTCAACGTTAAAGGAATGGGATGAAGTAGGTTGGTCTGTTTCTTTGTTTAATAAAAATACAGTCGATGTTCTTTTTTCTCTCAAAAATTCAAGGCCTTTAGATATTATAAAAAGTAAATTTAAGGGGGCCAATTTAGACTTTAGTAAAATTAATATTCTGCCAGTCGGACCTGCTCCATCAGGAGAAGCTTACGGTTATGACGGACTTTATTTTATAGGTCAAAATTTACCTGAAAAAAAAATAAATAAATTGATCAAACAGTTTTGTAATAGTCCTACTGTTAAAACATGCCTAGGCCCTGAACTGACTAAAAGTTTTAATTTCCACTTAAAGCCTAACCATTTGACTACTTATAGAATGGGCCTATCTACTTACCATGGGTTGAGCCAATTTTTTATACCTCTTCAAGAAATAGATTTGGGATCAATTGCCGATTTTGATTTCGATACACCTGCCATTTTAAAGATCGCTTTAGATGGTACTTTACTTGGACTTCCAGTTATAAACTCTAAAGGTGAAAGAAATATAATTGGAGAACTTTATAAACATAAAGTTGAAAAGTATGAGCCACTTTTGAAAAGAAAAAACGGTGATGATTTTTTTCCACTCTTTTTTAAACTAAAAAATTCCACAATTGGATTGGCAGACCAAAGTATGCAAGGAATTAGGGAAACTTTAAAAATTTCAAAAAATAAAATTTTAGGTATGGGGACCTTGGAGACAATGAATGAAAGTTTTGGCGGATTAATTAAGGCGCTTAGCATTTCGGCGTTCATTGTATTCCTTATATTAGTTATACAATTTAATTCCATAAGACAGGCGATGGTTATTATGGGAACAATACCTTTGACTCTTGGCGGGGCCATTTGCGGTCTTATTATTATGGGAGAAACAGTAAATGCAAGTGTACTTGTCGGTTTTATTCTTCTTATAGGGATAGTTGTCAATAATGGTATATTTTTGGTCGAAGCAACCAATCAAAAGCTTTTTTCTGGGGGAACAAAGGAAGAAGCAATTAAATGGGCCGTTTCTAGTCGAACGAGACCGATTTTAATGACATCATTTTCAACAATTTTGGGAATGTTGCCTACTTTAATTATTGGTGGAGAAGGCTCAGAATTATATAGAGGTATGGCCATTGTTAATGTTTTTGGAATGATTACAGGTACTTTTCTTTCTATCGTTGTCACACCTATTTTTATAGAGAACTTGGGAATTCCAAAACACGTAAAAGGGGATCAAGGAACATGAAAGCCGTCATGCTGTTATTTGACTCCGAACTCGTTGAAGAAACTCTTTTAATGATTAGGATTTCAAATATTCATAATTATACACACTTCACTGGACTTCATGGTTCTTCGAAGGGAGGAAAAAAAGAAGGTTCAGCTGCTTGGCCAGGTACGAATGAAATTATTATGATTCTTTTAACAGATGATGAAATGATTAAATTAAAAAAAGTCATTAGCGATTTCAAAATTAAACATCCTGGAAGCCCTTTTCTCTTCTTTAATTGGCCATTGAATGAGGTAGTTGTATAAATGTTAAAGTTTCTTCAAAAAGTATCAAAATATAGAAGGGTCGTTTTACTCTTCCTATTTATACCCATTGTTACTGTTTTTTTTAACCTCGATAATGGCCTTAAATTATTTCCTGAAGATAGCTTTATAAGGTTTAAAATCGAATTTTATGTTCCCAGTAAGTTAAGTTCTGAGATTGAAAAAAAAGTTACTACGATAGCTGAAAAAACTTTTAACGGCCTATCAAATTTAATATCCATAGAATCAAATACTCGTCATGAACGATCTGAAATCAACCTTATATTTGATCGCTTAAATGATCCAAACAAAATATTATTATTCATTCAAGAAAAACTTGATCGTTTGAAAATAACTCTTCCTGGTGATGTTAAGCAGATTAAAGTTATTCACTTGAAAGCTATTCCGCCTCCAGACTTTAACATTAAAACAAATAGTGGTTTTAATTTTAAAAGGTTCAAAGATTATCTTAAGCAGTTCAATCAATCCATAAAAAAAATTGAACCTGAATTAGATGAAGAACTAAGTTGGAAAATACAACTTAAACCAAAAGACCTCCTTAGATATAATATTTCTATCAATCAGGTATGGCACTCTTTAAAGATAAATGGGTTCGCATCCCGTTTGGGATCAAAAAATGATCTAAGTTACTTTGTGGAATCTAATTTTGACTCCCTTTTACAATTAAAATCCACAATCATTGGTGCTAAATCAAACACACCAATTAAGTTAGTAGATATAGCAAATATTAACCTTGTAAGCCCATCCGTACCAAATGAGATCAAAATATGGTTTAACGAAGAGATAAGTATAGGTAAAGTTGAAAAAGGACTTAAAAAACTTTTTCCAAATTCTCAAATAGAACGAGTTAACACTAAATTATGGATATCTTTGGTTAAAAAACCATTGTACTTTTTCGCACTTTTTACTCTTACTTCGTTTCTTATTTTTTATTTTGTTTTTCAGAAATTTAAGGCAGCAGGGAGCGTTCTCGTTTTTAATATTGGTTTTTTTATCCACTATCTCTTTTGGTGCTTTATATTTAATGGTAGTTTGACAATATTGGATTTTTACTCTCTAAGCTTAGGGCTTATTTTTGGGTCTTTCTTGTGGCTTGTTCTTCTTGCCAAAATTAGGAATACTTTCTATCACAAAAATTTAACTGGGGTAAGAAAAACAATACAACAGTCAGTTCTCTTTGCTTTGTCGGAACTACTTTCAACTTATTTGATTCTAATGGTTTTACTTTATCTATTTTCTTTACCAACTTTGGGTAATGCAATAAGCTTACCCTCCACCAAGATTTTAAACCATTTTTTCAAATTAGGTATTCCTATCATTTTTTATTTTCTTACTATTCTTTCTGTCTTTAGCCCTTTAGATTGGGCGACGAAGGAAGGGCCAGAAAAAAAAGCAATTCGCCTTTTTTCAAGAAATGTATTGATACCTCCACTGATTGTTCTTTTTATACCCATAAGTATCTACTGCTGGCATTTAAAACCACTTGGAATGAAAGGTGAGGAAATAAATAAAGAAGATTTTAAATCACAACTATCAAGCTATAGGGGACATGGTCATGCTTTAACATATCTAGGTGAACCAGGAAAAATTCCCAAAAGTTATGAACTTGTTCCAAGTAAATTCCTCGAAAAAGAATGGATTAACAAATGGGAAGTTACACCAAATGGACTTAGGTCCCTTCCAAAGTTAGATATTTCTAGTTTTAAATTGGCAATGGAAGATATTCAGCAGCAAAAACGTCTTTCTTTTTTCAACCTCGATGACAAACAAAGCTCTAGCTCGCTCCCGATCAAATTGGAACAATTAGTTTTAGATGAAAGAAACTTTTCACATCTTCTTGTTGGCGTTAAAAGCACGGGTGAAAAACCAAGAAATTTAGGGCATATTGCCAAAAAGACAGTTGTTTCCGTACCAAAGCTTATTTTTCATGAGCAGATAAATAGAGTTGATCAATTCTATTTTAAGGGAACAAGTGAAAATAAGTCTAACTTTCTAAACAAACCACAAGACTCTAAATTTAAAGCTACTTCTCTCACCCAATTTTGGAGAAAACACCACAAAAAATTTGTTCAAGATCACCTCACATCGTTTATTTTTATTTTTACTTTTCTATCCTTATATATGAATTCTTTTTACAGAGGTTGGATTATTACGGCCGTTTGTTTAGCACAGTCAGGAATATCAAGTGGAATCCTCTTTCTTTTAAAAGATGTTATGCCGCTTGATACCTTATGGCTCGATAATTTGCCTCAATGGCTTTCTGTGGCCGTTATTTTGGTTTTAACGAGACCTATGGATATAGAAAGATTAAGGGGTTTGGATATAGAAGTTGCACTGAAAAATCTTAAAGACTTTTACGCCCGGGCGGTTTTGGCCGCTCTCATTCTTTTTTCTTCCGGACCTCTTATTCTTGGAGCTCTCTCCTTAACGAGTGAAAAAATGATGCCATTTGCGACTATATTTTCTCAATCGTCTATATTTGTTGGTGTTTTGACACTTGTTTTAGGCCTTATCAGTTACCGTTTTCTCTTTTTCAGTTTTTATATCAGTAGTGAAAAAACAATAGATGGAATAAGCCTTTTTCTTCTAAAAAGATTTTATATAATTAAAAATGGTCGACTTAAAAAAGCTAAAGTTTAATGATATTTTTTGTCGTTTTATATAATGCACAATGCACAATAGTTAAGTAAGCGCCAAGTTTAAGGCCCCAATTCAAAAAAATCTTAAAAAAAAAACCTAAATTCTTTTAAGTTCGTCTTCAATTAACTAAACTGAATTTCATTCTTTAAATTTTAAGAAAAGGAATAAACTCTCATGTTAGAAGAAAAGCAAACAGAGATCTTGGATACACTCCATCATCGTCCACCTTACCTTCAAATTGAAAATTATGAATCAATTCAGGGCCAGAGCATTAGAATTAAAAAGACCCTTCACCCTGACACTTTTTACTTTAAAGGGCATTTCCCAGGAGCACCAGTCGTACCAGGTGCAATGATGTGCGAAATGATTTTTCAGTCTTCCTGTTTGCTTTTAACAAAGCTTTACCCTGAAGATAAAGAAAAAGGAATGGCGATAGGGGTTCTTACAAAAATTAGGGACGCCAAGTTTAAGTCCTTTTTGCGGCCTCACGATGAAATCGTTCTAAACGTTAGAGTTATTTCAGAAGTTGATAATCATTTCCAAATGGAAGGATCTATCTCTAAAGATGAAAAGACTGTTGCTTTGGTTAAATTTAATTGTGCCAATATAGATTCATCAGCTCTTGTTCAGTAAAAAAAAAGGCCCTTTAAGTTAAGGGCCTTTTAATCATTATAAATTCTTATTTTTGAAGTTATTATCTTTTAAGGTAAGATTTCATTTTATGTGTAGGGAATCCAAGCTTTTTGTATTTTGCCTTAAGGTGTTTTACAAAATTTTTGTCCATGTTTGGAGATCTGGATAATATCCAAAGAAACTTTCTTGAAGGTGCGCCTACAACAGCATATGAATAGTCTTTTCCAAGTTCTAAAATCCAATAATCGCCTTTTGCAAGTTCAGGAAATGCCCTTTGAAACCAGCTATTAAAACTAACTAAAAGCTTTGAGTTTGTTTCTTGATCAACAACTTCTGCTTGTCCGTATGCAACTTTTTTCTTTCCTAAGACTTTCGTTTCACATCTGTTTGTTACACTAATTGTTTTTTCGTCAATAATGTCATAGGTCGCGGTTGCGTTGTAGCAATTTAATTGAAAAAAGACAGGTAGTCTTGCAATTTCATGCCAAGTTCCTAAGTACTTTGAGACTTCCACAGAGGGTACTGTTTTTAATGGAGCGTCTTTCGCCATTAAAAAGGTTGGGGCAATAATAAAAATGAGGGCCAGTAGGTGTTTCATGTTGTTCTCCATTAAATCTTAATACATTGTTTAATTACTATTTCACTTATTCAGTGAGCCAATTTCATTAGGCGTTTATAGCATAACAATTTCTTGGAAACCAAATTTTTGTAGTTATTAAATTAGATATTCATTATACAAAGAAAAAAAAGTTAAAAATTGCGATCTTTTGGCCTTAGAAGGCGCATCTATTGGGCTCTAACAATACAATGTTTAAAAAAAAATTAGGGTTTATATTGGGCCACTGGAGTTGTAGAAATCTATAGGTTTCCAAGTTAACAATTTTAAAAGTCTGTCGAACAAGGTTTGTTTTAGCTGAATTGTTGTTCTCAGGTTTAAAAAGTTAAAGATCTAGTCTTTTTATTTTTGAGAAAACTTATGTAATTAAAGGCCTTTTTGGAGAATAGGTAAATTGATTTTATTCTTAATAAACTTATTTTTTAGAAATACGAGAAGTAGAGGTAGGAATTAAATTATTGATTTTGGAGGTTTATTGAAAAATGTCTATAATTTAAAATTAAAGTTTTATTTAATTGTTCTCTGTAGTGCTATTCATTTTTCAAGTTTAGGACAAATTAATACCAAAATTGGAGAGCATGATCTTGAATCAATTGCTTACCTTAAAAAAAATCCTAAAAAAATGAAGCTCGTTAAACTTTTGTTGGCAAGTGATTTGAAAAATGGCCAAAGGGTATATGATAACCTCAAATTAAATAAAGAAAACACGGGAAATAATGATTATATAGGCCTATTTAGGTTTGGAAATGGTGTGGGCTTTAAAACCAAAAATCCCTATCTACCAAAGTATATAGAGAATTATGATAGCTTGGGAAAACTTAATTTTCCCCTTCCAAAAAATAAATTATCTTATGAACACGATGAGGAAAATAAAACAATAACTTATTTTAATCAACGTCAAATTACAGAATGGTACTCTAAAAGAAAGTCAGACCAGTCTGTATGTGCTGTTAAGTTTACTGATGATACCGAAAAGTCTTATTCTTTGAAAACGTTCAAAAATAATTATGAAGCTGAAAGCGAAGGTTATATCGTTACTCATAAGACTAAATGTGGAACTTGTTCTTCTCTTAAAGATCTTGCAGTTTATATTGCAAAACCAGACTTAACATCACCTGTTAGATTTTGTGCTATGAAATTAACTCTTGGCCTTGTCAAAAATTGCATTGCGAACAAAGTTGGATTTACTGAATACTGTGCTGAAACTTGGGCCTATAATGCTTATCATACAAGGCTTAGGTGTATTGGAATTTGTATAAAAGATTATGGCCTGAAAAACATTATCCTAAGAAATATAAAAGGGTCAATTATGGATAAAAACGGCGAGTTAAGACCTTGTATTGCTTGTGATGAGTATAGGTCAGGCCCTGGCTTTAAATATGCAGCGGGAAGAACTAGACGGGAGTCGGGTCTCAAATCTAGGATTGTAAGAAAAAAAGAGGAAATACATAAGGTTAATCATTTTAAGTATTTTAAACAAACAAAGAGCTTGGAATGGGAGTTTTAATAAACCCAATTGCAAAATTTATTATCCAATAATTAAATCTTTATAGAATCGTGTAATGTTTCTTTTAAACTATAAATATTTATGAGCAATTTAAGTCGATAAAACTTAGCTTTAAGTGCCTTTTCATGATTATTTTCTAATCGTAATAAATTTAATTGAGCTTTAACTTTTGTCGAATAGAGAAGCTATCGAGGTGGATATTTTTATATGAAAAATTTTATAAAAATAATTTTGATAATTTTTTCCGTGCAAAATTTTTGTCTTGCGGCCCCAAAGGCCATAAAAGGTGAAATCAGCTTAGAAAATTGGGACATGGAGACCAATAAGAAAATTGAGTTAAATGGTGAATGGCACTTTTTTTGGAAAAAAATTATAACACCTGAACAAATAATAAGAAATGGGATCCCTAAAAATGGAGAATTAATTCAAGTTCCGGGACTTTGGTCTTCATTGAAAGATAAAAACAAAAATTTATCCTTGGGTTATGGAACATATATTTTAAAAGTTAAGAAACTTAAATCGAGAGGTAAGATAGGATTTGTTCTTCCTTACTTTGCCACGGCCTTTGAATCTTACATTATTCAAGGAAATCAAATTTTTAATCTTTTCCGTTCAGGTAAAGTGGGAATGACAAAAGAGACATCAATTCCTAAGGCCGTGAAAAAAATGACGGAGTTAAACCTTCGAGGAGACTTTTATATCGTTTTTCATGGTAGTAATTTTCATTATCGTTCAGGAGGCTTTTTTTACTCTCTTAGTATGGGAAAAGCAAAGATTATTAAAGAAGAGGTAAATCAAGATAATTTTAGGTCATTTTTTGTTCTCGGTATCACTTTTATTATATCGATGTATCACTTTGGGCTCTTTACTCTTAGGAGAAAAGATCTAGGAAGTCTTTGGTTTGGTATTTTTTGCTTAACATTTTTTATAAGAGAGTTATCAACAGAAAGTGTTCTTATGTATTATATAGATAGATCGCACTTTTGGTTTTCTTTAAACTCGAAGCTTGAGTATATTTCTTTTTTTTTACTTCCCCCGATTCAGTTAATGTTTATGAATGAAATTTTAAAGGACTGCTTTAATAAAAAGATAATATCATTTTATTGGTTTGTTGCTATTTTATATTGTCTTTTTACGCTTATTATGTCATCTGTCGTTTTTACACATCTTAATAATACGTTAAGCTATCAAGTCTTAGTCGCTTTAAGCAATCTTATTTATGTCCCCTATATCTTGATAAGATCTTCAATTAAAAAAATTCAGTATGCAAGGCTATTATTATTTGCCATCTTATTTTTATTCTTTGGTGTCGTTTACGATATTTTAGTTAATAATGATATTATTGAGCCTTTTATAGGACCTTTTATAACGCCCTATACATTTGTAGCTTTTATTTTTATTCAAAGTTATATTTTAGCAACAAAATTTTCCTTGGCCTTTGAAACAGCAGAAAAATTAAGTAAGAACCTCGAAAAAGAAGTTGTTATTAGAACAATGGAAGCGGTTCAGGCAAAAAATGAGGCACTAGAATCAGAAAAAAATATTTCAAACCTTCTTAATAATATGAGACAGTCAGTTTTCTCTGTTGGAACTGATGGAAGTATTATACCTCCTGTTTCTGAATACAGTCATGAAATATTTGGTGCAGATATAAAAAGCCAAACTATTTATGATACCTTGCTAAAGGACTTTGATAATAATTCTGAAATATTTGCTCAAATTAGTTTTGTTCTGGATATATGCATAGGTGCAGATTTGTTCCAATATAATGTTTTGAAAGACTCTTTGCCTGCCAAAATTATTGTTCCCGATAAAGAAAACAAGGAACAAATTTTGAAAATCACTTATTCTCCAATTTTAGATAAGGACGAGTCTGTTGAAAAAATAATGTTTGTTATAGAGGATGTAACTGAATTAAAAAAGTTAGAAAGAGAAGCATTAGAAAAGGAAGAAGCCTCAGCGATTAAAATCCAACGGTTACAGGAAATTGTCTCTAACGATAAAAAGGACTTTCGGGTATTTTCAAGAGATGCAAATTTGAATCTAGATTCCGGAGATAAGTCAATTGAGAGTTCTAACCTTGATGGCTTTTTTAGATCTATTCATACGATTAAAGGAACGGCTAGAATTTACAATTTAACAGGGCTTTCTGCAGAAGTGCACGTTTTTGAATCTCTAATTGAGAAAATTAGAGATAACCCTACTGTCAGTGATGAATCATGGAATAACATTAAAAAAATTAAATTAGACCTAAATAAAGCTGTGGAAAATTACTTAAGTTTGGGCCGTGAAATTTTTGGGTCTGATGTTGATGAAACTTTTTTGGCAACTAATAGTAACTCAATAGAAATATCAAAATCACTATTTTTATCCAGTTTAAATAAAATTAAAGAGATTGCGAAAAGTAATCAAGATAAAAATTTATTAGATATTGTTAAAATGTTGGAGTTTGAAGAGTTTAAAAAGTCTCTTTTAGGACTTCAGGAAATCGTAAATAAAATATCGTTATCTTTAAACAAAAAAATTACATTAGAAGTTTTAGGAGATGAAGTTTATTTGGAAACAAAAATCATTTCGATGTTAAGAGACTCCATGATGCATCTTGTACAAAATAGTTGCGACCATGGTATTAAGAAAGAAGGAGTCGTAAAAATTGAATTGAGGGAAACGGAAAATGATATTTTAATAAATCTAAAAGACAATGGTGTGGGTCTAGACCACTTTTTAATAAGAGAAAAGGCCGTAGAAAAAGGAATGATTACAAAAGATGAAGTTGAAAAATTAGAAGTAGAGGAAGTATTAGGTTTGATTATGATGCCTGGCTTTTCCACTAAGGAAGTTGCAACCGAGTATTCTGGTCGAGGTGTAGGGTTGGATGTGGTTAAAACTAACATCCAAAGTTTGGGGGGCACAATAAAAATAACCTCTACTTTAGGAAATGGTACAAGCTTTAATATTAAAATACCAAGGCCATAGAGTACTTCTTTGAGTTTAAGCATTTTAAAAATTAATAAATTCTACTAATTAAGGCGGTCACCAAACTTTTTTAGTCAAGAAATGGCGGCCTTTCTCGGACAAATGCAAGTGTAATTTCTACTCAATTTTTATAATTATAAATTATATTATTACTAAAAATTTATAACTTCCGAAAAGTATGAAGAAAAAAATATAAAGGGTAATTTACAACGCCTTTTTGGGAGGTCTAGGGAAATGAAATTTAAATTATACTTAATTACGATGATGCTCTTTTCATCATTTACTGCACATAGCGTTCCTAATAAAGAGCTATCTGGAAAAATTTCTGAAGCAAGGTTTATGCTTGAAAAGCTTCAGTATCACTTTAAATATAAGAAAACAGCCTTGAGGCCAAAGAGTTGTCCGCTAGAATCCAAGGGGAATGCAAATATAGCTGCTGCCTTAAGTAGTTTAAAATCTGCCTTAGATAAAGAATGTACATCTAAAAACGGAGCTTTAATTTCAACTTTAAATAATTCGATCAGTGAGATTAATGATACTTATAAGGATGAGGCCGAAGCTGGAAAACGTTTTGAAGGTCATTCCAAAGAAGATGCAATCTATTTAGCAAATCAAGAAAGAGTGGAAATGGTTTCGAAAAGTCTTTCAACGTTTTCTTCTCTTGCAGCAAAAGCAGAGTGTGAGTACAGTCTTAGAGATCAAGGGGCCCTTGGAATAATGAGTGATATTGTTCAAAGTGTTTCAGGCCTAGGTCTTCTTGTTCCAAATGAATACGGATTCATCGCAGCTGCTGGCGGGATGGCCGTAGGTAATATCTTAAAAATTATAGACCTCATGCTTAAATCAAAATATAACTGGAAAAAAGAAGAAGATAGAAATACTTTTATGAAATACAATTGCACTTTCTTTGATATTAAAGATCAAATGGATGCAGCAGGTATTATTTCCGTCAAGACTGATATGCATAAGACGGAAGTTTTTAAAAAGACTCAAGAGCTTCCAAAATTAAGAAAATTACAAAAAGAAATTCGTGTTTTAATTACTGCATTTGAAAATAAAAAGAACCTTTTGGTTAAGAGACCTTTAAAAATGAAGAGGTTGGGATTGGCCGAGTTTCAGATAACTGAGGCCATGGACAGAGCAAAGTATGTTCTACAGGCCAAAGCTTCAGACCCAGCTGGCTGGAGTAAAAACCAGACAGCTGCTCAAGTAAAAGGTGAAGTCATTCAAGAACTCTTTGAGATTCAGCAAAAAATATTAAAAAATATCCGTCTAGTGAAACCAAAGGTTTTAGGAAAAATAGCTTTTAAATATGAAATGCCTAAAAGTATTGAAAAATTCAAGAATGTTTTTAATGGAGAGACAGAAGAAGCAAAAATAATTCCAATGTTTATGAGTGATGTAAGAGCTAAAGTTATTAAGGTTCCTCATGATCATTTGGGTTATATTGATAAAACTGTAAAAACAGCATGGTTTGATGTTTTAAAAGACTCTTATTTTACGCATATAGAGTGGATCTATGGGGCACTTAAAAGGCACGAATTTTTAAAGACTTACCCAAGACAATCAATAGCGAGCTTAGTAAGAAACCCAAAACTTCAGGCCGAAAAGTGGATTCGTAGATTAGAAATTATTGAAAATAAGTTTGAGGCAAGAGTAAGATTTTTGAAAAATGTAACCACAGGGGCCATTTTTAAAAATAACGATGATGGGACGAGGTTAAAAAACAATATCCTTACAAGTTTTAAGCAAATTGAAGATACTGTTTATGGACAGGTCGGTGAAAGCTTTATGAAGTATGCGAATAAGTATGGACGAAAAGATATTAAGGACTTTGAAAGAAGATACAGAGATACCTCTGACTTTTATGAACACAAAGCATTGCCACAAGGTGATCGCTTCAAGTATTGTGCAGAGGCCAGAAAACTTCAGCTTCAATGGGGTATAGCTCATTCCATTATTAACGTTGGTTTTGATTTTATTGAGACCAATAAAGATTCTTTTTACAAACCAAAGAGAATGCACAAATGGTTTGCAGGATTTATCTATGCTGGGAAAGGCCGTCAGCGTTACTTATACGAACAGGCAGAGGCCGCCAATAAGGCCAACAGGATGATTAAAGGTAAGGATTACGACTATACAAAATTACCTTTCAATAATAAGGTTTTAAAACAAACAACAATTGGACGATTGATGGTCAGGCTTAAGGCCGATGAGCCAAAAATGCAATCGGTTCAAAACTTTATTGATAAGCATAAGTGCAGTAAAAATGATTAATGAACCTTTTTAAATAAGTCATAACTTGGGCCTCTTGAAAAGAGGCCCTTTTTTATTCGCTGATAAGCTAAACATCGTTTACTTTCATTTAGTTTAATTCATAAGTGGCCTTCAATAGACAATTTTTAGTCTCATTAACTCACCACTCATTTACTTTCAATTATGGCCCTTTTAGGATCCCTCCAAAGTTTTTTAGAAGGAAGACTTAATGTCAGATAAAAAGGCCCTTAGTGAGCACTTTTTAAAAACACGGGAACAAACTCAAAAGCTTTGTTCTCCTTTAGAAATTGAAGATTATGTAGTGCAGCCACACCCAGATGTAAGTCCTCCCAAGTGGCATCTCGGTCACACTACCTGGTTTTTTGAAAGCTTTCTTTTACATAGGGAAAGACCTTTTAACCCTCACTTTAAAACTATCTTCAATTCTTATTACAAGTCTTTGGGTGTTCACTGGGATCAAAAGGAAAGAGGTGCACTCTCAAGACCTACTGTTCAGGAAGTTTGCGCGTACCGTCAGGAAATTAACGAAAAAATGTTGGCGCATATCGATAAAATACCTGAAGAAGAGTATGCCGCTTTTGAAAAACTTACGACTCTTGGCATAGAGCATGAAAAGCAGCATCAAGAACTGCTCGTTATGGATATTAAATACATCTTTGCTCAAAACCCATTAGAACCCACTTATTCTCAAGACCAAAACTTTGGTTCGACGAAACCATCAATCTCAAACCAAATAAAGTTTTCAGAAGGGACTTATTCCTTCGGCCATGAAAGTGAAAACTTCTCTTACGACAATGAAAGGCCTCCTCATAAGGATTACTTACATTCTTTCACTCTTTCTAGTCACCCGGTAACGAACGGGGAGTTTTTGGAGTTTATAGAAGATGGGGGTTATAAAAATCCAAACCTCTGGCATAGTGATGGTTGGGACTTTATTAATCGGGAAAAAATTAAGGCCCCCCTCTACTGGTTTAAAAGGGATAACAATTGGGTTGCAGGAGGCCTTCAAGGGGTCCAAAAAATAGATAAGGAAGAGATTCTTTCTCACGTCTCTTATTTTGAGGCCTCTGCTTATGCTCGTTGGAAAGGGAAAAGGCTTCCGACTGAAAAAGAGTGGGAAAGAGCTGCTTCTTTAGTCGACTTTAAAAATATTGAAGGTCAATTTTTAGAAAGTGGCCGGCTTCAACTAAGTTCTCCAATTTATGATCAAGACCCCTTCTATGATTTATTTGGAAGTGTCTGGGAATGGACTGAGTCAAGTTATTCTCCCTACCCAGGTTACCGGCGCCTTGAGGGCCCATTGGGTGAATACAATGGTAAATTCATGAGTGGTCAAATGGTTCTTCGCGGAGGGTGTCTTGCCACACCGAGAGACCACCTCCGAAAAACATACAGAAACTTTTATCGTCCCGAAAAAAGGTGGTGCTTTTCGGGCATAAGACTTGCGGAAGATAATTAAAAGGGATTATTTTTATGAATTACGTTGTCCTTTCTGAAGAAAAAAATGAAAAAGAACATGTGCCTATATTTAAAAAAGAAGTCTTTGAAGGACTCTCATCAAATCCTAAAAGACTTCCTTCTAAGTTTTTTTATGATGATGAAGGAAGCAGAATTTTTTCAGACATCACAAATTTGGAAGAATATTATCCCACGAAGTGTGAATACAATATTTTTGTGAATCACAAAGAGTCAATTATTTCCCAAATACCTTCAAATGAAAAACTTAATATTATTGAACTCGGAGCAGGTGATGGGCGGAAAACAAAAGTTCTTTTGGATGAGCTTATTAAGTCTAAAAGAGAATTTGAATATATTCCTATTGATATTTCGCGATATGCAATAGAGGGCCTTCTTAAAGATCTTAGTGAAACTTTTCCGAAACTGAAAACATACGGCGTCGTAGGGGAATATTCATCTGGTCTCCAATGGGTGAGAGATAAAAGGCCTGGAAAAAATGTTGTTCTCTTTTTAGGATCTAACCTTGGGAATTTTTCTCAGGAAAAAGCGGTTGTCTTTTTAAAAGAAATTAGAAAGTCTTTAAACCGTAACGACTTTCTTTTTATTGGATTAGACCTAAAAAAGGAAATATCCGTTCTTCTAAAGGCCTATAACGATTCTAAAGGTCTGACTTCACAATTTAATCTCAACTTGTTGGAAAGGATTAATCGTGAGCTTAACGCTGATTTTAACCCAGAGGCCTTCCAACATTTTGGAACATATAACCCGATAAAAGGAACAATGGAGAGTTACTTAATCTCTTTAAAAAACCAAAAAGTTTCTTTTAAAAGCGACAATAGGGTTTTCAGTTTTGGAGCTTTTGAACCCATTCATACCGAATACTCCTGGAAATATAGTGCCCAAGAAAGTTTTGACCTTTCGGAGCAAAGCCAATTTGGAGTAGTTGAGCATTTCACCGACTCAAAAAAATATTTTTTAAATGCCTTATGGAAGGCCCTTTAAAGTTTCAATAAAAGAGAGGACCTCTTCCTCTGTGTTATAATAATGCACAGACGCTCTTAATATATCACCTAGGCCACGAACCTCCATATCGAAGAAAGTAGACGTTTTATAGCTGACGGAAACATTAACTTTTCTTTGGGAAAGCTCCTTTTTAACTTTTAATGAGTCTTTATTCTTAAGGGTAAAAGAAACGATTCCACCCTTTTCTTTTCCTAGATCATGAATTTCAATGCCATTAACTTGTTGTAACTCCTGCCTCAGGAAGTTTCCCAATTGCTTAATTTTCTCAAAAGTGTTTTCAATACCTAATTTTGATGCATACTCGCATGCCTGTCCTAACCCAAGCCTCAATGCTGGTGAAGATTCCCAGGATTCAAACATTCTGGCATCTTGCCTTACTTCATAAGAGTTTTTAGAAGTTAAGTTTGCAGAAAAAAGGTCCAAAGAAAAAGGGTTAAGCCATGAAAAGTGTTTCTTTTTGACGTAGAGAAAACCTGTTCCTCTTGGACCCCGAAGATACTTCCTCCCCGTCGCTGTTAAAAAGTCACATTGAATTTTTTGAACATCTGTAGGGCATTGTCCGACACTTTGGCAGGCATCTAAAAGAAAAAGGCAATTATATTTTTGAGTCAAAGCCCCAACTTGTTCAACGGGCTGAATTAATCCACCATTCGTTGGTATATGAGAAAGAGAGACTAACTTTACGTCACCTTTTTGAAGCCTGTTTTCAAGGGACTGAAGGCAAGTTTCACCATGCTTACTTTGAGGAAGTACTTCAAGAATAACTCCCTTTTCCTTTTGAAGTTGAAGGTAAGAAATAAAGTTACTGGCATAATCAGTTTGACTCGTTAAAATCACCTGTCCTTTTTTCCATTCCAAAGAATAGAAAAGAGAAATCCATGCCCTTGTAGCACTTTCCATCAAAGCAATTTCTTCTCTATTTGCGTTTATCAGCTGGGATATTTGATCATAAACGAATTCTAAGCGATTAGCTTCAATCTCAAACTGCTCGTAGCCCCCAACTTGCCCCTCTTGCACAAGGTAATTGACTACAGTATCGGTGACACATCTAGGAGGAAGTGAACTTCCAGCACTATTAAAGTGAATTAGATTTTCGAGGCCCAAGGTCTCCTTTCTAATGTTTTCAAAATTCATTGATATCGCCTTAAATAAATGAGTAAGTATAAGGAATACAATCCATTTTTTGAAATTGCCATTAAGAAATTTAAAAAAATATAAAGGCGCTATTCGTGAATAAGGAGATATTTACTTGTCATAACTCAGCTCGAGCTTCATTTATTTGAGTTTTAGACAGGGGATTCATTTCCTGATGAAGTTGTTTAACCCAACTTTTTATTCTGTCTTCAGATAAATCATCTTGGTTTTCCACGTCCAAAATTAAACCTAGGAACTGACCGTTCCTAAAAGCTTCAGAGTTATCAAACTCATATCCTTCGCTAGGCCAAAGTCCAATATGATTGAACCCCTTTCCTTGAATAGCGTCGTAAATGATACCTACGGCATCGCAAAAAGTGTCCCCATATCCCTCTTGGTCTCCAACTCCAATAAAGGCCACAAATTTTTGGTCAAGGTTAGCATTTTTAACTTCATCTAACTGCATTTCCCAGTCGTCTTGAAGGTCTCCGCTGCCCCAAGTAGATGTTGCGAGAATGATGAGATCATATTCTTCAAAGTTATCGCTTGAAACATCTGAAATATTATGAATTTCGGATTCACCTAATTCTTTTTTTACCTGTGAGCATAAATCCTCACAGTTTCCTGTTTGGCTTCCATAGAAAATTCCCATTTTCATCAAGATACTCCCTTGATTTTTCAGTTTATACCCTCTAAATCAGGGCCGTTTAAATGATAAAATAAAAGTTTCACTAGTCAAACCTTTTTAGGTCAATTGGTGAAAAGTAATAATGATATTTGTCCTTATTAACTTTTAGACAAACCTTACAAAATTAGGTTTTTTAGTTCCTCATTTATAAAGGTAAAAAACATTCTAAATTTAATTGCATAGCGCTCTTCAAACTTTCGAATTTTAATCCAACTTTTGTATTTGAATAATACGAAAGTCTTTTTAACAAACCTTTTAGTATTCCTTATTTTAAGACCATTCACCTGCTTTTAAATGTTATTATAAGAGAGTAATAACATTCTTTTTGGAGGTTTTTATGAAGGGTCACCCGGATATGATTGCAATATTAAACCAGCTACTGACAAATGAAATAACTGCAGGAAATCAATTTATACTGCACTCAAGAATGATAAAAAATTGGGGACTCGAGTCTCTCGGAAAAAAAGAATATGATGCATCCATGGAAGAAATGGTTCATGCGGATAAAGTTATTCAACGAATTCTTTTTCTTGAAGGTGTTCCGAATGTTCAAAAAATAGATCGAATTAGCATTGGACTAAAAATTAAAGATATAATTGAAGCAGATTTGAAGCATGAGTTGAAGGCCGTCAGTGATTTAAAAGGTTTTATTGAAAAGGCCGAGGAGCTTAAAGATTATGGATCCAGAGAACTTTTTATAGAAATCTATAAATGTGAAGAGGAACATATAGATTGGTTAGAAACTCAGTTGGAACTTATTGAAAGAGTTGGCGAACAAAACTATATGCAAAGCCAAATGTAAAAAATAGTTAACTTTTATTGTTTTGACTTTTAAACCTAGTCTGAGAATAAATTGTTGATAACTTCCTTACCTTTCTAAAAAAGGCCCTAGGTACTTAGGCCGAACTCAAGCTTTTAAGGCTTTAAATTTATTTAATAAAATTAAAAAGTCCTCCGATATTTATAAACCCTCTCTGTTGATATTAACCCAAAAAGAATAAACTTTGTTTGCGTGCTTGAATAATAGTTTGATGTGACAAACTTTTGGTGTAGAATGTGGCCTGAAAGGTTCTTTTAACTTAACCAAAGGAAAAAAATATGAAAACAATTCTCCTCTTTCTGAGTTTTATGTCCATCGTAACCTTTAATGTTTATTCAAAAGAGAAAAAAGAAGTAAACCTTTATTCTTATAGGCAGGAGTTTCTATTAAAGCCCTTTTTGAAAGTCTTTGAACAAAAGACGGGTATAAAAGTAAACGTTTTTTTTACTAAAAAAGGCCTTATTGAGAGACTGAAAAATGAAGGAAAAAATACTCCTGCAGATGCTATCTTAACTGTTGATATTGGTAACCTTTCAAAAATTGCTAACCTTGGATTATTCCAGCCTTTTGAATCTAAAGTCGTATCAGAAAATATTCCAAGTAAGTTTCGGCACGAAAAGAATTTATGGGTAGGCCTATCAGCAAGGGCCAGAATTATTTACTATTCCAAAGATAGAGTTAGCCCAAAAGATCTTCAATCATATAAAGATCTAACCAGTAAAAAATTCAAAGGAAAAATATGTAGTCGTTCTGGTCTCCACAATTACAATTTGGCATTAGTTTCCTCAATGATTTTCCATCATGGTGAAGAATATTCCTTGAAGTGGGCAAAAGAAGTTAAAGCTAATTTGGCCAGAAAGCCACAAGGAAACGATAGGTCTCAAGTGAAAGCGATTGCGGAAGGGCTTTGTGACCTTGCTCTTGGCAATACCTATTATATGGGAAAAATGCTTGAAAACCCAAAGCAAAGAACTTGGGCAGCTTCTGCAGGAATATTTTTTCCTGACCAAAAGGGCGTTGGAACCCATGTTAACCTTAGTGGCGCTGGCATCACCAAATATGCAAAAAATAAAGAGAATGCTATTAAACTTATAGAATTTTTATCAGGAGACTTAGCACAGCATATGTATGCTCAAGTGAACCATGAGTATCCTCTTAAAAAGAATGTAAATCTCTCTCTTATTGTTCAGTCTTTTGGAAAAATGCAAGATGGAATAACGAAAGGTTCTTTTAAGCAAGACTTAGTTTCTCTCCCTAAGCTTGGTAACCTAAGAGAAAAAGCTATAAAAGTTATGCAAAGAGCAGGCTTTAATTAATTCACATACCCCCTTCTACATAGGTAGGAGGGGGATTTTACATAAAAAGATTTTCTGGGTCTTAGGAGGGGTTGTTTCTATCTAATATTTCTTTTATAAATACTTCCTTTAACCTTTTATCGTTTTTGTTTGCTTTACAGTAAACGCCTATAAGGTCGTAAAGCCCTCCTTGAAACCCCTTATCAATATTAATTTTCACTTGGCAATAAATATGATCCATTATTTTTTGTAGCATTAAGGTATTAAACTTTGGATCATTTTTAAAATCTTTATTCTTTTTTATTTTAAATTTTAATATGTCGGCCATAAAAAAAACCTATTGTTTACTTCTTTAAAAACAACGATATATTAGGCCTTAAGAAGGCTTAAAAAAGAATTGTCTCGAGGCTTTTTCTCTTTTCTCTTTTCCTCTTTTTTTAATTTCTCTCTCATTGCTAAAATTCGTTCTTCGGCTATTTTCACAACTTTCGCGTGTTTTAAAAAGTTATCTGTATCTAACTTTAACGAAGTATCACCCATGAAAAGTGTGACTTTGTCACACTTGTGACAAAGTCCTACTCTGATATCTTTGTTATTATTACAAGAACTCATATTCATCTCCTCTCTAATAAAGAAATTCCTTAATTGTCGTATTAATTTCTTTTTTAAGTGCTTCTATTTCATTTGGATTTTCTTTATATTGATCTCCCAGTTCAAAAAGTCTTTGCCAGAGAGTACTTCCATCAACCTTTTTTCTAAATTTCATTGGTTCTCTTTTCGAATAGAACTCGTCCCAAATATTTCTTACATGAAACCAATAGTCTTTATGGTCTTTCCACCAATTTTTCGCTTTATTACAAAGAGAGTTAGAAACTTTTGTATAGAGGTTTAGGCCTTTTTCCATGACTAAAGGTTTTTGAAATTCTTTTGTCTTTAGAATTTTTACATTATCCTGGTCATGAGCATGGCCACCGGAAATGATTTCGTGGCGGTTGGTCCTTTTCATTATATTATAATCATTTCTTTTGGAGTATTCACGTCTCGGTAAAGGAGCATTCGTCGTGCATTCCCAGTAATTTTTTTTATTGTATCGAATCCAAGGAGCTGAACACTCATATCTTGGGCTATCATCAACCTGGTAAACTTTTTGTGTCCACTGGTTTACAACATTAAGAGGATCTAGATCTTTTGGAGTCCATTTAAAATCTCCTTGGTATTCATATAAGGATGTTTCTTCGTGGGTCCATTCTTGCCTCCAATGTTTGATTATATGAGGTCCGGCAACTAATAGATGTTGAAGGGATAATTTTCTTGGACTTTCTGAATCTACAAAAATCCATTCAAGAACTGGTCCTGATTTAAATCTATCATGGTATTTATAATTTTTACTGAAAGCAAAAGTTTCTGCATTTCTAAAGGTAACTTTATAACAACCTGTCATACTTTTTATTGATTCGACATCTTTGTTATAATTATCATTATGAGCAAAGGCCTGGATATTTATGGCCATTGCTAAAGTTCCAAGTATTATCCTATTCATAATATTCTCCTTTTAAATTAAATCGAAGCCCATCTTTATTGAGTAACCTTTTACATCGCCCTGGATAGTCCATTGGAGTACGCCCATCACAGGACCGTCTTTATGGGTTACGGCTTCAATCTCGATATTTTCTACTTTTTCTTCTCTAAAGTTATTCTCATCGATGAGTCCTAGTTCTATTGCTTTCACCTTGAGGACCTTTTCAAGAGCATGAAGGTTTGAATCTCTGACGTCGTCTATTTTAATGATATTGCAATCCTCATACGTCTTGTTATTTACTGTAACGGAGCTTTTATTGGCGATATAGGTCATTGTTAGATTAGAAGTACGTATGGCGCCATCTTGTAGATTAGACCAAAAAGAATCGCTAAAAACTTCACCAGGCATCATAAGCTTGATCGTTCCAGCTCTTTTCCCTGCCCATTTTACGAGAACATCATATTTCCAGTTAACCTGGTACTCTATTCCATCTTCCATTCTTTTAATATCAGCAACTTTGAGTAAGCTTTTGCCTGATTTAATCATATAGTTTGTTCTGCTTTTCTCTTTAATAAGAGTGAACTTGGCCTCTTTACCAAGGTTTTCTTCAAGTGTTTGTGTTGCCATGCATATATTAGATAGACCCATAAAAATTAAAACTAAAACGGTTTTCATAGCTTTTTCCCCTTGTGTTAAAATATTAATAACCTAAAAGTTTATGTTATGAAACATTTTTTTGACTTGTCAAACTTTTTAAAACTGTTTACCTTTTTCTTGAATTAAAACAAGGTGGAACTGTGACCATTAATGAAGGAAAGTTTGTCGATTTGAGTTTTAAGGTTTTTATCTTTACTGAGGACTCTGATGTAAAAGTCTATACAAAAACGAACTTTAGCTACTTTCACCCTTCAATCCACTTTTTTAAAAAAATTCAAAAAGCCTTATTAGGTGCAAAAGTTGAGGAGAGGGTGATTGTTACATTAGAGCCTCATGAGGCCTACGGTGATTACGATGAAAACCTAGTCTATAAAATGGAGAGAGATTTAAAAAACGAAGATTTTAATCCAGAAATAGGTTATAAATATGAATTAGACATGAATGATGGCAGGAGTAAGTTTGGTAAAGTTATTTCCAAAGATGATACTCACATATATTTAGATGCCAATCATCCGCTAGCAGGAGCAAAGCTTTTATTTGATATATTTGTAAATAAGATATCATGTGCAAATAGCGAAGCACGAACATCTCAGACAAGAATGTTTGAGGATAACTTTAATTTTAAGTGAGAATAAAATGAACGTCATTGATATTAAAAACTTAAGTGTTGATTTTTTTGTTGAAGGAAAACCTGTAAATGCGGTCAAAAACTCGTCCTTATTTATTAAAGAAGGAGAAACTTTTGGGCTTGTTGGTGAGTCAGGGTCTGGAAAGAGTGTGACATCTCTAGCAATCATGGGGCTTTTACCAAAACCACAGGCAAAAATCCAAAATGGTGAAATTCTGTATAAGGGTAAAAATATATTAAACTTCACCACAAAGGAGATGACCGAGCTTAGGGGCAACAAAATTACAATGATTTTTCAAGAGCCTATGACAAGCCTCAATCCGGTCTTCAAAATAGGTAATCAAATCATAGAAACAATCATCCTCCATCAGGATGTTTCAAAAAAAGAGGCCAGAGAAAGGTCAATACAGCTTTTAGAAGAGGTAGGTATTCCAGATGCTTCGAGAAAAGTAGATGATTATCCTCACCAGCTTTCTGGAGGACAAAGACAAAGGGTGATGATTGCCATGGCCTTAGCTTGTGAACCAGATTTGATGATTTGTGATGAACCAACAACAGCACTTGATGTTACAATTCAAAAACAAGTTTTAGAGCTTCTCGTTTCATTGAAAAAAAACCACAAGATGAGTCTTCTTTTTATAAGCCATGACTTATCTGTTGTCGCTGAAATAGCTGATCGCGTTGCGGTTATGAAGCATGGGGTTATTGTTGAGCAAGGAAAAACAGAGGACCTCTTTTTAAATCCTAAGCACCCCTATACAAAGGGCCTTTTAGCTTGTCGTCCCTCTTTAGGGGATAATCCAAAAAGACTGCCCACTGTCCAGGACTTTCTTGCAAAAGAAGACCCTAGTTTTTCTTTTCCAAAAGAAAAAATAGAAATAAAAGTGGAAAAAAATTTAGAAGAAAATAAAAACCCAATCCTTCTTGAGGTCAAGAATTGTTCAAAATACTTTCCGATCAAAGGGGGAATTCTTGGGAGGACCATTGACCACTTCAAGGCCGTTGATGATGTAAGTTTTACTTTAAAAAAAGGAATGACATTAGGTCTTGTTGGAGAAAGTGGTTCAGGTAAGACAACTTTGGGAAGGACAATTCTCCACCTTACAGAGCCCACAAGTGGGGAAATTATTTACCGAGGACAAAACCTCTCAAATTTGAATTCAAAAGAGATGAGGTCTATGCGTAAGAAGCTTCAAATTATTTTTCAAGATCCTTATTCTTCTTTAAATCCTCGTATGACTGTAGGTGAAATTATTACAGAGCCTCTTCATATTCACAAAATTGGAAAGGATAAAAAAGAGAGAAAGGAAATCGCCCATGGGCTTTTAGAAAAAGTTGGACTTTTACCTGAACATTATTCACGTTATCCCCATGAGTTTTCTGGAGGACAGAGGCAAAGAATCTGCATAGCTAGGACTTTGACAGTCAAGCCTGAGTTTATTATTTGTGATGAATCGGTCTCCGCTTTAGATGTGTCAATTCAGGCCCAAGTTTTGAACCTGTTACAGGACCTCCAAGAAGAGTTTGATCTCACTTATATTTTTATTTCTCACGACCTCAATGTGGTCAAATACTTTTCTGACCAAATTGCTGTCATGAAGGAAGGGAAAATTGTAGAGATGGCCTCTCCAAGTGAAATCTATAAGAATCCATCAAAGGATTATACAAAAAGGCTTATTGATTCAATTCCTAAAGGAATTTCGAAGGAAGCTTCTCTGTAGAAACATATATTCCAAATTGAAATTAATTTTAAGTGCTAAACGGACCATATTTGATTAATCATTTAATTGAAATAATTCTTACGGTTATATTATTTTTGGGTAACATGGTGTCAAAGTTTTGAAAGAAGCTTCGCTTTGACCTTCCTCAATTAGAAAGTGAAAAATTGGCAGTTTATTCAATAAATATAAACAAGAACCCAAAAAGGGCGCTGTTTTATATAAAAAAGAAAAAAATCAAACTTCCCGTTTAAAGGGATCCTAGAAAAAAATGGCAAAAACACTTTGATGTTCGAGCTGTCCCGTATTGGATTCTTTTTCGGAAGACTTAAAGTGGGAAAAGAGTTGTCGTGGCCAAAGAGGTCTCATTTGAGGTGGAAAAGATAAAAAAATTAAGCTTCCAATAATTTTGACATGACTGAGTTATCTAAAATACTGGCCTGAAAGTCCATTTTGAATGAATTAAAAGAGCTTTTTTCAAAAGGGTTAAAAGAAAACATCCGACTAAAAAGATTGGCCAGACCAAGGTTACTTATTATTTGAAATAAATTAATTAAAGTTTTAATTTTTTAAAACGATCGGTCCGTAAATAGTTTTAATATTTTCGGAGAGTAGTTATGAAAAAAATACTTTGCTTACTCCTTATTACTTTTTCCATTTTAATTTCGAGCCACTCAACTCATGCAAGTAGTCGTGACAGTAACAAGTTTGGTTTTACTTATGATCTTCTCGGGCACCCATTGCTTTCTATTGCTGGTTATAACCTTGCTTGGCACCCGACGAGCAGAATTAGATTAGCAGCTGGTTATTCCAATGGTGATATAACTAGTGGTTTGCTTACATATAATATAAAAACTGTTGGAGCTCATGCGCTCTTTTTTCTTCTAGATTGGAACTTTACCCCCTTTGTTGGTGCAGGTTATGGTAGTACAACGCTCACGCTTACGGCAGGTAGTGGGGACTCAAAGTTTGGGATAGGTTCCGGTACTGTAGGTTTGCCTTACATAAGTTATGGTCTTGATTGGGTAACAGATTGGGGGTTGAGTTTGGCCTTTGGAATAAACACGGCCACAAAATTAAAAACTTCTCTTCCCTACTTTTCGATTGGATTTTTCTTCTAAAATAAATTTTAAAAATGTCCCCTCTGTTTAAACTGAGGGGACCGGGTCTCTAATTGAAAAAAAGTTGGCACCTACCCATAAATATTTATTTATTAAATTTTTAATGTTGGAATTTTCAATAATTTTTCTTGTAAAATCGTATATAAAAATAAGTAGTTATGCATAGGTTAAGTAGTTGCTTGGGTATGTCGGATAAAATTAAGAAATAGTCAAAAGTTTAATATAATTTAAAATGTAATTTTGGGCCTTGAGTATATAAAAAAGAAAGGTAGCTTGAATGGATGATGGATTTCATTATTACTATATAGGAAATATTTAGAACTTATAGATAATAAAAGGATCAATTTTTAATTATATTCTAGGATGATTTCTTTGTTTATTTACTTTAAAGCATTACTTCTTATTATTTTACTAGGCCCTTTTGGTGTTAAAGGTGAAGATTCCAAAACCTTAACCCTCACAGATCAAGAAAGTCATCACGTTTTAGGGAAATACCTTTCCATTTTGGAAGATCCTTCGGGAAAATTAACAATAACTGAAATAGTACAAAACAATTGGCAAAAAAAATTTAAGAATAGAGAGGAAAAAAAGCTTAACTTTGGTTACTCTAAATCCACTTTTTGGGCCCGTCTCAAATTAAAAAATTACTCCAAGGAACAAAAAACATGGCTTCTCTCTCATCATTATTATCTTCAAGATGAAATTGAGCTTTATAGAAAGAAAGGTAAGGATGATTGGGTAGGGTCAAAAACAGGCGATATGGAACCTTTTTCTTCAAGAGAAGTTGCAGCTAGGTCTTTCACTTTTAAACTCAGGCCTTTAGATGAATCTACTTATTATATTAAGATTCGTGGGACTGCTAACCAGTTTGACTTAACACTTTCAAGTCCTATTCGGTTTGCCAAAGACCAAACAAAAGATAATTATATTTTAGGTCTATTTTTTGGACTCGTTCTTTCGATGATTTTTTATAACTCTTTTATTTTTCTTTCAACCAAAAACCTAAGTTATTTGTATTACGTTTTATATGTTATTTCTTATGGGTTAGGACTTTCTTTATATCAAGGTTTTGGACAAAGGTTTCTTTTTAGTAATACTCCTATTATGAGTAATAACGGAATAACAGTTCTAATAGGTCTTACGGGCTTTTTTCTTTATTTTTTTACGATTAAATTTTTAAAAATAAAGGAAGAAATGCCAAAAACTTATCGATGTTTAATTGGACTTAGTATTTTTTGTGCGGGTCTAATACCTTCGGCGTTTATATTCGATTATTCTTTTAACATAAATTATCAATCAATAAATGGATTTACTTTTACAACAGTTATTCTCCTCGTAGGTTTTTATAGACTTTTTAGTTATAGGCCCGCTATTTATTTTTGTCTGGCCTTCGTTTCTATGCTAATTGGGGCCATTGTTATGGGTCTAATGACAACGGGTATTTTGCCTCCTATTTTAATCGTTAAACAAGCTCCTATTATTGGTAATGCCTTAGAGCTTATTCTTCTATCATTAGGGCTTGCCGATAAATTTAACCTTATAAAAGAAAAGGCATTAGAAAAGGAAGCAGAGGCGAAGAAAGTTCTTAAGAATCATGCTGTGAGTCTTCACAAAAAAGTGTTAGAAAAAACTGCAGAGTTAAAAAAGGAAAAAGATTCTCTTAAGACTATTCTTGAAGAGACCTCTAAGCAAAAAAAATCAAGAGATGAGCTTTTGGGAAGTTTAGGTCAAGGTTATCTTACTTTTGACTCAGAGGGTGTGATTCAAGAAGGTGTAACTAAAATTACTGAACAGCTTTTGGAAACTAATTTGTTAAAGAGTTGTCCCGAGGGTTTAAAAATTTGGGATATTCTTTTCAAGGGACAACCTGAAAAAACAGAAAACTTTAAGAAATGGGTGAATAATGTTTTTGAAGAAAAAATATTATTTAAGGATCTATGTGAGTTGGCACCAAAAATATTTGAAGGTAATCATGATAAATATATCGAGTTGGAGTTTCGTCCTATTTTTAAAGAAGGAGAAAATGTTCGAATTGATAAAGTTATTCTAATAGCTTCTGACAAAACAAAAGAATTAGAGCTTAAAAACCAACTAGAAATAGATAAAGAGAAAACGGAGTTTGTTACCTCTTGCCTTAGAAGCCCAGCAGACTTTGTCGATTTATTAGATGATACTTATCATATTTTAGATGATTTTAGAGAAAATGAAGAAAAAGACCTCGAAATACTTTTTAGGACCTTTCATACATTGAAGGCACGTTTTGCTCAGTATGGTCTTAGAAGTATAACTTACTTGTTAAATAATATTGAAACAATAATTTCAAACAAGGATATTAAAAATTTGGCTTCAGAGGTTAATAAATTTGATTCTCAACTAAAAAACTTTTTAAAAGAAAATCGACTTATTGTTGAAGCCGCAAATCGATTTTTAGCAGAAGAGGGGAGTGCAGTTCAAGTCTCAGAGATTATTAATAATACTGATGGCTATAAAATTGATGAAAACTACATGAAGCTTTTGATGAAAAATTATCTTTTAACAGATATAAAGAAAAAATTTGAAAAGTATAGATCATTGATCACCGAGTTGGCGCGAGAACAAGGTAAAAAAGTAGATCTCAATATTTATGGCGATGAAATAAGAGTAGATGAAAAAAAATACTCAAACTTTATAAAAAATGCGATCCACCTTTTTAGGAACATGGTTGATCATGGGATTGAAACCGAGAAAGAAAGGCTCGATTTAACAAAAAGTGAAATAGGAAAGATTGAGTTAAACTTTAGGCTTAAAGATGAATCCTTTGTGGTTAAGTTTTTTGATGATGGTTCAGGTATTAACCCTGAGAGTATTAAAGGAAAATTAATAGAAAAAGGTTTAAAAAAGGAAGAAGAACTCAAAGGTATAAACTCTCAATCCCTTGTAGAAATGATATTTCTGCCTGGGTTTAGCACAAAAGAGAGTTTAACTGATGTTTCCGGAAGAGGAGTTGGTTTAGATGCTGTTAAGGCAGAAGTTGAAAAATTAGGAGGGTCGATTTCAGTTCATTCAAGGGTTGGAGAAGGGACCCTTTTTATTGTTGAATTACCACTGCTAAATTAAACAAATTCAAAAAAAGCTAAATATTAAGTGAACGAATCCTGTTCTCGGATATTAAATATGCTGCCTTGTGTAGTCATCTTAATAACAAATATTTGGAGAATCCATAGGTCGTAAAAAGAAGGTTTTCTTTTCCTTTAAAATCTGCAAGTAATGATTCACAACTTCTCTTACATCACCTACTATCCTAGTCTCTAAGGCAAAGGTATTCTTGATACGCTGCATCTGCTTCACTGAAAACTGTATAGAGATGTTGGTATGGTTGAATTTCCAAAGGCTTTTTGTAAAATAAACCTTGGTTTAAGTGCTCAGACTAACTTTAAACGAGTTAAGAGAAGAAGGTGTCGCTCAAAAAGAAAACTTTCTACTCTAGAAGGAATTGTTTAGAAAAGTGTGAGAGCAAAAAATATGGAGCTTTAAAAGCTTATGAAAATTGTTATTAATAGAAGTGATGCCATTGGAGACACATTGTTGACTCTTCCCATGGCCAAAAAGTTGAAAAAGCATTTTCCAAGCTGCCATATTACTTTTATTGTTTCGCCAAAAACTGCTCCTGTATTAATGGGTAACCCGAGTGTCGATGATTATTGGGTCTACGATAAGCAGGTTTCGGCGATAAAAAACATTGTCAATTTAAGGGAAAAATTTTCGAAAGAAAAAATTGATACGTACTTTCATGTAGGAGGGGGTCATCTACCAAGTTTGGCCGCCTTAATGGCGGGCATACGTTATAGAGGAGGCCTGTTAAACAAATGGCAAACATTTTTTCTTCTCAATAAAGGTGTGAGGCAAAGGCGTTCTCTTGTTGAAATGCATGAGTCGGAATACAACATAAATCTTCTTCAACCGTTAGGGATTGATTACCACTATTCTGAAAGGGAGAGTTGTGCTCCCGAAATTTTATTTGAGAAAGAAGAAAAGCAAAAAGCGTTGAATGATTTCCAAAAAGATGTAGCGGAAAAAAAGATTCTATTTAAAAATGAGATGATTTTTATTCACCCGGGTATGACTGGGCATACACTCAATTGGTCTTCAAAAAATTATGCTAGGTTAATTTTGAAGCTTGAAAAAAAATTTCCTGACCGCTTTCTTTTTGTTTTATCATTTACGCAAAGTGATAAACGTTATATCGATGGCGTTAGGAAAGAGCTTGGTCAAAAGAGTTTTACTTGTTTGGAGGACAAAGTTTTCCATTTCGATGGCGGTTTGAAAGGTCTAAGGAATTATATGGCCGTTTTATCTAATGCAGATTTATTTGTAGGGCCAAGTACCGGAACAACTCACCTCGCAAATGTTTTAGGAGTTAAAATCGTCACAATTTATTCCCCTATAAAAGTTCAAACATCTTTGCGCTGGGGTCCTTTTTTTCGTGATACTGAAACGGTTCGAGTGATCGTGCCAGATGTCGTCTGTGGTGAAAAATTCCAATGTGCAGGGTCATCTTGCCTTTATTATGAATGTATGGAAAAAGTTGAAGTAGATGAGGTTTTTGAGTCTGCTAAGCAATTACTGAATAATGAGAAGGCTTAAATAGTTATAAAAAGAGGACAGGAAAAATTTCTTCCCCTGTCCTTCATTAAAGCGCTTAAACAATTCGAAAAATTTCCCACTTGGTAGTACCGGAAACAATATAGGGCTCAATTTCCACACTCCATGCTTTATGCCCATCAATGCTACCGAGCTTAGTCCAGGAATTATCTAGCTCTGTCAGGTTTTCTATGATGAGCTCTGCAACTACAGTTGATTCCAAGGCTCCCACAGAACCTGTAGTTATCCTTACTTTTTCTAAAGTCCAACCAACTTCTGAACCAATTTCCTCAAACCATTTTTTTAAGGAATCTATTACATTTTGTTTATGCCCAAATCGGGCCTCTAGTTGCCAGCGTGCTACCATCATTATTTTATTCTCCCTAACAAAAGTTAATATGGATGATCTGTCTTTTAGTAAGAATAGTTTAAATTAAAAGAAAGCATTTGCGAAGAAGAGAGTACTGTATGTAAATTTAGATGTCGATTAATACAATGGAGCCTCTAGCAGTTTCGTGGCCATTGCTCGGGTAGAGTATAGGTAAAGCTTGTAGTGAAGGTGAGAACTTTTCCCTTGAGTTTTACTTGTCCCCAAATGCGATACTGGCCTGGCATAAAACTATTTTTATGGTCGTGATAGGGGAAAGTAAACTCACCATCTACGGCCATAGGAAGGAAGGCATGGAGGTGGTAAAATTTTGGGCGGGCTTCAGGGTCTTGTGGGTTTTCTAAAATAATACTGTGTCCTCCCATATTTAACCAATTATCAAACTTCTTCGGCCTTTCAAATAGACCGAGGTGATTTTTTTCAAAAACTTCAAAATAAAATTTGGGAAGATACCGATCACAAAAATCGAATTGTTGATAATGCATTTTTGCCTTATATTTTGCTTCACTTAATACCTTGGTACTCTTTCCATTTTCATTTAAATAGACACTTATCTTATTGCGAGCATCAGGAAATTGTTCATCTCTTTTATTTACTTCAGGCCCATCAATTGCCTTAACCTGGAAGCGGTTCATTTGCATTTGACCTTCTTCACCTGGGAACATGGGCATGGTTTCGGTAAAAATTGTGTAGTTTCCTTTATAAGGAATGGCCTTTGGAAGTGAAAAGTTATCGGGATCTCGGGTTTGGTCGTTGAGCTTTAAACTAAATTCACCAGTTTTGGGGTTAAGGTTAGGGTGTATATGAGAAAAGCTCTGACCATCACTTTTAATGATGAGCATATGCATAGGCTTTGCATGCATTTTCATAAACATTTTATGGTTTTCTTGATTACTAGGTTTTATAAAACTTATTTTGAGGGGGATTGGTTGATCTAACGATATCTCCCTTTTTTCGGAGTCATCGAAAATTTTCAAGACGGCCTCAAGCTCCCTAGCTTCTACTCCAGAAATTAATAATAAATAGATAATAATAAATTGGGTTTTCATAAAGACTCTCTTGAAGGAGCAAAGTTAAAAACGTAAAGACCTGTTTCGATATCACTTATTATAATTTTTCCGCTTTTAAAAAAGGGAAAGGCTCCCCAGTTTGATACAAAACCAGCTTGGGCCTTTTCTCCTTTCTGCCAAAAAGCCGCTTCACGAATATTTTTAGGATCTCCAATATCGTATATACGTAAACCGGATCCGTAATGGCTTACATAGGCATAATTTCCTTTAATATGAGTATTGTGCGCTAGGCGGCCGGGAGCTAAGACTTCATCCTCTAAAACAATATTGTCAAGATCCCTAATATCAAACATCTTCATTGTCTTTCCTGTATTTTCTTCTGTGGTCATAAGGTACTTTCCATCATCAGTTGGCCAGGCATTGTGTACATAACCAGCATTTTTAATTTGGTGACGCTTTAAGAGTTTTACATTTCGTGGGTCATTGTAATCATAAATACCAATTGTTCCATGCCCACCTTCACTCACGTATACCTTTCCATTACGAGCAAAGATATCATGGCATTCAACCCCAAAATTTGTAAGTTGTTCAGGTCTAAGAGGATCGGCCAAACTTAATAGCCGTACTGGTTGGGAGTGACTTCCCTCTGCGAATAAAAGGGATCTTTCTTCATCAATATAAATATTATGTGATGTTTGGAACTGGGTATAAGTAGCAGCGATGGTTACCTGTTTAGGAAGTTCAGATAAATCTAAAATTTGCATCCCGCCACCAGACTCATTTACTACGTAAGCATAGTGCTTATAAGTTTTTATATCTTTCCAAACAGATTCATTTGAACTAATAAAGGAAATAGGTTTTAGGGAGCCATCATCTAGAACTTGAATAATACTAGTACCATTCCGTACGCCAAGAAGTGCATACTCACGGTCTTTACTGTCGGTATAACCCCAAATATCGTTATATTTTACATTATTTCGCAATTTATAATGAGAGAGCGGAGTAAGTTTTTGGTTATGCGCCATAAGGGTTGTTGTAATGAATATAAATAATAAAGAGAAATACCTCATAAAAATCCTCTTAGCATCTGTCATACATGTTTCTTGAGTTAATTATTTATGATAATGCCACTAATAAATGATAAGGTAAGTGATTTAAAATGGCCTCAAGTTTTTGGTATGGTTTTTTAGAAGTCAAAGTTATAACTTAATTAAGAAGAGGTTGACTCATTTTTTTTTAGTAATTTCTTAACGGTTTCTAACAAAATACCCATTCTTTTTGGTGTAAGTGGTTTTGTAAACCAGGTTTGTACACCCATACTTTTCCCTTTCTCTTTCATTTTTTTAGAGTTTTCGCCTTCCATGAGGCTTTCTGTGGTAAATATAATCTTCGGAACATCAGTGGCAATATTTTCTTGTGATAGTGTTTCTAACATTTCAAAACCGCCCATACGAGGCATATTAAGATCAACGATAATAAGAAGGCAATCAGTATTTTCCTGGACAGTTTTTAGACCCTCAACTCCGTTTTGAGCTTCCAAAATATCAAAACCAGCTGCTTCTAAATTGATCCTGAGTTGTTCTGTTATTTGAGGATTATCATCAATACAGATTACTTTTTTCATAGGATCACCCTCACTGTTTTTTTAATTACATATATTCATTTTTCTTTAATTTAGGTCTCATTTTCAACCAGCTGTATTCTTTATCATACTTGCTTTAAGTCAATGTATTAATAAGGGACAAGTATCCAAAGCCCGACCTCAGTCCTCTGGTAACCTCTTAGTTTGACTGATAAGAAACCTTGTAGGTGATTTAATGGGTTGAAATGAAGTAAAAGTAACACGGTAGATCTTTTTTTGACTAAAATATTTGAACATACAGAGTTGTGCTACGTTTGGGTTGTAATTGAATACGCCAAACTTAAAATAACAAAAGGTGCTAAGGCGTTTGCACTTAAGGTTTATAAATTTAATTTTACTTTTACCTCTCTAAAAATATTACAACATTAAAAGTTTTGTTGGCCTTAGCTATTTTTTAGCAATTACTGGGGAAGGTCCTTTCAATAAAAGTGGTCCTGTTCTAATTTTTTATTAAAAGTTTTGTAATGGATTTATAAATATTTTTTGATTCTTAAAAATAAACTGAGTTTAATCATTTTTGTTATATTTTTTTACTAATTTTTTTACAGTCGTTATCAAGATGGCCTCCCTTTTGGAGGTTAGTGGTTTGGTAAACCAAGTTTTTACGCCAAGGTCTTTTCCGTGTTCTTTTATTTTTTGTGAGTTGTCTTTATCTCCTATTCCTTCTGTTGTGAATATCACTTTTGGTATTTCGGTACCAATATCTTGCTTTTCTAATGTTTCCAGCATCTCAAAGCCACCCATAATAGGCATATTTAAATCAACAATTATAAGAGAGCAATCAAGGTTTTCCTTAATAAGGTCTATTCCAAGCTTTCCATTTTCTGCTTCGAGAACATTAAAGCCTTCCTTAGTTAATATTGTTCTTACCTGATTTCTAATAGAGGAAGTATCATCAATCACAATTATTTTTTCCATTAGGTAGCCCCTCTTTTCGATAAACTATTAATAAAAATTTAACACAATTTCATAAATGAGATCTAGAAAATAATGTTTGACTTTATTTTGTTCAAAAAAAAGAGTTTTCTTCTAAGTTATTAATGGTCAGTGAAAACTTAATTGGATTGGCCCTTGAGAAGTTAAGGTTTCAAAAGTCTTTTAAAAATTAGTATTTGTTTTTAATAATTTGAATAATAATTAGAATGATTTTGGCCCTAAATTATTTGTCCAAGGCTACATAAAATACCGCTTGCAAGTGCGAAATGTAAACTGTAAAGTGTAAACTGTAATTTACGCTTATGAGTTTGTTGTTGATAAGACTCATCACGTTACGACCGGGAGATAAAGTTGAGAATAACAAAAGATGAAGTTATAAAACAGGCCGAGTACCTAAAATCACTCAATATTACAGCAACTGCAAGCAAAATTAGGGAAAGGTTAGGGCGTGGGTCATTTACCACCATTCTTAATCATCTTGCAGACTGGAGAGGAGAGAAAGGGCAGGCCATTAAGAAGAAGATGAGAGAGAGGGTTTTAACTCCAGAAATAATTAAGACAATCAATTTTTTAGGTGATCAATTTAACGCTGAAGGGGACGAAAAAAGAAAGTCTCTTCTTAATGAAATTGCGAAAAAAGAAAAAGAAATCGAGGCCCAAAATGAAGAACTACATACCTTCGAAAAAAACTTAGAAAGTTTAAAAATAGGTATGGAAGAGTTAGAGAGTACAGTGGCCAAAAAAGATATGGAAATAGAAAAATTAGAGTTTCGATTAAATGAGTACGAAAAAGAAATAAAAAGGCTAAGAAAATTGACAGATGGAATTCTTATGAAAGCCAAAGAAAGAATTTTGGAAGAAAAATAATTTAAGCGACCTTGAACCTTCACATCCTTAAGGAGAAAGTAATGGCCCCCTCAAAAGAAATTAAAAGCTTGTTGGACTCTTGGCAAAAGTTAAAAAAAAATCTTTATAAATCAGTTAAAAAAAACAAATACGAAGAAGTCCAAAAGCAGGTACACAAGTTTTTAAAAGATTCTCAGACAAACATCAATAAAAAAGTAGACAAAGATATAGGCTCAATAAAGAAGAAGTTTGCAAAAGAAAAAAATAACATCGAAAAAATACTTGATGGAGCTTTGAAAAAAGAAATCAAACGGGTTACAAAATTTATTGAAATGCAAAAAAAAGAACTAGACAAACTTCAAAAACTCATTCAAAAATTCTCGAAAAAAAAGAAAGTAACGAAGAAAAAGAAAGTAACAAAGACAAAGAAAGCAACAAAGAAAAAGAAAGTAACAAAGAAAAAAAAGGTGACCAAAAAAGTAGCGAAAAAGTAGAGTATTAAATTCTCTTAAGACCTCTCCAAAGTAATTAAAAATTGCTAAAGACCAAGGTTAAACTCATTTTGGGTTTAATCCTTTGGAGAGGGGATTAAAAAAATCTAACTTTTTAACAAATTATTGTAATCAAAAAGCGCTACTTCCGAGATTAAAATGTATCACAAAAATTTCGGATAAATATCCTTAATTTTTATAATTTGGTAACACTGGAATATATACAGTCATAGGTTTGGTTATTGAAAAAAGCTTTCAGAGGTGACGCCTATTAATAACTGATATTCTTTAAGGTGGGATTCATAAATTAGAGAAGCATCAGCATTTGAACCTTTTTGATTATCGTGATCTTTAATAAAGCGGCCTTCCAAAAAAAAACCAAAAAGTCTAAGGCGTGCAGATAAAATGGAACCAAAGTGAAAGGCAGTATCACTGTGCTTACTAGAGCCAAAGCTATAATAAACACCGGCCCCAACATTTAAAGGTAAAAGGTTAAATAGTCTGATACCTAACGTAGAAAATAAACGCCAGGATTTGGGGTCATCAGGGTGACTATAAGGCGTGTAAAAAAAGTGACCTTCCCAGGCCAAAAAACGACCTGAGTCAATTCGATAGGCACCAACTCCCAGTCTTCTTTTTTTGTCAATTGAGCTGGTTTCAGAGATAACGGTACCAGAGTTGTTTATTTTTTTTAAGTAAAATGTTGGTTCGGTTGTAAGAAGGTAGAGACCTCCTTTTTTATCTTGTGCTTGTAGTGAAAAGGATAAAAGAATAAAAAAAATTACACGAAACATTATACTCGTCCTTGGTAGAATGTTAATGATTCCTAAGAGTCGTTCTAGGATAGGGTTTGAAAAATCTTCGGTATGTTTAGGGCAAAAGCTTAAATAAGTTCCATAAATGAAAGATACTGGCCTAAAGCTAGTTAAATTCTATGACTTATATGTTGAGAATAAGGTGAATAGTGCTATTTTTTGCGTCTATAAATTATCCATTTCTTCTGAAAACCTACTGGGATAACTTAAAATCAGCGGTGTTTACCTTTTAAATAATTTTTAGTTAAAAAAAAATTAATTTTTTGATTAAGGTTTAGTGTTAAGGCTAAGAAGCAAATAATTGGATCCCTATAATTAAAGGCTTTAGTTTTGAGTAGGTAGTTTTTAGAATTTTTTGAAAAATTACTTCTAAAAAAATGAAAAAGTGGATGTATAGGTCTGATAGTGAAGCTTTTCCTCTAGACGCATATGCCTTTATCGATATTCAGTATAAGGTAATTAAGGAAGGGGTAAATTCAGAAAAAAACTTAATACAATAAAAAATTTAGAATAAAATATATGGAATTCCTATAGAGAAAATAAGGTTACTATTTAGATTCGGTGAATATCTCTATAAGGTTGAAGTTTTATTTTTAAGAAAATTCAAAAGTTGCTCATGCTCTTTTTTGCCTTTAGTAAAATTAAAAAAGAAAGTATCTCTACCGAGCAAAAGGTGCTTTTCCTCTGATAAAACTTGATGGAACTCTTCTAAAACTTTGTTTGCTATAGAGTGGGGCACCTTTTTAATCTTTTTCATTTCAATTAAAATTTTTTTGACTTCTGAGTCTCTAAGGAAAAAAAATATTTTTTGACATGAGTTTTCACCCAAAATATGTAGGATAATAGCAGATTTTTCAAGGGATGTTAATTCGCTTTCGGCCACTAGTTTCCTTTTTAACTTTTTTAAAATGAAGATAATCGTGTCTACTTTAGTTAAATATATCAACTCTTAATGATTGATCAAAAGAATAATTATGCAAACAAAAAATATTTACGTACTTTTTGTTACTTTGATAAAAAAAAGAATTTTTTGGACATCCCACTTACATTTAAAGTGTCATGAAATTGATTATTTTTCCTCAAATTATTTTGTGCAAAATCGATACGTTAAGAATAGTTTAGTTTTTATTTATTAAAGTAAAAATGGAACTTAAAAAAAGAGTGGAGAAGGAAATGGAAAAAAGAAAAATATATTTTTTATATTTAATTTTTATTTTAAGTTTCGTCGGATGCGCAACTTCAGGCAAAAATAATTTATATTATGATGTAAAAGGAACAACATTGGAAGAAATAAAAGAATCTATGAATCAACAAAGAAAGATTCATGCAAAAGGGAAAGATGCTTACACAAAATGGAGCGTGAGGTTTAATTTTAAAAAGAGAAAAGATGGTGGTAATTGTACTATGGAGCGTGTCGATGTTAGCATAACAAGTACAACGATGATGCCTCGTTTGATTAACCTAGAAGAACTTAGTCCTGAGTTGCAAGACAAGTGGAAGGTATATTTGAAAAACCAACTTAAACACCAGATGATGCAGGAAGAATTTGCGGTAAAGGCCAAGAAAGAATTAAAAGAAATGTTATTGGCGATGAAAGAAGTAGATTGTTCAAAACTAAATCGTGATGCCAATACACTTGGCGATAGCATTGTACAAAAGTATGGGGAATTTAGAGATGCTTATAATAAGAAAACAGATTATGGTGTTAAAAATGGTGCTATTTTTCGATAACGTTAAATATATCAAAGAGATGCTTTTATGAAAGTAGATCATATTAGAAATATATTTTTAGACATTATTCTTACGCTATTAACATGTTCACTTTTTAATATTTACGTACAGTACAAACAAATAATTGCAATAAATGAGATGCTTAAAGAAGAACGGTACTCTTTTTTGAAATGGCTTCTTTTTACTATATTTACTTTTGGCCTTTATCACATTTATCATGAATACGTTAAAGGGGAAGATGTTGGAAAATGTGTTGGTGCAGACCAAAGTATTGGGTTAATAAGTCTTATTTTGACTGTTTTTGGTTTACATATTATTTCGGATGCTATTCAACAGTATCATATCAATCAATATTATGGTGAAAACAGGCCTTAAAAAAAATTATTGGTTAAGTTTGGGGCTCTTTCTTCTTAGTGTTCTCCCTTTTTATTTCTTTGGTTTGCTTTACCAATACTTTCAGGATGAAAAAAAAATATCCCAATTTATTTTTTTTGATTGCCCAACTGTGAAATTTTTTAATATTACATGTCCAACATGTGGATTGGGGAGGTCATTAATTTCTCTTTTTATAGGAAATTGGAAAGAATCCTGGCATTACCACCCTGGCGGAATTCTTATTTACACTGCCATAATTGGAGGTGCTTTTCTTTATATATTTTTTCCTGGTCTCTTCTTTAAAGTAAAAAAAAGCTACAACTATCATGGCAAATTAACGGCTGCATTTTTTATTTGTTTTTATTTTCTTTGGGGTATTTTAAGGGAGCCTATTTAAGAAGTAATATTTAATTCTAGCGAAAAAAGATCTTCTGTTGATCAATCCTAAATAAATAGTCAGTCTTTTAAATATAGGAGTATGGGGGCAAAGTTAGTCTGAAATTTATCCTTTTAGTTAATTAAGTTATTATGTTAAAAGCTAAAATTAAGGGAACATTTATGATTGATCAATTAACTCCATCAGATCTAATAGACTATAACAAAATATTTTTTTGGGAGCATTTCTTAGGAAAAAAAATATGTAAGGGAATATTTAAAAAAAGTATTTTAAAATCCTCAAAAAAAATTGAAAAAAAACTAGTATCTCAAGGTGAAGGAAAGTTTATTGAACTCGAAAGGAAAAACAATTTAACAGCAGAAGAGATAAAAGAAAACTATATAAAAAAAGGAATTCCTGTCGTAATGGAAGGCGGCGCCAAAAACTGGAAGGCCTGTAAGAAGTTAACTCCAGATTTTATTTCTGATGTTTATGGAAATGATAAAGCACTCCTTCTTGAGCCCAAGGGCGCCCCCGAAAATATTACTGGGGAAAATTTTGAATATTTAACTTTAAAAGATATAGTCAAAAACATGAAAGAGGGGGGGAAAAAATATACTCGATTTCATACTCTCTTCGAAGATCATCCAGAGTTAAGAGAGGAGCTTAATTTTGAGGTCCTTGAAAAATTTTGGCCCGTAAACTCGACAACCCGGTATCAATTATTTATGGGTGGAAAAGACACATTCACTTATCTTCATAATGGCCTTAATAGTAATGTTTTTGTTCAGCTTTATGGTGAAAAGGAATGGTTTCTTTACCCTATGAGCGCAATGCCAGCATTAAACCCAGATTGTAATAATTCTCCATACAAAGGCTGTGATTTCAATTCAAAAAAGCCAGACTTTAATAAATTTCCTTTAATGAGGTATGTTAATACTTATTACGCAAAGTTAAGGCCTGGAGATATTCTATTTAATCCACCTTTGATCTGGCATTTTGTTTCAAATTTAAGCGATTCGTTGGCCTTGGGTTACCGCTGGATTGACTTGTCACAGGCCTACAAAAAATCAAAATTATTAACTTTACTCCATATGTTTAATACGAAACCTAATATATTTTGGACACTTTTTAATCAAAAAGCCGACTTTAATAAGTTTTTGGCCTATGCCAATGGCTCTTATCGTTCTGTGAAAAAAGAAGAAGTTTTACACAGGAATACTTCTGTAAAGGATACTAAAAAACCTCTAGGTCCCTGAAGCCATTTTTATATTGACATTAAACTAATTGATTATTTTTTATTTATCAACTTGTTTAACCTTTCTTTCAATTTAAATTATCCATTTAAAATCTAAAAATTTTATTTAAAGCTCTTTGTTTAAAAAATTAAATATATTTAAATAGGTGAAAAACGTTAAACGGAAGTTAAAAACCCATTTAAGTAATCGGGTATTAAAAGCCGAAAAGTCAATATAGTAATAACGATAATATCAATTGGTTGTTATGAAGTATTTTTTACTACTTTTTCTTTTAATTTTTATTTCTTGTGGCCAAAAAGGCTCAAAAAAAATAATGCCGAAAGTAGTTAAAGGTGTTTTAGATTTGTCAGATTGGGATTTTAAAAAAGATGGACCTGTAGAGCTTAAAGGAGATTGGAGCTTTTACTGGGGTAAATTTGTAAAACCGGAATATGTTCAAAAATATGGTTTGCCTAGTTCTGATGGTCTTGTAAAAGTCCCTGGTTCATGGAGTGGGTTGAGGTCTAAAAGAAAAACGACAGTGGATGGTTATGCAACATATATTCTTAAGATTAAAGGGTTAAAGGCTGGGGAAGAATTAGGGTTGGTATCGGCCAAATGTTTTTCAAGTTATAACCTATATAAAATGCAAGGAAATTTAATAAGACCTCTTTTCAAAATTGGAATACCTGGAAAAACGAAGAAAACAGCTGTAGCACAGTTTAAAAGTCTCAAAAATTCTTTTTTTACAAATGAAAATACTCTTATTCTCCTAGTCCATGTTTCAAATTATCGTTATAGGGAAGGAAAGTTTAATAGTAGTTTTAAGTTAGGTTTGAAGAAAGATATATTTTGGAATTTTGATTTTCAAAGATACAGAGATTTACTAGTTATTGGTATACTACTGGTGATGTGTTTGCATCATATGGAGCTTTATTTTTCGAGGAAGCAAGACCGTGCATCACTGTTTTTTGGCCTTTTTTGTGGTGTTATTTGTTTACGTCAAATTGCAAATGGTTATTTTATTTTTTGGCTTTTTAAAGTTCCCTCAAACTCCGTATTTCAAATTTATGGAAAGCTTGATTATTTTACCTTAATTTTTATGATGCCTTTATTTGTAAGTTACTTAAATGAGTCATTCACTGGTCATTTTGAAAAAATTAATAAATTTATTTATTACCCCTCATTTTTATTTGCTCCTTGTATTCTCTTTTTTCCTGCCAAGCTTTACGCCCAAATCTACTTTGTAATTACTTTTCAACTAATCATTTTTATAGGCTCGCTTTATTGTTACTTTAAAATTATTAATTTGGCGTTAAGAGGTAAGGAGTTTTCAAAAATATTTCTTGTTGCAGGTTCTATAATTTTATATGGCGTTCTTCACGATATATTAATTAACTTTCAAATCTTTAATCCCCCAGAAATCACTTCTTTTATTCTTATTTTATTTGTTTTAATTCAAAGTTATATTCTTTCCACTAAGTTTTTTAAGGCGTTTGTAAAGGAAAAGGAATTAACTTTAAGTTTAGAAAAAACAAACACTGAACTTGGTGTTATGTGCAATAAAGTGGAGCAGCAAAATAGGGAACTTGAAGGTATCGTGGTGGAAAGAACAAGAGAAGCGGTAAATGCAAAAGATATAGCCGAAGAGTCAGAAAAAAATATTTCAAATCTTCTTAATAATATGAGGCAATCGGTGTTTTCGGTAGGTGAAGATGGGCTTATTATAAATCCTGTTTCTGATTATAGTTATGAAATTTTTGGTGAGGATATCGGTGGCAAATTAATCTTTGATACTTTGCTGAAAGGTGTTGGGCCAAAGTCAGAATTATATGCCCATTTTTTATTTGTAATAAACGTTACTTTAGGTTCTGATTTATTTCAATTTAATATTGTTAAAGATGGATTACCTCATAATTTGTTCATTGAGGATGAAAATAAGAAGGAAAAAAACCTAAAGATAAGTTATTCTCCAATATTAGGAAATGATAAAACAGTTAAAAAAATAATGCTGGTAGTAGAAGATATAACAGAGTTAAAAAAGTTGGAAAAGGAGGCCAAAAAAAATGAGGAAACTTCTTCCCTCAAGGTTAAAAGACTCCAGGAAATAGTTTCTCAAGAAAAAAAAGAAATTCAACGTTTTTCAAGAGAAGTTAATTCAAATTTAGATTTGGCCCAAAAATCAATTAGTAGTTTTGATGTTAATGAGCTTTTTAGAGCTATTCATACAATTAAAGGCGTTTCAAGAATTTATAACTTAACAGGACTTTCTAGTGAAATCCATATTTGTGAATCTGAAATAGCTGAATTGAGAGAAAGTGATTTCAACAAAGAATCATTGGAAAAAAAATTTAAAGAAATTAACGAAAAAGTCAAAAAATCTGTTGGAAATTATTTACAATTGGCACGGGAAATTTACGGTGATGATGTAGATGGCATTTTTTTATCTGAAAATTTAGACTCTATAGAAGTTTCGAGGTCTATATTATTTAATGGACTCGATAAGATTAAAAAGATTGCTCAGGAAACGAATAAGAAAGATATTTTGGACGTCTTGAAGACAATTGAATTACAAAAATTTAACGATTTTCTTTTAGGATTAAAAAATATAGTTAGTAAAATTTCAACTTCTCTTAATAAAAAAATCCAATTAAAAATACAAGGAGAAGATGTTTATTTTGATATGGAAAAATCTTCTATGCTAAAAGATTCCATTATGCATATTATTCAAAATAGTTGCGACCATGGTATTAGGAACGAAGGATTAATAAAAATACAACTTTCTGAAGAGGAAGAAGAAATATCTATTATCATTTCAGATAACGGAGAAGGAATAGATACTAATTTTGTAATTGAACGGGCCTTGGAAAAGGGGATTGTCACAATGGAAGAAGTTGAAAAATTAAGTCCCAGTGAAGCTCTGGGTCTAATTATGAGACCAGGTTTTTCAACAAAAGACATAGCAACGGAGTATTCGGGACGTGGCGTGGGTCTTGACGTGGTTAAAACAAATATTCAGAAGCTAGGTGGTACCCTCGGTTTAAGTTCAATAATAGGGAAAGGTACAACCTTTCAAATAAAAGTTGAAAAGTCTTAAAAAAAATTACCTCAAATATCTAATAGTTAAAAGCTAAGAGTTGGAACAAGTTGACCTTTTGGACAGGCCCCAATACGACGGTGAGGAAATTGCCTGTAAAGGCGTAGTTCAATTTGTTCAAGTCTTAATTCTCCATATTTTTTGATATGCTCTAGCCAAAAGCTTCTTAACATTACACCAAATAGGTTTTCCATACCTTCTTTTTCTAATTTAAGTATAAGTTCAATGAGATCAGGTGGTAAAGAAGGATGGATTTTTGCTTCAATATCACGTTCAAGAACATTCTTATTTTGTCTCAAAAATTGGCTTCCGACTTCATAGGAAATAGGAACTACGTTGACTTTGAAACCTTCCTTAATAAGACGTCCCAACAGCTTTGGGGAAAAAGCGGGAGTGATAGGAAGAATTTCATTCATTGTTGCTGTGAACCCCTGAGGGTAATTGAGTGCATTATAGCTCAATCGATTTTTGAGCCCTTGGAGTAACTTGTCCGCTGGTCTCATGTTGCCTTTTCCCCTCCATTTACCTACGGCCAAAAACTCTGGCGCACTGGCAAGCTTTTGAGCTGCCGCTTTTGTAGGCATAAATGCTTTCGGGTTAGCAAAAATCATATAATTTGGAAGTTTCAAATTTCCCATCAAAATTGCATCTGGGATTGGGGCCCTGTGTGAAGGAAGAATTAAATTGACTGTTTTATTATCCGGTACAGGTAAGTTTAGGTTAGGGAGATTTTCTCTCCCGTAAATAACAACTGAAAAATTAGATTGTTTTCCCCAATTGAAAAATAATTTATTGAACTTAGCTGTTAAAGGAGTGTGGCCCTCTTTTCTTTTTTTTTCTCTCATGATATCGGCCAAAATCTTTACACCAACACCTGCCATTCTGAGTTGGCCTAAAACTTTAGTTTTTATGGCGGCTGACGGAGGAAGTGTTTTAGGGGGAATTTTTGGTTTAAGGTTTGGGCTTTTTTTAATAATTTTTTTGAAGACTTTTGGAAGTTTTTTAAAATAGTTCTGATAAGAATAGAGTCGGTCCTTTTGCTTAGGTCCGCCAATTATATTTTTGGCCTCTTCCCATTTTTTGAATTCATTTGCCAAATAGGATAGGTCTTCATTGAGGATCTTTTGCTTTTTTTTGGGCAATTGACAAATAAGTCTTTTAAGCTCAGATCTGGCCTTGGAAATAAAATGTGATTGTTTTAACAAAATGAAATCGTCAAGTTGATCCTGGTAGTCTTTTTGTTTTTCGTACCAGCTTTTAAGAGAGCTTATGACTGTTTTGGGATCCCCACCTTTTAGAATAGGTTTAAGAACTTTTGACTCTAGGATTTTTGTGGATGCTTTTGAAAAAACAGATTTTTCTACTACAAGTAATTTTTCACGACTTTGAATAACATCACTTCTTTCCTGAGCAGAGACAAAATTACTACAAAGACTCAGAAGGGCCAAAAAACAGAGGTCAATGATTTTTTTTTTCAATTTTTGTCTCCCTTAAAAAAAATGTATTTCTAATAGGTTATCAATAGAGTTTTCATAGTGGCCAGTTATTCTTTGAATATTAAGCTTCCTCATAAGAGAAAGTTTCTTCGTTTCCATAAACCTAATGGTTATGGGAAAATTTCAACTAATACCTTAAGCATTTATTTTTAAAAGAAAAAATCACCAATGATCTAATATTTGTTTAATAGAAAATCACCATAGAATTTATATTGATTGTAAAGGGGAAATCTTCGATAATAAATTATGAGAGCATTTATCAATGTCCTTCTCATCCTTTTCTACTTCTCGTTTTTATCGGAGCGAAAAATAGTGAATGTTCCTGGTTGTTTTTGTCCTGAGAGGCACTGATGGCCGATAGTTATCCCAGAAGAACCTCGTTTCTTGAATTTTTTCAAACCAAAAAAGTGCACTCATCTTTTAAAGGATTGGCCCCAGTGTAAAAAGAAATTTCTTAGACTCAATGGTAAAAGTAAAAAAGAAGAAGTGGTTAATTCCTTGGATTAAGCTTTCTACAACTTTAGGTTAAAGGGTTTTTATTGTACTAAAAATATAGATTATAAAAAATGGCCGTCACTTCAAGATATTTATTACTGTAATAATATTTTAGCACATCCCCTAAATGAATGCCTATTGGAGTTGCCGCAAATCCCTTCTTGTATTTATCATTTTAAGTCAACAGAATATAAGTGTGCTCACTCCGTTCTTTTATGGGAAAGAGAATTAGACAATTGGCTTGATAAAATGCTCATAAAGTCTATTAATTTAACCCGAGAAAAAATAGACCATGCTAAAAGAAAACTAGAGTAAGTTGATACATCCAAAAAAAATGATAAATTTTTAAATTCATAATTAATTGATCCACTGAGAGATTTATTTCAATTAAAATTATCTATAAAAAAGGCCTAGATTAAATTTATTTTATCAAATTTCGATAAGATAAAGGACTTCTTTGAAAAGGAATTTTTTATGGGCATTTTTAAGTTTGTAATTATTTTTTTCTTATTGGGATCTCCAATTTATGCATCTGATCACTCTTCGAATGAAAAGGAGTGTTTGGACTCAAAGGCCAAAAATTACCTCAAGAGCTTAAGGTCTTTTACCCTTCCCGTGAAAGGCTATTCTATTAAAAAAAGAATTAAATTCCATGAAGAAAAGGCCATCAATTTTAAGGCCAATCTAAAAGCTCTCTCCCGAGGTTATGTTCAGTTTGCTAAGGCAACTTATACAGACTTAGAGATGAGAAAGTTTAGAAAGTCACCATATTACTCCTTAGACTTTTTAGGGTGGAATAAGATGCCAAATATAGCTTTAAGCATATACAGGTATGCTTACATTACTCCAAGAAAGAATGTTGAATGGTTTAGCTTAAAAAAAATGACTGATAGAAGTTTCCTGGAAAAGACAATTAAGGGGGTCGTACCTGGGGGAATTAAAGTGGGAAAACCTGTGGAACTTTGTTCAAAGGTTTCCGCCAAGTTTAAGACAGACTTGGATATGGGTGGAATCAAAATCGGAACAGTTGTTTTTAGGGGAGATTACTACAGCTTGGATCGAAAAAACCTCGTGGGAAAAAACTTTTCAATGAATGAATTAAATGGGTTCTTTGAAACTTCTTTCGAAAAAAGCTTGGGCGCTCCTCAAAAAGTAACCCTTCTTAAAATTAAAGAAGGGAATAAAAATGTTCTTGAAGAACAACTTATAAAAGGTGGTATATTTATTCTCCAACATTGGCCTTTAAAAAGTAAGGGTACTTTAACTATCACAACAAGGATAATGGCGATTAAAGTGCCGTTACTTCCTCCTTTCCCATGGTTTATCATAAATGCAAGTAATAATAGTAGGGACTATTGGAGTATGGCGCACACGGTTTTAAACGTCATAAATTTTCCTAGGTAGCTTAATTATTATCATTAAGAATCCCCATTCCCTTCAGCTCTTTTTCTGAAATGCTTAAAAAACTTTTGTTTTAATGAATAACTTGTCTTTCCTTTGATAAGCTTTATTTTTATTATAAAGTAAAAATCATTTTTTAATATAAAGTTGATTTTGGATAATGGAGTTCCTGATGAAATTTTGGATAGTGATATTTTTTCTTTTAAGCAGAACTTTGGGAGCTAATTTGGACTTTCCAGTTCAATCAAACTCACCATCGATTAATGAGGGACCATGGGGAATTGAAATTCCGAATAAATTGATTCCTCTAAAAATGCGTGTTTTGGTTTTTCCTCATACGTTAAAAAAAGATTATAGACACGGTATACCCGATAACGCTTATCGGTTAAAAGTCTTTGGTGAGGTCGACATCGAATCAGAGGGAAAATTTATTGGAAAGGAAATTGTCTTTTCTTTTGAAGATAATGAATTGTTTATGGAGAGCAAAGGGATTAAAAAAAGAATCCCTAAAGGATTTATGGCCTTAACATCAAAAATGCCTCTAAGAGTTTTTAGAGAAAACAACCCTAAAAAGACACATCAATATGAGGGAACGCTGGAAATAAGAGTTGGAAAAGATAGACTTTTGGCCATAAACCATTTGTTGTTGGAAAACTATTTAAGAGGAGTTCTGCCCAATGAGGTAGTTAAAACATGGCCGATGGATGTTTTGAAAGTTCAAGCGGTTGCGGCAAGAACCTATGCTGTTTACCATAGGCTTTTGGATAAAGGCCCGAAATTTTGGGATGTAGACGATACGGCAAGATATCAGGTTTTTACAGGAATTTCTCACGTCGTGGAGAAAACGGATCTCGCTATTAAAGAAACTTCCGGTGAAGTGATGACTTACAAGGAACGTGTTATCAAAGCATATTTTCACTCTTATAGTGGAGGTAAAACAAGTTCCGCCAAAGAGATTTTTGGTGAATTTAATGAATATTGCTTAGGTACTGATGAAATATTTAATAGAGAAGAATTACTAAAAGAGCTTAATCCAAAGTTTTCATGGATTGTTCAATGGACAACTCCAAAAATTGATAAATTAGATTTTTTGGGCCTTCTTAAAAATGATCAGTCCTTAAAGAGTAAATTTAAAAATTTTAAAAATGAATCTTTGTTTCTAAAAGCTGAAAGAGATAATGGGAATTTTAAATCTTTAAAAAATTTGTGGGTCATACAAGGTGAAAGGAGAGAGAGCATAAGTTATAAAGAGTTGAGGAGAATTTTTGGTTATGGAAAGATTTATTCCTATTGGTTTTATCTCAATAATCAAAGCAAATTTTTTCAATTAAAGGGCCATGGGTGGGGACATCATGTTGGAATGAGCCAATGGGGAGCATTCATGATGGCCAATAATTATGGTTATGATTATAAAGATATTCTAAATCATTATTATAAGGGAATTTCTTTGAAGCAATTATAAAGTTTTTAAATTTAAGCTTAATCCTTTATGTCAAGGTGTCGATACTAAACTTATGAGTAAAAAGGTATTAGATTTAGGCGAAAAATACGATGCGAAAAGTTATAACCTCTTTATGGTTTTTTTTACCAAACTATTAAATGGTTTTTATATCTACAGGACGAGAAAGGCAAGTGTGCATGCCGGCGCTTCGACTTTTTTCGCGATTATGTCTTTTTTTCCAATGGTTCTTCTTTTAGTCTCTGCGACGGGATATTTTTTGGGAGATTTAGAAGCTGCTAAAAAACTGGTTCTTAGTAATCTCGATTCAAGTTTCCCTAAATTGGCCCCTTGGATTTTTAAAAGTATAGAGAAAATTGTAACTTCTCAATTAAAAGGATTTTCTCAAAATATTGTCAATATTATTTTTTTGGTTTGGTCATCAGCCGGTTTTTATAACTCTGTCCTTGTAGGTATTAGGAGTATTATCCACCAGGAAATAAGAGGGGGGGTCATATTTGATGATATAAGATCTCTTTTAGGTTGTACCTTGATGACGGCCTTCATTGTATGCTTACTGGGCTTTTCTGAAGGTTCTTTTATTTACAATATTGTTATTGAAAAAAATAAGGGTCTGCATTCAACTATTAAGTTCCTATTTGAATATAATGTATTTCAATTGCTCATTTCGCTTCTCTTTTTTACTTTTTGTTATAAGTTTATGGAATCTATTTCAGTAAAAGACTCTTTTTGGGGAGGCCTTACATTTGTTTTATGCTTCATTGTCGCAAAGTCTTTTTATGGTGTTTATATTGGTACCATAGGAAAAAATTTGCAGGAAAGTTTTGGAAACTTTTATACCTTAGTGATTGGGCTTATTTGGATTTATGTTTTAATGGGGGCATTTTTTCTAGGTGCCTGCGTGGCATATACAAATAGGAGTCGATCACTGCCAAGCGATTTCATAGAGCCAAAATAAGAAGGATTTTTGATGTCTGTCAGGGATAAAATAAGAGGTGCCCTTATTGAAAAAATACTGGGCGAAGGTGTACAAAAATTAAAAAGAAATATTCATAAAAAAAATCCATGGAGAAAAAAAAAGATAACATTTTTTCATGACATGACGGATTATCATAGTCACCTTCTTTTGGAGTATCTTTCTGTTCAGAATGAATTTCCTTTAGACATTGACATTGTCCTTATACCTGGTCCGACAGGGGATTATGATTTGGTTCCCGAACTAAGAAAAAGTTGGAACTTTAGAGACGCCAAAATTTTGACTTCTTTTTGGGAATTAAAATTTAGCCTTCTTAATGAATTGGAGAAAGAACCCCATATTGAGCCCCAACTACTGGCCCAATCTCAAAGAATATTTTGTGCCCTTATGAAAAAAGATATTCATATTATAAAGTTAATTGGAGAGGCCTTATTAAGGGGAGATGAGAAAAGTATTAATGAGTTTGAAAAAAAATATGGGATAGTTTCGGAAAAAGAAAAAGAAAAAAAGTTATCCGAGGGTGAACAAGTTATCCATAAAAAAGGCCATTATCAAGGTGGGATGCTTTATTATGAAGGGGAGTGGTATTGGGGAATAGACCGTTTTCATTATTTGTCACGTCGCTTGAAAGAGGAAGGTATTTTTGAAAGTCCTCCTCTCGTTCGAAAAAAAGAGCCTTTGAAAAAAGAACTGCAGTTTTTAAAAGAAAGGCGATCTGAAGAAAATTCAATTGACTTTTATTTTTCATTTCGTAGCCCCTATTCATACTTGGCGATTGATCGAATTTTGCTTCTAGAAAAAAAATATAACTTAAAAATTAATATAAGACCTGTGCTCCCTATGGTAATGAGGGGATTACCCGTTCCTGCCAAAAAGGGAATGTATATTGCTTTGGATACATCAAGAATTGCAAGAGAATTAGGAATTTCTTTTGGTTGTATCTCAGACCCCGTGGGAAAAGGTGTAGAAAATTGTATGGCGCTATATAGTTTCGCAGTCGAAAATAATTTGGAACGAGAGTTCATAAAATCGACAACAAAGGGTTGTTGGAGTGAGGCCTTAAATCTGGCACATGAAAATGATTTAAAAAAAATCGTGACAAGAATTGGCTTGGATTTTCATAAGGCAAAACATCTTCTTCAAAGTTCGTCATGGAAAGAGATGACTGATCACAATCAAAATGAATTAAATAATTTAGGTTTGTGGGGTGTCCCTTCATTTAATTATCGAGGCATCTATTTGTGGGGGCAGGATAGGATAAATATTCTGGAGTTTTTAATTCAAAAAGATTTTATGTGAGTACCGATCTTTTATCCAATAAATTTTACTGAAATATAAACATAATAACCTTAGTTTTTACTAAATTGATCCTTATAGTAAATTTTTTTAAAAGAAGAAGTAATTAAGGTAATATAAAAAAAACAAAAAAAACCCTTTCTTTATGGAAAATAAAAATCAAAGAATGCATGGCCTTGATACTTATCGGGCCGTTCTAATGATCCTGGGCGTCGTTCTTCATACGGCCGTCGTTTATGGTTTTGACAAAATAATTGATTCTATCCATACATTTCGAATGCCAGGATTTTTTCTTTTATCCGGATATTTTGGAGCTCTTTTATGGTATAGACGGGGCGTTGAAATGATGGTGAAAAATAGAATTCACCGATTGTGCCTTCCTTTTCTTGTTTTCGTTTTTACTCTTTACCCAATCAATACCTTATTTTGGAGTTATCTTGATGGGTTTAATCGAGGCTTTGCCAACCCTTTAGAATATTCCGTCCGCTTCACATTTGAAAACCTTTTTCCTTTGACGGATCTTATGCATCTCTGGTTCCTTTACTATCTTATATTTGTAATATTTTTTGTACTCACAATTGTGCTATGGATAGAGCGCTTTTCTTATTCATCCCCGTATGTTTTAAAAAAGTTAAAAGGAATATTTGAGGGAGGATGGACTTTTCTTATTTTTGTTGGCCTTATCAACTTTGTATGGGGGCTTCTTTTTAAATGGGATAGCATCCCAACCGATAGTCGTTGGGTTCCTAATTTATTTATTATATCTTACTACGCAATTTTTTATTCTTTAGGTTGGCTTTTTTATACTACAAAAGTTGACTTCTTTTCGTTTACGAAAAATCCTTGGCCTTTTTTAATCATAGGTATGATTTCCTCTTACTTTCACTCTTCTTTAGACCATCTTTTTGTTGATTATGATTATAAAAAAGGGATCATTCTTCAGTGGGAAATGGTATTTTGGTTTTCTGTAAAATTATTTTTGGGAACCATGGCCTTGATTGGACTCGTTCGAGGTTTCCTTGGTATTTTTTTAAAATATTGCTCCTCCGATAGTCCAATTTGGCGTTATGTTTCAGACTCATCATATTGGATATTTCTTATTCATATTACAATTTGTCCCCTTATGCCTATTTTTTTTATAAGCTTAAACGTAGCACTTTGGATTAAATTTATTATTTCATTTATTATTGTTTTTTTTATTTGTTTAGTAACCTACGATGCTTTTGTACGTTCTACTTTTATTGGAAATTTTTTAAATGGGAGGCGGTTTCCAAGCTTTAAAAGAAAAGAAAGTGTTATCTTATGTTTTGTAATAGGAATAATTACTCTTTATTTCATTCAAAACCCGCTACCTGTTATGGAGCGCCCATCTCCTTGGTCGGATGGGAAAACTCCTGTTGAACTTTTACCTGAAAAAAATGTTACTTACCCATTTGGTAAGAAATATACAAGTTTGGCCGGCGTTGGCCTTATTCGTTGCGCTCGAATTGATAATTATGTTATTTGTCCTGATGGGGCCAATTTTGAGGATGCTCAGAGTTCCTGTTCTTTACTTGGGGGAAAAATGGCATCTTTTGAAGATGAAATAAAGTACAAATCTGTTCAAAAATGGATAAAGAAAATTTATAAAAGGAGAATGTGGGTTGGTATCACAGATTCTGATATAGAAGGTAGATGGGTTTGGGTTAATAAAACAAATTTACATTATGAATTCTGGGCAAAAGGGGAGCCTAACAATTGGGGAAAAGGCGAAGATTGTGCTGAGATTTACCTTTGGGAAAAATATCCAAGGTGGAACGATGTATCTTGTGATTCTAATTTAGGTTTTATATGTGAACTATGACAGCTCTATGTTTAAAATTTCTTTATAGGGTAGAATTAGATTTTGGTTAAGGCTAGTTTCATTTATTTTATTCTGAGGAGGCATCTGTTTAAAAAGATTTGCTAGAGTGGAAAAATTCTTAGACGCTTCTTCCTTTTTATTCGCCTTCAAAAGCAAGGAAATAAACTTAGTCTTCTGTTGAATATGGCCTATCTTTTTATCAAAGTCTGTATATGACTTTGCTAAGTTTGCAATTTTTGCGAGACTAACTTTATCAATTTTATTCGTGTCTTGGATAAGAAAGGTTTTTTCAAATAGGCCAGTAAGTAACAGCTTTAAATCTTGGACTTTTTCTTGAATAGAGTCCTCAAAAGGATATTTAGATGGTTCACTGTGGAAAAGCTTTACAACGTTGTCGTAAATTAACAGATAATCAATGATGTCATTTATTTTGTCTGTAACTTCTAACTGATAATTGGTCTCCTCCTCGACTTTTTTACCACCATAATCCTGTTCTCCCATTAAAGAAATATAATCAAAGTCAGCAGTTTTTATATGAATTTTTTTATTTAAAATTGGCATTATTTTTACATCTGATGTTATTTTTTCGATTATGGCCTTGTAAATTTTTAAAAAATGCTCATTTCCAGCGGTTTCAGACTTGGGAGAAAGAAGGTCTTCTAGCGTCTCAAAACCACTTTTTATAGAATTTTCCAAGATGCCAGCTAATTTATCTTTTTCTTCAATGGTTAAAACTTCTTTTATAAAATTATAACTAAGTTGGTCCATTTGAGCTTCTTGATAAAACTTTTCAAACTCCGTAATGTCCTCTACGATAAACATAAGTCTTTCAACAAGGTTATTTTTGTCGTAGATAGGCGAATAGGAAATTTTAAGTTTTCTTCCTTCTGGTCTTTCAGTATCACTTAAAATAACATCTTGTGGGAAGTTCACTTCAATAAATGAATAATTTAATTCATCGTCATTAAAAATTGATTGAAAACTTAAATTTGCTTGTGTGTACTTTCTACTTTCTTTTTCAATGTTAAAAAAAAGAAAATCAAAAATATTTTTCCCTTCAATGTTTTTTTTAAAAAGAGTCTCGGAATATTGTGAGAAAGGGGGAATAACTTTTAAATCCTTTTTTACAGAGAATATTGCACTTTCTAAGTTATTTAGAAGACCAGATATTTCTTTGGTTCTTTTCTGAACCTTATCTTCTAGCTTTATGTTTAGATTTTCGGCCGTTTTATAGGCATTAGAGAACTTTTTAGAAATAATATAACTTTGTATTAAAATAAAAATAGCTACTGTGAATAATGAAATTTGCGGAGGTGGAAGTATTTTGTTAACTATGAGTAAATCCCAGACTACTCCAAATACTGAAAATACAATACCGGCCAAGCAAATATTAGCGTAGGTAACACTTTTAAGCGAGGCTCTTGTTAATTGAATAATCATATAAGCAGAGGATAGAAGAATGATAACCTGAAAAAATTCCGTCAACTCCGTAAAAATATAAACCGGTGCGATAATCGTAATACTTGAAAATGAAAGCGATATAATCCAAAATCCTTTCAAGAGATTGTCGTGAAAGAATTTATCGAATAAAAAATTTAAAAAATTCCAAAATATCGGAACAATTAGGAAAAAAGTAAGGAACCTAAATTTATAATTAAAACTAAAAGCTAGTGGCCCAGGTGGAAAAAATAGGGTTCCTAAGTAAGAATCCAAAGACAAAAACCTTATAACTATAACAAAGCAAAAAATGCTAAACCAAAAACTCCCTTTATCTTCCCTTCTTTGAAAAAAAATAATAATGTGGTTGATACCCATAATGAGAAAAATTCCAAGGGTAAAAAAACTTTTATATTTCATTCCTTCAATTTCATCACGTAAATTATTTTTTTCTCCTAGCTTTATAGTGTTTGTAAGCCCGCCATCTCTATGATGAAAATTAGATATGTGAATTAAAATAAAAAATGATTTTTCCTTTATTAAAAAATCTGAAAAAAAGGTCCCATATTTAGGATTTGATGTTTCTTTTTTTTCACCTGGCCTTCCTAGGCCCCCAAGCATTTTAATTTTATTATTTTCTATAATAAATATTTTATAACTTGTCCCAACATCTTTAACTTTAAGGGCAAAATCCATCTTTTTTTTAATACCTTTAACTTTTAAAAGGTAACTTCCATAACCAAATCGATCCAGGCCCTGGATATTCTGTTTTCTCCATGCTCCAGGCACTTTAATTTTTATTCCTTTCGATAATATCTCTTCATTTATTAATTTTTTAGGGTCAAGAAATTGGTTATGAAAAAATAACCAATTTCCCTCTAGGGATATAGCGCCTTCCTGAAATTTATGAGTTTCAAGGTTCAAAACGCCTTCGATTATTTTAGACATTAAATTAGATGAAGGGGAAAGAATTATAAGTATTTTTAAAAGGAGAAGTACTTTAAAGATATTTTTAAAATTCATTTTATTCAAGAGCAAAAAAAAATTTTTAAAAAAGTAAAACTTAATCTAATTCAAGGATAAGCTATATATTAATGCAAGTCGATACGGCACTTTAGGCTTTAGAGTCATGATAAGGACGACCTTGTCGTGGCCTCGGTCTATTTATCTTGTGATTGTATCTTATTTTAGTAAGTGGCCTTAATATCTTGTAGAAATTTGATTGTTATCTTTTAAAAAAAGACAATTAAAATAATCGGGTTTTGTCATTAAATTATTATTTCTAATATTAAGCCACAAAATTAACATTTAAGGGTAAGAATTATTTAGTCTCGATAAACTCCATTGATTAAATATTATGATTATTACAAGTCTTTTTAAGTTTAAATTAAAGTTCCCGACAAGATATTAGTAGTATTTTTGTCAAGGAAAAGATTATGGGGCAAAACTTAATTTCAAGGGCCCTTTCTTCAACAGAAAATATAATTATTGGCTATAGTTTGAGTGAGCTTATAATTATTTTATTTCATTCTTTCGCAATTGGCGCATCTCTTTGTATTGTAACCTATTTTACAAGTAGAAGTCTTTTAAAAGATGCTAAGGGTCCTTCAGAAGAAAAGATAGAACTTATTTTAGGTACAGTTAATATAATGTACCTATGTACTGGCATGACATCTGTTATGATTTTAGTTAATAATAATTTAGCAAGGGCCTTTGCTATTGGTGCGGCCATAGCTCTCATTCGGTTTCGGATTAAGCTTTCTAGAAATATGTCTAATTCCAATGTTTTATTTAGTATCGTTTGTGGAATAGCTTGTGGCCTAAATGAAGTAGGGCTGGCATGGCTTTCTACAGGGGCTTACTTTCTTATTACTATTCTGCTTTGGATTATTACTGGATCGATTCATAATAAAATACCTAAAGATTAAGAGGGTCATTTAGGAAGTTTTTATTGGTAAGGTGATTATAAAGTCACTTCCTTTTCCCTTTTGGGTTTTAACTTCAATTTTTCCATCCAAATCTTCAATATTTGACTTTACTATATCCATACCTATCCCTCTTCCAGAGATTTCCGTTGCCTCGTCTTTAGAAGAAAAACCAGGCCTAAAAATAAGATCAATTTTTTCGGACTCTATCATTGATTCGTGCTCTTCTTTGGAAATAAATTTTTTCTCAAGGGCCTTTTTAGAAATTAATTCTCCATCTATTCCACGACCATCATCTTTCACAATTAATTTAAGATTAGTATTTTCTTTGAAACAATTTATATCAATGTTTCCCTTTTTAGGTTTATCATTTATAAGTCTTTCAGTAGGGAGTTCAATACCGTGATCGATGCAATTTCTTAAAATATGTGTTAAAGCGTCTAAAATTTTGGAAAACCTTTTACCATCTAGGTGAATGTCATCTCCACCAACCCTGTAAGAAACTTCCTTGCCAAGTTCTCTTGAAATGCTTTCAATAAGGGACTCAAAGCCTGAAAATAAATCGGTGGTCGAGGATTGAAGCAAATTGTCCCATTCATTTTTCAGATCTTTTATTTCAGGTAGATCCAAACTCTTTGACAGAGTGAGTATCTTTCCATCCATTATATCTAGTTTTTCTACTTCAATATGCTTAGTTTCCTTTAATTTTGTTGTTTGGGTACCAATTCCAAATATATCCTTTGCTGTTGATTCGTAATCTGAAAGTATTTCAATTGTTGCAAGTAAACTACTACATATTTCAAGAATAATGTCATCAGACATTCTTTTTTTTCCACGCTTAAAATCTAAAAATTTACTTTCCTCTTCATGAAGTTTTGAAGAAAGACCTTTGAGTCCAAATAATCTAGAGTTTCCTTTTACTTTATGAATGTTTTTCCAAATTAACTGTTCATCCCATTTATTAATTTCTTCTAAACTTTTTGCTGAAGCAACACTACTTGCTTCACTTATTAGTTTTCTAGACTGGTCAAAAAAATATTCAAGATTATTTTTGTATTTTTCTAAGTCTCTTCCTCTTTCCGGCGCTAATTCACTAATAATGATGTTTCTTTTTCTTTCTTTGGCCCTTTCTACTTTTAAATTTTCTTTTTCGGTGATATCCCCTACAGAAAGAATAATCTCTTTAACTTCTTTATCGTCACTTGTTAGTATTCCCTCGTAATTTATAGACAGATATTTATCATCAACTGGGGATTTATATTTTACTATTTTTGGTAAATCATCTTTCCAAATTTCCCAATGCCCTACAGTCGTCCCTATTGATGTTGAAATTCCAGATTGGATTTTTATAAAAATTTCAGTATTTCTTGGTATAGAAGAAAAAAGGGTTTCATATACAGACTTTCCTACCATATCCTGTTCAAAAATGTCTTTAGTAGACTTGGAAATTGAACCTTCTTTAATTATGCCTTTATAATCAATACTGAACACAGCTTCATTAACACTATTGAGAAAATTTGAAACCTTATCTCTTTCATCCTCCCAATTTCTTGTGTTTAGCTTTAGCTCTTTTTTAAGACTTTTGGATAACCTTTCAAGATCATCGTAACGGTTAGAAAAATTTCGTGAAAGAATATAGCTTTGCCCTAATATCCAAATCGTTAGTCCTAAGTTTTCGAAAGCATCCATTCCAAATGTTATTATTGGGAAAAAAAGAAATATGAGTAAATATTGCGCAATTTTTTCTTCTTTGCAGCACTTTGCCAAACCTAATATAAAAGAAAAACAACTTAAAACTAAAAAAAACCTGGTCGGAATAAGGATAATTTCTTTTGTGAAAAAAGTTGAAGGGAAAAAAGTAATAATGGCGACAAGAACAAGACCTATATGGCCTCCAAATTTGACTGAAGATTTAAAAAGGTTTGATTGGGGAAACATTTCTCTTAGAAAATAAGAATATGCCAGGGGCCCAATAATTAAAGCCGAATGTTCTAATTTGTTTAAAAATGACCAAAGGTATTTAGACCAGTCTAAGAATATCCAGATATGGCCATCACCTGTCATCCAAGCGCACAAGGCAATAAGCATAATTCCAAAATATAAGGATGATTTTTTATTTCTTCCTTGTAAAAAAAGACCAAAATAAAAACAGATCATCACCAACAAAAATCCAAAAAATAAGGCAGAGGAATATATTTCTCTACTCAGGTCACTTGTCTTGGAAATGGAAGGCGGTCCTTTAAAGCCTCCATCCTGGTAATGAAAATTGGATATTTGAATCACAAATAAAATTTTATTACTTCTTGGAAAGACCTTTTTCGATGATTTTTTAAAACCTGGTACCTCTTCCCCAGCATTTTTGCCAACTATTCCATTTCTAACTATGCTGACAATTCTTTTTCCATCTATTACAAAAACAGCGCTCGCGCTGTTTGCACGAGGAGTATTAAAATAGAAAGGGTTTTTATTTGCTCCTTTGACTTCAATTGTGTAAGTACCAAACCCATTTTTCCTAAGGCCTTGATTACTCCATGGTGTAGTTATTTTTATTTTTATGGGATCAACTTCAACCTTGTTATTCAAAAATTCTTTTGGATTAATAATTTTATTAGGATAAAAGTTCCATTCACCAGAAAGTGATATTGGACTTGAAAAATTATTGTTTATTGATATCGGATTCTTTTTAACAGCATTCGCAGTTAGTGCAAAAAATATAAAGAACTGAGTTAAAAAGAACCAAAAAAACTTTCTCATTTTCTCAACTTAATATGGTGACTATTAATAAGTCCTTTCGGTACTTTAAATAGGTTAATTTAGAGTTTCATATGTTTTTTGTCAGAGTTTTGGTTTTAAACTAATTTCTGTAAATCAACCTTATTGATCAAAAAAGGTATCTTTAAAATTTTAGTAACCTTGACCCTTGAATAAACAAGGTGATAATATCCTGCACAGTTTATTTAGGCTTGTATGTTTTGGAAGATTTATTATCTCTTGCCCTTCCTTCTGAGCTCAAGGAGTTGATGATGAGTTTGTTTAGTGAGAAAAAAGTTAAATCAATGTTAAATCAAAGTCACGTGGCCGGTCTTTCGGTAACCTGTTTGAAAGGTCTGCCCTGTGGTGTAGGTGAGACCTACAGTTGGGGACTATCTGATACATCAAAAAATACGAAAATTACTCCAATTACTCGTTTCCAAATGGCCTCAATGAGCAAAGTCATTGCAACTGCTTATGCAATTCAATTTTTTGAGGAAAAAGATATTCCATTGACGACCAAAGTTAATGATATTTTGTCCAGACATAAAAGTGTTTTCCGTTTAAAGTCCGGGCCTGAGAATGATTCAGAATGGGCCAATCAGGTTCAAATAGATCAGCTACTTGATCACACTGCCTTAGATGTGGGTTACGTTACAGGAGAACGATTAGGCCAACCTTCAAATTGTCTTGAACTTCTTCAGGGAAAAGGAGGACATCCAGTCGTTCAAATTTCTAGAAGGCCTGGAGAAACCTTTTCATTTTCTGGTGGGGGCTTCATACTTTTACAATATATTATTGAAGAAATAGGTCAAAGATCTATAGAAAGGTTGATGCGCCCTTTTCTTGATGGGATGGGCCTTTCAGATTTCCGTTTTACTAGGGAAACCGATTCACCAGTATTTGCAAGAGGGTATTATGATGATGGAACTCCTGTTGAGGGAGGGGCCTTAACATTTCCTGCTTTAGCCGCTGGTGGCGAATGTACCACACGCTCTTATGCTCTTTTTTTGTCTCACCTGGTTAATGCTTATCATGATATTGAAGGCTCGGGAGGTATTAATCACAACACAGCTGTTCTCATGCTTCACTCTGAACGTTGTCAGGGAAGTGTCGATTTCATCGGTGCTAAAGTTGGGTTGGGTATTTTCATTGCAAAAGCAGGATTGAATCGTATCGCACTCCATCATGCTGCCAATGATGGCTTTCGTGGATTATTTGTATGCTGTGTGAGTGGCCCCAATCAGGGGGAGGGGTTTGTTATTGCAAGTAATGGTAGTGACAATGCAATGAAGTTAAATTGTTTTGTCGCAAGGGAACTTTTGATACCTTGGCACGGTCTCAATCTTGGAGAATCTTTTTTGGAGACTGATGGGTTGAACCCTGAAGATATAGTAAGTAAATCTTTGAAAGATATGGTTCTTCGTTATTTTCAAGAAGTACTCCCTGAAATGCCTTTTAGGCAAGGAGCAATTGCTAAGTGGTCCGAAAAAAATGTAGCTGTGGAGGCCAATATTTTACATTGTACAGATCAAAGCTTCGCCAGGGCCTCTAACCTTTTTAGTAATCGATGTCCGACATTTGACCCGAATGAATTTGGTAGACAGGGAAAAATTATGGATAGTTGGGAGAGTAAGAGACATAATCCTCAAGATAAGGAAACTGCCATTTTTACTCTTAAAGCACCGAGTGAATTTGATTTAATCCACTTTTCTACGGAGTTTCATAATGGTAATCACTGCCAGTTTGCAGACCTTCGAGGATGGGACGAAGAAAATCGAAAGTGGGAATATTTGTTATCTAAAACGGAACTTTTTGGACATTCTAGTCATTGGTTTAAGATCCCACAGGAATTAAGGAAAACCTGGAGCAAACTTTCTGTTTCTGGATATCCCGATGGTGGGATTTCTCGCCTAGGACTTTATCGAAGTGAAGAAATTAAGGACTTGCCGGATTCTGTCCAAAAATCACTTAAAAAGGAAGGCGTTTCTATCGAAAAATGTCAGTCGATCATTCCAAAGGGAGAGGAAAAGGCTTTTCTTAAGGCCGAGGAGCTTGATCAAAAAGTCATTGATACTCGCTGGATGTGTATAAATAAGGCCAAACCTGTTGATGTTTCTTCGGCCGAATATGGGGGAAGAGTTCTAGCGTGTACAGATGAGCATTACTCACCCGCCCATCTTATACTTTCTTCAGATTCTCCTGTTGGGATGGAAGATGGGTTAGAGTCAAGCCGGAGTCGGGGAAATCATAATGAAGAAGTTGTCGTAGGTTTGAGAAAGCTTTGTGATGTTGATACTCTTGAATTTGATTTTTCTTATTTTATTAACAACAGCCCACGCGACCTTGATGTTTATGGAGAGGTTGATGGTAAGTGGGTTCCTATGGCCGAAAAAATGAGAGTCAAGCCTTGGGCCGGAAACCGCTTGAGAATAAATTGCAAAACAACTAGGACAAAGAAGGTTCGTTTAAGGCTCTTTCCAGATGGCGGAATTAATCGTTTTAAAGTTTTTGGAGTACCTGTTTCACATATTGGTTTGGAAAATAATGCAGATTAAGGGACGTTATGCCTCTTAATTAGGGAAAAGAAGATGGAAACAATAGAGGTCAATATCTTGCCTGAAATTTATTTAACTCCCTTAACTCAGGAATCATTCTCTGAGTTTGGATATGTTGTTGAGAGAAAAGATGATGGAACTATCGGTACAAGTGTCAATCAGGGGAGAGGTGAAAAGAAAGTTATTTGTGACAATTTTGAAAACTTGAGACCGAATGCAAAGGCCTGCATGAGTATTTTTCATATAAGGCCATCGACTTTACCTATTAAAGTTGAGCTTTTGGAAAAACATCCTAATTCCTCGCAGGCCTTCATTCCCTTGTGCCCAAAAAGGCCTTTCGGAAAGGAGACCGAGTATTTGGTTATTGTTGCCAGAGGAACAGATACTTCTATTCCTGGTACCCTTAAGGCCTTCAAGGCCAAAGGATCTCAGGGAATTATTTATAAACCAGGAGTATGGCATTTTCCTTTGACCGTACTAAACAATGAGCAAAGTTTTAGTTGTGCAGTGTTTGAAGACCGGCTTGATCCAGATGGAGATACTGTTGAATCGAAAGTCACCCAAAAATTTATTGTTACCTAAATTTTATTTAATAAGTATTTTAAAGACAAATTAAAATTTATTCCTCAAAAAATTTAATTTCCTTCCTCAAAAAACTTAATTGAACTAGTCAAATTTACGATAAGCCTCATTATTAAGGAAGGTTTTTTATGAAAATATGTTTTCGTTTTCTCTTCATGTTTATTTTTCTTTATGATCTTTGTCTGGCAAATCCAATTGCTAAAAAAGGAAGAATAGACTTAAGTCAGTGGGATATTGATAAAAATGAAAAAATCGAACTTTATGGAGATTGGCATTTTTACTGGAAAAAATTAATTAAACCTGAAGAAATTTTAAAAGAGGGCCTACCACCAAGTCCTATAAAAGTGAAAATGCCTGGTGAGTGGACTAATGCCATAAAAGATCCAAATAATCCTAAAAAACAATTTACTTTGGGTTATGGAACTTATGTTCTAAAAGTCGAAGGCCTAAAAACAAAGACCAAGATAGCATTTTTTGTTCGTTATTTTGCGACGGCCTATTCATTTACGATTGTACAGGGAGATAAAATAATTCCTGTGTTTAAAGCAGGCCAAGTCGGAACATCGTCAGAAACCTCTATACCAACCGCATCTCAAAGAATGGCAGAGGTTACGCTTGAAAGTGGTGATTTTACTATTCTAGTTCAAACATCTAATTTTCATTATCGTGCGGGAGGCTTTTTTGGATCATTCACCATGGGAAAAGGATCAGTAATCACTGAAGAGTTTACTAAAAATAACTTTAGGGCATTCTTCCTTCTTGGAGTTATTTTAATTATGTCTCTTTACCATTTTGGCCTTTTTAGTCTTAGGAGAGAAGATCTAGGGAGCTTATGGTTTGGAATTTTATGCTTTAACTTTTTTTTGAGGGAGTTCGCTGAGAAAACATTTTTGATGTATTTTGTTGAAAAGTCAAAAACTCTTTTTATGCTTAATTCTTATATCGAATATATATCGATGTATTTAGGTGTACCTATATTTATAATGTTTATACACGAGCTTTTAAAAGATTATATTAATAAAAAAGTGATTATGTTTTTTGGTACTTGTGGTATTTTATTCTCTCTTTATAGCTTATTTAATACACCCGTTGTTTATACCCAAAAGCTAGGATTGAATATTTATCAGGTTATTTTGTTCTCAGGTCTTCTTTATACAACTTTTAATATTGTTAGGGCCTCAGTCAAAAATGCCCAGAATGCAAGGCTTTTACTTCTTGCTGTTTTCGTTTTTTCTTTCGGGGTCGTGTATGACCTTCTTATAACCCATAAGGTAACGGAGCCTCCATTTATAACTCCTTATACATTTATGGCCTTTATTTTTATACAAAGTTATATTCTCGCGACAAACTTTTCAAGGGCCTATAAAACGGCCGAAAAGCTTAGTAAAGATTTGGAAAAAGAAGTTGTTGTAAGAACCAAAGAGGCGGTAGATGCAAAAGAGCGAGCAGAGGAATCTGAAGGGAATGTTTCAAATTTACTTAATAATATGAGGCAATCCGTTTTTACAATTAATAGTGACGGAATAGTTATGACACCTGTTTCTCGTTTCACAATGGATATTTTTGGGAAAAATATTGAAGGAGAAAACGTTTTTGATCATGTTTATGCATCAATTGATAAGTCATCTGAAATATTCGCAACCATTGAAAGTTGTTTTAATGCATGCTTTGACTCTGATGAACTTCAGTGGGACCTGTCGGAAGATAATTTTCCCCGTAGAATTATTTATAAAGAAAGTGATGAGGTAGATGATAAAATCCTGAAGCTTGTTTATAACCCACTTTGGAATAGTAATGAGACCTTAGAAAGAATTATGTTTGTTGTGGAAGATATTACTGAAATAGAAAAATTAGAAAAAGAAATGAGTGAACAAAAAACGGCAGCTTCAAAAAATATTCAGATGCTTCAGGAAATGGCATCATCAAATAAAGAAGACTTGGGTATGTTTTTCACCAATGCGATTAAGTTAGCAGGAAATGCTATTAATGCGACAAAAGATTATCGCAATAATATTTCTGAAAAAGAAAAATTCCCCGAGTTAGAAAGCCTTTTTAGGAACCTTCATACTCTTAAAGGAAACTCTAGAATTTTTGGTCTTTCACTTATTTCAACGATGGTTCATCACCTTGAAACAAAAGTAACAGACTTTAAGGATCTTGAAAAAGAAGAAACAAAACCAGAGTTTACGACCGTTGATGAGTTCATTCAACAACTGTATGGCGTACAAGGGCAGATTAATGACTATATGAAAGTTGGTCAAGAAGTTTTTGATCTTCACTTTACGGAAGATAAAAAGTTTAAACGAGAGCTTCAGCATTCCCTTTACCTTTTTGACCTCCTTTTACAAGAGGCAATCACTCATCCTCTAGAAAAGATTGAGGGCAAGAATTTTTCCGAAAAAGTTAAACGAATTAAAAGTAGGGATACCTTTTCTAACTTTTTTTACCAGTTGAAAATGTGTCTTCATACAACCAAAGGAATTGCTCGCTCTATTGGTGAAAGAGAAATGTCTGATCTCGTACACACCTTGGAAACAGGTTTAGAGGTCTTTGGTCATGATGGTGATCTAACAAAGGAAAAATTCGAAGAATGCATCTTAATGCCTCAAAAGAAGGTCTTTCAATTAGGAAAAGAACTTTTTTTTAAGGCCCAGATGCACAAGGATAGGCAATCTGTTTCTCATGAGTCCTGGGTTAAAGTTTTTAACGAGTCATTTTCTTTGGCCAAAAATGTTCTGGAAGACAAATTAGATGACCATGATATCAAAGTCGGTCTTGAGGCGCTCAAAATTACCGCCAAAGAAAATAACTTGGATTTTATAGACCGAATTGTCAAAAAAGGATTTTTGGTAATCGAAGGGGATAAGCTTCTAGATAAAACCTTACTTCCTTATTGTCGGGAAATTTGGAGTTATCTCGCACTTATTTCATCTCTTGATTTAAACAAAAATAGTAACCCTGAAATGATGCGTGAAACTTTCAAGGGCTTTCAAGAAAATAATTTAGATCTTGATCAGGAGGGGTCTTTAGGAAAAACAGTCTTTATCTCTTTCCTTAGGAGTTTGAAAAGAGAAGAAGAAACACCACAAAAGTTTTTTGAAATTATGGAAACTTTTCTTCAATGTTCCCACAATATGGCCATTAAATCTTTTGTTCCTACTGGCCAATTTCTTGATAAATTGCCTGGAGTTCTTAACGATTTAGAAGATAATTTTTCGCCAGAGTCTATAGGTAAAACAATAACCAATGAAGAGGAAGGAAATAGCACTTTCTTTTTTACACTAAAAAGGTTTGTCGAAACAAAACATGATAGTTATTTAAGGCAACTGGAAGTACTAACTTTTCTTCGGCTTTACACAGAGTTTGAAAGTGAGTCAAAAGAAGTTGTTATGCCGCAAATGGTGGAAGTTCTTCTTGATAACTTTAATCAATTTAAAAAAACGATCTCTTACCTTCAAGAATCTGAAGGAAAAAATGAGCTTAATAATGTTTTTAATCAATTTGATAGGCTCTTGGATATGCCAGTTAAATACTCTTTTGTGCGATTTAAAAGTATCGTTAAAGAACTTTCTCAGGACCTTGGGAAGAAAGTTCAATTTGTTCTTTCTGGTGATCAAGGTTCTCTTCATAGGGATAAATTAAACCTTCTTCTAGACTCCATGATTCATCTTGTAAGAAATTCTCTTGATCATGGGATTGAAGGCCCTGATATCCGTATCTCAAAAGGGAAGGAAGAATTTGGAACACTTGAAATAGAGTGCAATGCTAAGTCAGAAGATATTCTTGAAATATGTGTGAGGGATGATGGTAAGGGAGTAAACCCCGAAGCTGTTTTTAAGAAGGCCCTTCAGCAAAATATTGTTTCCGAAGATCAATTTGATTCAATGAGTGATGATGAAAAAGTTGCATTAATCTTCTTACCAAATTTTAGTACAAAAGAGGTCACAACAGAAGTCTCAGGAAGAGGGGTCGGTATGGATGTTGTGAAAAAGAACCTAGAGGCCATAGGGGCAGAGCTTACTCTTAATAACATTCCAGGAAAAGGAACAGAATTTAAAATAGAGATTGACCATAAGGTTCCTCTTGATAAAGCAAAGTCTTAAAGTAAGGAAAAAATTATGCTTAAGGTACAAAAGGTATTTATTGCATTTTTACTCTTAATGGAAGTTAATTGGGCAAAATTTCCTGCTGGCTTCAAAGAGACAGTTTCTCCAGGTACCTTCGCTCCACCTCATGTTATGTCAAACATGTATCCTTATTATTATAAGTATTGTGCGAGTACTCAGCGAACCCCTTTTGAAGGTGAGGGAGGTGGAATTGGTGGTCATGCATTCATGTTTTTGAGCAAGGTATGTATTGATAAAAGGAAAGGAATAAATTCCCTTAGCCCCCTTGTGATGTGTGAGGATCTTCCAGAATATAAGTCAAATCGCAAAAAGCTCAATAATCCTAATCTAGGCACTGGAATAACTGTAGATTCTTATTTAAAAAATACGATTTATATGAATGTTCCAGGACTTGATCTTTTTTTAGGAGTGGGACTTCTTAATGGTAAAGATATTTTGGATGATTCGGGCAGAAATAAAGTGTCGGAGTACGCTGTATCAAAAGGTGCGACAAATGGGGTTCTTTTTAAAAAGGAAGCCTATTCTTGGGCCAAGTCTATGGAGGCAACTGAATTTTCTGATAAATTGTCTAAACAGAGAGATAAAGAGAAACATATTGAAATAGCTAAAATAGCTTTTGGTACAGGGATAGCTATTTCTTATGGGAGGAATCTTTATTGTGTCAATATTCCTTTAAATAAGAGGCTCATGAAAAAAATGGTCGAAGAGTCGAATGAAGATAGAAAACTTGTTAAAGTAGGAGAAAAATATAGAGGACGCTTTTTATCATCTGGAGTTAAGAAAAAAGCGGTCTATGAGTGGGACATGTTTTTTAAAAATTGTACTCATTTGGCCATCAATTCTCTTGCAAAAGTCACAGGGATTTTTCCCCCGGTGATGACTGACCTCCCTTTGTTTAAACAATTTACTCAAGTTGCTATCCCTGCCAATTATTTTGTAGAGATTTTTGATAATTTAAATAGAGAACCTATTGATATTGATAACTATTGGAGTGATAAAGAAAAGAGACGAGTTTTTCAAGAGTCTGTCAACTTAGGAGAAGGAGGGTTTATTCCTCAACGGCCAGGAACGATTGTCGAAAAAATTCCTCTTTACGGTACAATTGGCAATCCCCATTCCAAAGTTGTAAAAAATAAATTAAATCGTCTTTTTAAAAATAATGATTATGTTCTTCAAGTTTTGGCGCTTTCAGGTTCGAGTAGAAAAAAAAGTATAAAAAATAAATTCCATTGGTTTAAAGAAAAAGTGAAAAACCCCTTTCAGAGTGCTGCGGATTTTAAAGAATGGTTTAGTAACTTTAGAACTAAAGATTTTTCTCTCAAAAGTAGAATTACTCGTTATACCACGGCAGGAGATAAAAGGGAGTTTTCATATTATCACCCACAGGGAAAGAGGACTTTTGAAGGTTTGAGTGACCATTATCGTTTTTATTTAAATCGTTATAATCAGGCCCTATTAAAAGTTGGTATGAGGAAAAAGTCTAAATTTTATAAGGACCGCTGGAATTTATCCAAAAAAGGCGACAAAAAGGCCAAAGAATACATCAAGTTTGTTGATGATTTTAACAACTACCTTAGAAAACAAAAGAAAAAAGTGGAGCAGTTTCTTCGTTAAAGCTGACTATAGTGATCAACTCATACTAGGACTTTTTGCCACCTTAAATGTTTTAGCAAAAGTTATATTTTTACTTTCCGTAAATAAGGTTACCTAAACAATATTTTATTAAATAAGGATACCTTGATGAAAAAAAAGAAACTTGTATTATTGCTCTTTTCTTTTTTATTTTTAAACTCTACTTTTGCTGAAACGATTCACCTTATGGCCGGAAACTGGCCACCTTATCTTTCGCCAAAAATGGACAAAAATGGAATAGCTGGAAAAATTGTAACAGAGGCCTTTGAAATGAAAGGGCACAAGGTAGAGATTCATTTTGCCCATTGGCAGGAAAGCATGGCCTGGGGAAAAAAGGGAAGAACACCAAAAGGTGGAAAAGTTCATGGAACTCTTCTTTGGTTTAAGACTCCAGAAAGAGAAAAGGATTTTCATTACAGTGAGCCCCTAATTCACGAAAAACATGTATTTTTTCATCGAAAAGAATCCCCCGTTATTTTTAATAGATTATCAGACCTTTCAAGGCTTAGGATCGGTGCGATTATTGGTTTTCACTATGGAAAGGAATTCGCTGAAGCAGAGAGGAAGGGGAGAATAAAAGTCGGAAGAACCTACCTAAGTGAATTTGCCTTTGCTTACCTCGTCCACAAAAAAATAGATTTGTTTCCCCAGGAAAAGCTTGTTGGCTATCACCAGTTGAAAGAGTATTTTCCTAAAAAGTATCAGAGAATGGTGACCCACCACGAGAAGAAGCCTCTCTATGAAGGATGGAGTCACCTTATCTTAAGTAAAAAGCACTCCCAAAATCAAAAATTAATTAATGATTTTAATGAGGGATTCAAAAAACTAAAAGAACAGGGAAAGGTCAAGGCCTATTTGAATGAAATCACGGATCCACGAAAGGACCTCTACAAAAATAGTCTCAAGGGCCTTCGCTTTTTAAAAAAATGGAAAAAATAGAGGTGTGAAAAATGAAAAGATTTAAAATTTTATTGTCCTTCTTTTTTGTAACATTCCTAGGTCAACAAGCAATGGCCCAATTTGAATTAGGCGATGAGCCTGGCTATGCTGGAGGAACTTTGTGGTCGGGTAGTCTACCGACAGGTTCAAGTTCTAACCCAGGAAGGCCTGGAATGTTTAAGCTTATGTGGAATTCAAAAGTTACTAAAGTTGATATGATGGGTAAGGTTCAGGCCAATGCCGGTATTGCCTCAGGTGGGGCCGAAGTTTGGAAATCATATGATGTTCAAAAGAAAACTTTTAGTGATGCTACTTTAAAAACTAATTTTAGTTTAGGTTACGGGCCAGCAAAAACTGAAATACGAACTAAAGGAAAATTAAAAAATCCTATGGGTTCAAGTGTTGATGGTTTTGTCGGAGTTTCTAAAGGAGGTTCTAATGCTGGCTTTAGAACAGATTTTAAGGGCAAAGTTACGGCCCAGGCCCAGGTAAAAGGAGGGCCTATAAAAGCTTCTTATAAAGAAGTTATTGCGAAACCGTCATCGAGTGGTACTTTTAAAAATGTTGATGGGAAAACGGCAAAGGTCGCTTCGGGAACAAGCCTCATGGATTCATTGTGGGGAGTTTTTGGTAAAGAATGGCATAGTCATGTTGCTGACAATACCAGCGTTACTTTTGAGAAAAAGGTTGGAGATAATTCTATTAAGTTTAAAGATGCAGAAAATTACCAAGTTGGTGGAAAAATAGATGGCATAGGACTTAAAGTAGGAAAATCAAAAGGAGCTGAAACTTTTTGGGCAGGAACCGGAAATTTAGAAGCGGGTGCTGTAAGGAATAAGGATGACAGCACAAAAGTTTCCTTTAGGGCAAACACTTATGTTTTCCCCAACGTGAAGGCCGGGGGAGGCGTTGACCTTTATATGGTACCGATGACTCCAGCAGAGATAAAGGTAAGAAATGAAAATCTCGCTAAAAATTACAATAGTGCCTACTCATCAAGTATGGCCTCGAACATGGGTTTTGCCTTAGAAAGCGAGCTTTGACTTTTTGGTCAGGAAGAGTTTTTCTTGACAAAGAAAAAATTCAAAGTAAACATCGTTCTCTTTGTTAAAAGGAGATCAAGATGGCAAGTTTACTCTCTCACATAGATCCTTCTGGCCCATTAGAATATTCAGTGGTCTACACAGACCGTTCTTTAAATCATATGTCAGGGCCGTTCCAGGAAGTGATGAGGGATATTTCAAATTCATTGAAAGAGGTTTATCATGCAAAGGCCGTTGCCGTTGTTCCGGGGAGTGGAACCTTTGGAATGGAGGCCGTTGCTCGCCAGTTTGCGACAGATAAAAAGTGCTTGGTTATTCGAAATGGATTTTTTAGTTATCGTTGGAGTCAGATTTTTGAAGCGGGAAAAATTCCTTCTAGCTCAACAGTTTTAAAGGCCAGACCTATTGAAGAAGGGAAACAAGCACCCTTTGCGCCAGCTCCTATTGAAGAAGTTGTTAAAACTATCAAAGAAGTAAAACCTGATCTTGTTTTTGCTCCCCATGTGGAGACTGCTTCAGGAATGATTCTTCCAGATGAATACATTCGCACTGTTGCTGAAGCTGTTCACTCAGTAGGTGGAATGATGGTGTTAGACTGTATTGCCTCGGGGACAATTTGGGTTGATATGGAAAAATGTGGCGTAGATATTCTTATCAGTGCTCCTCAGAAAGGATGGAGTTCTTCTCCTTGTTGCGCTCTCGTTATGCTTGGGCCCTTAGCGAAAGAACGCATTCACTCAACCTCCAGTACAAGCTTTGCCTGTGATTTAAAAAAATGGCTCCAGATTATGGAGGCCTATGAGAATGGTGGTCATGCTTACCATGCAACAATGCCTACAGATAGCATCCGTATGTTTCGCGACGCTATGAAAGAGGCCCTCGAGTATGGCCTAGATAAAGTCCGTAATGAACAACAAGAACTTGGAAATCGAATTCGTGCTTTCCTTAAAAGTAAGGGGATTAAAAGTCTTGCAGCGGAAGGATTTCAGGCACCTGGTGTTGTGGTCAGTTATACAGAAGATCCTCTCGTAAAAAATGGTCAAAAGTTTTTAGAAAAGGGAATTCAAATTGCGGGCGGAGTGCCACTTAAATGTGATGAACCTGAGGACTTTCAAACTTTTCGTATTGGTCTCTTTGGCCTGGATAAATTGCATAATATAGACAGAACAGTAAAAAGCTTTTCAGATGTTTTTGGTAAAGTTATGGGCTGAACCTGACTTTTTAGTTAAGTTTGCCTTTGCAATGGGTTCTTCTTTTTTTCAAAAATTTTAATCATATTTTTGTGCTATTGAAACGAATTACATAAATAAAAAATGGACGTTTGTTTTATTTTTGTGATTTTATGTTTTTGCGTAACAAAATTTTATTTTTTCTCAAGGGCCTTTATGTCTAATTCAATAAAAATTGACTCGTTGCAAAGGCAGGTTGATTCGCTGCTTAAGTTTCCAGATCAAAATCCTAATCCTGTTTTGAAAATAAGTATGAGTGGTGTCCTTTTGTACACCAATAAAGCTGGTATCAGGATTCAAAAAGGATGGGAAATTGAAGTCGGGGATTCTGTTCCCAACGAAGTTGTGGCCCATGCTAAATCAGGTGTTGAAAGTCCTTTGGAAATGGAAATCGGAAAGCATACTTTTTCTTTTCACACAGTCCCTGTTCCTGAATTTTTATTTATTAATATTTACGGAACAGATATTTCGGCGATGAAGGCCATAACAAAGTTTCCAGACCAAAACCCTAATCCAGTTTTAAGAACGGATATGGATGGCGCCCTTTTGTACGTCAATAAGGCAGGGCTTAAGATTCAAAAAGAATGGAAAATTGAAATTGGGAAACCTGTCCCTGGTGAAATAGTTGACCATACCAAATCGAGTGGTAGTGGGCGATTGGAAATGGAGGTTGGGAAGTATACATTTTCTTTTCATATTGTTCCCGTACCACAGTTTGAGTTTATTAATATTTATGGAACAGATATCACGGCGATGAAGGCCATAACAAAGTTTCCAGACCAAAACCCTAATCCAGTTTTAAGAACGGATATGGATGGTGCCATTTTGTATGTCAATAAGGCAGGATCTTGTATTAAAGAATCATGGGGTGTTGAAATTGGAGATAAGGTTCCCGATATTATAATAGAGTCTGCTAAGGATTTTTCAACGGCCCCTCTGGAACTTGAAGTAGCAGAGAAAACATTCCTTTTTCATACTGTGCAAGTTCCGGAGTTTGATTTTGTTAATATTTATGGAACGGACATAACGGCAGCAAAAGATAATGAAACTATTTTATTGAAATTAACAAAATATTTCTCTCCCCAAGTGTATGAGTCTATTTTTTCAGGAGACCTTGAGGTTAAAATTCAAACGAAGAGAAAGAGATTAACGGTCTTTTTTTCTGATATAAAAGGTTTTAGTGAAATTACAGAACGTTTGGAGCCTGAGGTTCTTACTGAAATTATTACTGATTATTTAACGGCCATGACAAATATTGCAGTCAAACATGGGGGGACTGTTGATAAGTATATTGGTGATGCCATCATGGTCTTTTTTGGAGACCCCAATTCAAAGGGACATAAAGAAGATGCGGTTTCTTGTGTTGAGATGGCCATGGAAATGAATTCGAGGCTTTGGGAAATTCGAGATACTTGGAAAAAAAGAGGAATATCACAGCCTTTAGAAATACGTATAGGTATTCACACTGATATTTGTACCGTTGGAAATTTTGGTTCTCAAGATCGTTTGGATTACACTACAATAGGGAATGGGGTGAATTTGGCCTCACGGTTAGAATCGAATGCAAGGCCCAACGAAATTCTTATTTCTGAGGATACCTATTTACTTATTCGAGAATCTATTCATTGCGAGAGGTTGAATAAGATCAATGTGAAAAATATAAAGCACCCTATTCAAACCTATAAAGTTGTAGGAAAGCATGAGGATCTTAATCTTCAGATAAAAGAAAAGCATGATGGATTCTCCCTTTTTGTAGACCCAAAGGTTGTCACTGACATTGGTAAGAAAAGAGAATTACTTGAACGAGCACTAGAATTATTAAAAAAGGGCGAATGAAGGACAAGTCTTGAAAAATGAATTTTTTGACGTTGTTATTGTTGGGGCAGGTCTGTCGGGAGTAGGGGCCGGGTGCCATCTTAAGGAAAAATGCCCAGAGCACACTTTTGTTATTTTGGAAGGGCGTGAGAAAACGGGTGGAACCTGGGATTTATTTCGTTATCCAGGGATTCGTTCAGATAGTGATATGTACACACTTGCCTACAGTTTTAAACCCTGGGATTCCTCAGAACTTATTCCCTCAGGGGAAAAGATTTTAAACTATATTAAGGAAGCAGCAAAAGAATACAATATTGAAGATCATATTCGAACTCTTCATAAAGTAGTCAAGGCCGAATGGAATGATGAAGATGCCTTGTGGAAAGTAACGGTGGAAAATCAAAAGATCTTTCATTGTAAATTTCTTTATATGTGCAGTGGTTATTATCGTTATGATAAGGGGTATGACCCCTTATTTGAAGGAAAGGATCTTTTTAAAGGACCTCTTATCCACGCACAAAATTGGCCATCGAGTTTGGACCTTGAGGATAAAAGGGTAGTTGTGATTGGCTCAGGAGCAACTGCCGTGACACTTGTCCCTGAATTGTGTAAAAAGGCCAAGAAGGTTACAATGCTTCAGCGTTCACCAACCTATATTACTTCGTGGCCAGGTAAAGATTTGTTGGCCAATGTCCTTAGAAAATTTTTTCCTAGAAAATTTGTCTCTTTTGTTATGAAAACAAAATATAATTTTCTCCAACAATTTCTCTACCATTTTTCTCAGAGAAACCCCGAGAAAGCTAAAGCTTTACTTATAAAGAAAGCTAAAAAGGAAGTTGGGCCTCATTTTGATGTGGAAAAGCATTTAATTCCAGATTATAAACCATGGGCCCAGAGGCTTTGTTTGGCCAAAGATGGTGACTTTTTTAAAGCTTTAAAAGAGGAGAAGGCCACTATTGTAACTGACCATATCAAATCATTTACTCAAGATGGTATTTTGTTAAAGTCTGGTGAAAAACTTGAAGCTGACATCATTGTTAAGGCAACAGGCCTTCAACTTTTAGCGCTTGGTGGAATGGAAATTTTGGTTAATGGTCAAAAGGTAGATTTTTCAAAAAGATATACTTATAAAGGGGCAGGAGTTTCAGATGTCCCTAATTTTTTAAGTGTTTTTGGCTATGTTAATGCTTCTTGGACTCTTCGAGCGGATCTCATTTCAACCTATCTTTGCCGACTGCTTAATGCCCTAAAGTCTAAAGGAATGAAAAAGTGTACACCTCGCTTAAAAGAAAGAGAGATGCTTCAAAAACCTTTTATAGAGGGTTTTACACCAGGTTTTTTTGAAAGGTCTCTTCACCTTTTTCCAAAACAAGGTGATAAAAGTCCTTGGATTAATCCTCAAAATTATAAAATAGACAAGAAGATGTTTCTTAGTGATCCTTTAGAAGATGGAACGATGGTTTTTGATTTGTAGGGCACTTAAAAAAAATAATCCAACCTTTTTAATTTGATCAAATGATCATGGTTTTTTAACATAGTATAAAATGATTTATATTCGTAGGGTATTTTAATGAAACTCGTTTTTTGTCTTCTTTTAAGTTCGTTTTTAACAGGCTGTGCTATACAAAAAAAGTCTTCTGGAAAGGCCTATAGGCTGGCACTAGAAAAGGCCTTTTCTAGGATGGAGAGTCATGAAAAAGGTCGGAAATTGGCATCTTTTACTGAGAGATCTCAAGAAGTTGAGTACCTCCTTCCAAGGATTAAAAGTTTGTCGACAGACTTTGAAGTCATGGTCTTTCCCAAAATAACCGGTCAGGCATTTAAGTATCCAAACAAAAAGTTTTCTAAGCTTAAATGGGGTTTTCCTTTGATTTACCGTTTCCAAAAGAGAAGGATTGGAAAATGTTATTCTTTGGCAACTTCAAAAGATAAATGGAGGGCCTTTAGGTATTTCACGCAAAACAATTTTTCTTCTTCTTCAAAAAGAAATTGTCTTGTTCTTGAAGTTAAGCAGTCTTTCCCTAAGATTCTAAGAAGTAGGATTAGAAAAGACGACAAGATCGCCATGAGGATATATTTAGATGATTCTTTACGTCCTTTTGGACAGGAATATGAAATTGCTAGAGTTCCTAAAGCAAGAAAAAATTATGGCGAAGTCGGGATTGTTAGTTTTAAGTTAAATCCCTTCTACCCCTTAGATTCGGGACTTTCAGGTTTTCCTGTGGACCTTCCGAACTTTACTTCTCCAGTCGCTAGAAAAAATTGGAAAAAAGTTTTAAAAGGGGCAACAAAAGTTCCGAAGCACCCTTTTATTGTTTCTCAAATGAGAAAGTTTAATGTTGCCCATAAAATGTGTGAAGAAGGTTATAGAACTCACTATAAAGACCTTTATGGACGAAAGGTTCGAGTGGGATGGTGTGAAGGAAATGCCTGGCCTACGACGATAGAAACAAGAAGGTATTTTGCTGTTTTAAGAAATGGGGCCAATTCACTATAGTGGAGATAGTAATGAAAATAACTTATTTAATTCTTCTTTTGACCTTATGTGCATCTTCCTGGTCTTCGGATGAACGGCCCTTTGAAGTTGCAAACCGTAATTTTAAATACCTTTTTAATAAGGCCCGAATGGGACAGCCTGCAAATATACCCTGGCCAGCGAGCTATTGGACTTTTGAATATGATGGAATTTCACAACCGGATTGGGATAGAAAAACGGAACTTTTTATACCGGGAACTTCTCCTGCTGAAAAGTGGGATGATTTTCTAAGATTGGCCGATAAAGGGGAGGCCAAAAAGCTGATGAGTGAGAAAAAACAAGTAAGACCGGAAGATTGGGGACGTTTTGTTGAAGATTTGGAAAAAAACCAAAAGGTTAAGGTTCTCTATCCTTCGGCGACTTTTGAGAGAGATCAGCACTCATGTCGAACCGTTAAAATAAATAATCCAGATGACCCAGGTATTTATAAAGGGTGTTTAGGCTGGTGGGGACACTGTAATGCTTGGAGTGCAGCGGCGATAAAAGAAGTTGAACCGAGAGCGTCTTTGAAGGCCTCTAATCCTAACAATGGAAAATCCATTATTTTTGGTGTGAGAGATCAAAAGGCCTTTCTTACGGCCATCTATATGGAGCACAATATTTTTGTAGAAGGGTATAATGTTCCCGCGACAAGTAAAACAAATGAATGGGTTTTAAAACCTAAATCCAAGTTGGCAAAGGAATCTGATGAAGAGGGAATTTCTCAGTATGAAAAGTTTTGGGACCCTTCTCCTGAAACCTTTTTTCTTCTTTTTACAAATTTTATGGGTGTTATGAAACAAGGCCTTGCGATAGATCGTTTCACAGGAGATGAGGTCTGGAATCAACCAGTTGCAGGTTATAGAATTCTTCCCATAAGGAGTGATGATATTCATCCTGCTGAAAAAGATAATAAAACAGGTAGAAAAATTTATCCGGTATCTTTAAGAATGAAACTTTTTTGGGGTGATGACAAAGTTGAAGAGGGGGGAATAGGCCTTCCTTTTAATATTTATAAGCAAACTAAAGATACTGAAGAAGTAGAGGATATTTGGAAAGGGAAAATGGACTTTCATTGGGGGAAGAACCAAGAGATTACACATTATGATGGGAGGCTTTTAAAGTTTAAGTTGTTTTTTGATAAACCACTTCGCATGGATTCTGAAACTGTCGTTAAATCCGTGGGAAAAATTGTTGGTGGGATTTGGGACCATCAAGAAAACCCCGAAAATTACCTTTATGATGGAGAAGAAGGAGCAGAAAAGTACTCTGCTCTTAATCACACTCATCCTGATTTTATTTGGTCCCCCATCGATTATATACCACACTCAGATTGGCCGGGGGAAAGGAACCCCTACCTAAGACCAAAAGATGTTTTGAGTGTTTACAATGAAAAAAAACTCCCATTGAGATTTAAAAACAGTCGGGGGAGGCCTTTAAAACTTAAGATAAAAAAATCTTTTCAGATTTCCAACCTAGACCTTTTTGGTAAAGATTATATGGCCGATCTTAATTTTCAAGACGAATTTTATATCAAAGAAAATATTGCTTACTACTTAGGTCTTGAAAATGTTAAGGCCCAAGTCTTTGCAGTTAAAGGAGTCATGGTAAATCACGCTAAAATAGGGATTTATGTGGTAAATAAAAAACAGGGGGCAAAGGCCTTAAAGGTTTTGAGAAATTATGGTTTTAAGGTGAAATCTCTTAACAATAACACATGGGACTAAAGACAAGCTTCATGAAGTCCAAGGTTACATGCCTTTTCATTGGCAATTTTTGAAGATTCAAAGTTGCCTAATTGCCTTTCAATTTCTCCTAAATGAGAACAGGACATTTTAGAAAAGGAATTCCTTTTTGTTCTGCCCAAGGTATTAAAAAATTCACCAAGTTTATATCCAAGATCGCAGGCCCTCTTGTAGTTTTTTTTTGCTGATTGGAGGTCATTTTCTTTTTGATTTAAAGCTCCCAAATGATAACATCCTTTCACCGCTCCATAGCCTACATTGGAGAGGCATAGTTTTTTATAGATCATTTTTGCGCCACTAATATTGTTTTCCTTATTTTCTAAAATAAAGGCCAAATTGTAACAGCCCCCACCAGCCTTGAGGAGATCGCAGCCTTTTTTAAAAAAGTGTTTTGCCAGGTTAAAGTTTCCATCCTTATATTCTATATTTCCACGCTCTTTACATCCCTTTGCGTATTTGAGGTCACATGCCTTCTCATAGGACATTTTTGCATTCCTAATTTTTCCTATCTTTTTATAGATGTCTCCCAAAAGAGAGCAGGCGCTCCACTTTTCAAAAATGCAGGATTTATTTAAAAAAAATATCGCCAACTCTAACTCTTCATCACCCTTACCATCACTAAAACATGAAGTGTATGTTTTGCAAGGGGCCTTATCTTCAAAGATGGCCCCGAGAATTTTGGCCCGTTCCATTTTTTCATATTTTTTTGATTCCAGATCTTCAAGGCCAAGACATTTTTCTGAACTAAAATGCATTTTACATGATCTCTCTAACATTTTTTGAGAAGCCTCATCATTTCCGGCCAAAAACTCATGGAGGCCAACTTTAATACACCCATCACTATTGTTTAAGTCGCATGATTTAATAAAAAGTAATTTTGACGCCTGAAAATTTTTGGATTTTTCTTTTTTTAACCCAAGGTTAAAACAGGATGTTTTATCGCATTCTTCTTTGATGCTTTTTGGAGAACGTCTCTCTAATGATTTTTTTTGTTGGTCTAAATTGGACACAACTACTTTTATGGCCTTTGAGCTTTCTTTTTTGATTATTTTCTGAGTAATTATTTTTAATAAGTTTTTTTGTCTCCTTAACTTGGGATTCACAAACTTTATGGCCTTTGGGCTTACTCTCAATGCGGTTTTGATCAAAAATAAATTTTTCTTTAACCTTGTTGAAGCAAACTCTAAGACCATTCCATTTTTTTTAACGGCGGATAAGACTACGTCTTCATCGTTTTTATATCTATTTGGAATATGTTTCAAAAAATTAGGGTTAATTTTAACTTTATTTAAAATTAATTTTTTTTCTTCGCTAAAATCATTTTTTGTTATTATTTTCAATAAGTCATTTTCAATAAGTCCTTTTTTTAAATGTTGAAACTTTTTTTCGTTTGGATACCTACGAAAAAAAATTCCAGCAGATTTTTTAAGGGCAGTTTTAGCCAAAAGATTTCCCTCTTTGGCCGCTGAAATTAAATTTCTATAATCTTCCAAACTGAAAGTGAAAAACTGAACGTTACAATTTTTAAGGTTTGTTTTTTTTGAGTAACATTTAGAAAACCTTTTGAAAAACCACCCCATATTAGAACTTCCTCTAAATAAGTCTTGGCCTTTGTTTTTTAACTTTAAATCTACAAACCTACCAAACACCCAACCAGAAATGCCTTTTCTTGAAACTCTATACCAATAGTGATTTGATCTTTTTATTTTCGTTTTAACTTTTGACCTTTCTAAAATGTTAACCATCATATATTTATAAAAAAAAGAAAGAGTTTTTGCTTTAAGGTCGGGGTTTTCCCTTATTCTTAGGAAATCAACTGTAATTTGCCCTATTTGAGATGGGACTTTTTTGACCTTTGATTGTGTCGTTGAACTTACTGGAACTTCTATCTTAAGAGTTTTCTTTTGAGCACAACCTATAAAAAAAATGAGACCTAAGATAAATATTTTCATTATTTAAATATAACATTGATTTTTATAAGAAATAAAAAACTAAGTTATGGATTCGTCTGACTAAAATGATTTAATCGGTTTGTTTAATTTTTTATACTTGTTCTAAGGCATTTACTTATATTAAAACAAGTGGAATTTTATATATCAATGGCCTAAAATCAAAGCTTTGTACCGGTTGAATTTAGCTTAAATAGGAAAATGTCAGTCCCTCCAGAATTGATGTTCCCATCTAAACCACCATCAGTTCCTCCAGTCACAAACAAATTATTTTCGGAGTCGATTCCCATAGAATTGGCAAAGTCATTGTAAGTTGTGCCCGTTTGAACAGTCCACTGTTTTGTACCGGATGAATCAAATTTCATAACAAAAGAATCCTGACCCCCCTGGTTAGAGTTTCCATCTAATTCACTTGAGGTATATCCCGTGATATAAATATTTCCAGAAGTGTCGACTGAGATCCCTTTTGCGTATTCATTACCAGAGCTTCCAGTTTGTGCTGACCACTGCTTTTCGCCCGAGGTATTATATTTTACTAAAAAAATGTCTGATCCTCCAGAGTCTGAACTTCCATCAAAAGAGCCTTTTGTGTACCCGGTAATATAAATATTGTTTGAAGTGTCTATGACGATATCTTGAGCGAAGTTATCACTGGTTGTATCTAGTTGGGCCAGCCACTGAATTGTTCCGGATGAATTATATTTGGCAAGAAAGAAATCAGCATCATTTGTATTATCTCCACTTAAATCGCCCTCAGTATAACCTGTGATATAAACATTGCCTGAACTATCTGTATCAACTCCATTTACAACGTCAGTATAAGTTGATCCAAGTTGTTTTCTCCAAGACTCAGTTCCTGAGCCATTATATTTGACTAAAAAAATATCACTA